>NZ_CP059404.1:335515-671030 GCF_014217255.1 Corynebacterium incognita
CGTCGAAGCCGGGGCGCGGGCATCGCCGCGTTCGTCACCGCCGCATACCCCGCCGCCGACCACCGCTCCCGCGCATAGGCACGCGCCGCCAGCACCCGCTCCGCGATGACCGCGCTTGACTCCTCACCGTCACTGTGCAGCACCGCCGCCTGACCCGACAGCCGGATCTGCATGTCCAGGCGGTCCCGCAGTGGGCCCGAAAGGTTCTTCAGATAGTCGGCACGCTCACGCCCCTTGCACCGGCACTCCCCGGGGTTATCCGCCGCGCAGCGACACGGGTTCGCCGCCAGCACGAGCTGGAAGCGCGCCGGGAACACCACCTCGCGCCGGTGGCGCACCAAGCGCACCTTTCCTTCTTCCAGCGGCGCGCGCAAGCCATCCAGCACCGCCGCCGAGATTTCCGAAGCCTCGTCCAGAAACAGCACCCCGTGGTGCGCGAGACTCACCGCGCCTGGCCGCGGGTTCCCGGGCCCGCCGCCCAGCAACGCCGCCCGGGTCACCGACGCGTGCGGGGCCACGAACGGCGGATGCGTTATGACATCGCCGGGCTTATCTGCTACCGATGCCACCGCGGTCGCTTCCATGGCCTGTTCTGGGCTCAGTGGGGGCAAAATTCCGGGGATCCGCGCCGCCAGCATCGATTTTCCGGATCCGGGCGGGCCAATCATCAGCAAATGATGACCGCCCGCTGCCGCGACTTCCGCGGCCCGCTTCGCCTCCTCCTGTCCGGCGATATCAGCGAAGTCGCCCACCTGCGGGCGCTCGCCCTCCATCTGCGCAGCCCCGCGCGCCAACGGCAGGGGTTCTGCGGTGGTGGCCCACCGCACGGCGTCGACAAGCGTGTGTGCCACCACCACCTCCACGTCCGGCACAAACATCGCCTCCGCCGCATTGCCCGGCGGGATGACCACCGTGCGCACCCCGTGGCGCCGCGCCGCGAGCAGCGACGGCACGATACCCGGCACCGGCCGCACCTCTCCGTCGAGGCCCAGCTCGCCCAGCACCAGCGCGTCGGCCAGGATATCCGCGGCGCCGTCCGTCGCAGCCGTCAAGATCGCCAGCGCCATTGGCAGGTCGTATTGGGAGCCCGCCTTCGGCAGATTCGCCGGCGACAACGACACCACCACCTTCGTCTTCGGCCACCCCAGCCCGGAGTTCAGCGCCGCCGTGCGCACCCGTTCCCGCGACTCGCGCACCGCCGTGTCAGCCAATCCCACCACGTGCACCCCGGGCAAACCGGAGCCCACATTCGCCTCCACTGTCACCACCGAGGCGTCCACGCCTTGCAGCGCAATCGAGTAGCACCTACCGAGCACCGTCTTCCACCCCTGCGTAGTACTCCATCGAAAACGTATCCCCCTGCGCCACCAACACCACCACATCAAAGCGCACGCGGCATGCCGGTTTATCCCGCAGCCATTGGAACGCCGCCTGCCGCATCCGCGCTAATTTCCGCGCCGTCACGGCCTCCGCCCCTCCAAAAGCCACGGAAGAGCGGGTCTTGACCTCCACGAAGACTACCGTCGCGCCCTCCCGCACAATCAGGTCCAGCTCCCCGCAGCGATAGTGCACATTGCGTGCCAGTACCTGCGCCCCGCGCCGCCGATAAAAATCCGCAGCAAAACGTTCTCCCCGCTTGCCCAGTTCTCGGTTGTGTAGCGCCACCGAACGCGTCATTGTCTTCCCCCTGATGTGTCAACAACTACTGTCGACTCACAGCGTGCCCCAACCCCGTGCACCTGTTCCAGCCCCGCGCAGCCGCACACAACAAAACTGTGGATAACTCCGCCACCATCGGCGCAGTTATCCACAGGGGAAGAAATTGGGTCTTGACTTTTACTCCGGCATCACAAAGTCCGGCTTGTCCAGCTCCTCAATGTTGACGTCCTTGTAGGTGATTACGCGGACGTAACGCACGAAACGCGCCGAGCGGTACATGTCCCACACCCACGCGTCCGACATACGCACCTCGTAGTACACGTCTGGACCCGAGGTGTGCGGGATGACCTCCACGGCGTTGGCCAGGTAAAAGCGGCGCTCGGTTTCCACCACGTAGGAGAATTGGCTGACCACATCGCGGTATTCGCGGTACAGCGACAGCTCGACTTCGGCTTCGTAGTTGTCTAGTTCCTCAGCGCTCACGGCCTGCTCCTTCGACGGTCAACGGTTGTCCGTGCATACTTTAATCTTCCGCGGCGGGGTTTTAGCTAGCGGCGCGCCAAGAACTCCGCGTGGGCCTTGGCGACGTTCGCGTAGCTCATCCTGTGCTCTTGCGTTGCCCCGTGCGTGGCGACGGCCGCGTGGTGTGCGGCGGTGCCGTAGCCCTTGTGGCCTGCCAGGCCGTAGCCGGGGTAGTCGGCGTCGAGCTGTTCCATGATTCGGTCCCGGCTGACCTTGGCTAAGACGCTGGCTGCGGCGATACAGCGCGCGGCGGCGTCGCCGCCGATGATGGGCAGCTGGGGCCGCGGCAGGCCAGGGATCTTCATGGCGTCGGTCAACACGTAGCCGGGTTGCGGATCCAGGCGTGCCACGGCCCGCCGCATGCCAGAAAGGTTGGCGTGCTGCACGCCACGGGCGTCTATGGCGGCGGCCGGGATGTGGACAATCGCATAGGCGACCGCGACGGAACGCACGACGTCGCAAAGCTCGTCGCGGCGGGTCGGCGAGAGTTGTTTGGAATCGGTGAGCGTTGCCAGCCCCGGCACGATGCGCTCGGGCAGGATGCACGCGGCGATGGTCATGGGCCCGCAGCAGGCGCCGCGCCCGGCCTCGTCCACGCCGGCCACCGGCCCGAGCCCGGCCTTGGACAGCGCCACTTCGTACGTCCGTAATTGTTTCAGCCGACGCATGTCAGTGCACTGCCCCGATGCGAGACAACGGGAAGACGATGCCAACCACGCGCCCGCGCACGGCGTCGGCATCCACAGTGCCCTGCCACTGGTCTCCGATGTGCGCGCGGGAGTCGAGGGAGTTGTCGCGGTTGTCCCCCATGACCCACAGCCGTCCCTCCGGCACGTGCACAGGGCCGAAATAATCGCCCTCGCAGCCGGCCTTGCCCGGCTCGGGGCGCCCATCGATCATCACAGCCGGATCGCCTGGCAGACAGCGCACGACCTGCCCGCCAGTGGCCACGATGCGCTTGACAAAGACGTTGTTGTCGCCGGGCACCAGGCCGGTGGCCGTGCCGATGCGACGGAGGCCGCGGGAGAAGGGATCGTCGGACAGCGGCGGTGCGGCCACCACCGACGCCCACGAGACCGGCGCCTGGAACACCACGACGTCGCCGACACCGGGCTCGCTCAATTTTTCCACGACGATGCGGTCATTGGTGCAGCCCTCGCAACCGATGAGCGTCGGCTCCATAGACGCCGACGGCACCTGGTAGGCGCGGCCGAGGAACGTATGGATGGCGGCAAGCACCGCGACGGTCACCGCGAGCGCGACCAGGAGCAGCCACCAGCTGCGGGCAAGCCGGGCCATGGCGCGCCTACTTGGCCTGGATATCGTAGTCTTCGACGGCGCCGATGTTGTTGAACGGGTAGAACACGAACTCCACCTTGCCGCGGACATTCTCCAGCGGGATGGTGCCGTAAGAACCGTCGTCGATGTGCGCGCGCGAGTCCAGGGAGTTGGTGCGCGAATCGCCCATCATGAACAAGCGCCCCTCTGGAACGGTGATGGGGCTGAAATACTCGCCGCCGCACGCCTCGGAGCCGGTGGCCGGGTCCACGGCGTAGGTCGGTGGATCCAGGACGTAATTTTGCTGGATGGGCTTGCCGTCCACCATCACCGCAGGGTCGCCTTCCTGGCAGGACACCTCCTGGCCGCCGGTCGCGATGACGCGCTTGACCAGGTTGTTCTCATTCGGCGGGGCCAGCGACACGTAGCTCAGCGCGTCCTGAATCTTGGCCACGGTGGGGTTGTCGCTGCGCGGGGACTCCCACAATGTGTTCCAGTCCTCGGTGCCCTCGAACACGATGACATCTCCCGGTTCCGGCTCGGAACCGTAGTAGGACACCTTTTGGACGAATACGCGATCATTCGCGCAGCCCTCGCAGCCATGCAGGGTGGGTTCCATGGACCCAGACGGGATGACGTACTGGCGCCCAATGAACGCCTGAAACACACCGACCACGGCGAGCACTACGACCACGATGAGCGCGGTTTCCACCAACCACGGCAGCTGCTTCTTATCTGCTGAGCTCTTCTCTTCCACGAGCAACCAGCCTAGCACCGGGAGAAAACGACGAAACCGCCACACCCCGTGAGGGATGCGGCGGATTCCAGCAAGGGGACGTCGACTAGCGACGCTCCTTGATACGAGCCTTCTTGCCGTGCAGATCGCGCAGGTAGTACAGCTTGGCGCGGCGCACGCGGCCACGGCGGGAGACCTTGATGGAGTCCAGGTTCGGGGAGTGAACCGGGAAGGTACGCTCCACGCCGATGCCGAAGGACACCTTGCGAACAGTGAAGGTCTCGCGGATGCCGGAGCCCTGGCGACGGATGCAAACGCCGCGGAAGAGCTGGGTACGCTGGGTGCTACCCTCGATGACCTTGACCTCGACGTCAAGGGTGTCACCCGGGCGGAAGGATGGGATGTCGTCGCGCAGCTGCGCTGCATCGACCTTGTCAAGAATGTTGCTCATAGCAGTCCTTTTTCAATTTGAGGTAGAGGAACCTAGCGCCTGGGACAGCTAACCGGTTCGTGCCCGTTACATTTCAGCTTCCCCATCTTTCCACACGGCGACGACACGCACCAAATCCCCCTTGATCGTGGGCAATAATTCCCATTTCTCCTCCCCGGCGCGCAATTCATGCTTAGGGTAGTAAGCGCATTTGTCCATCACACGGGCGCCCATGGCAGTGGGCTGAGATCGCACTAACGCCACAGTGCGAGCACCGTTTGAACCTGTCTGGTTAACACCAGCGAAGGAAGTGAGGTTGAAGGCCATGACGGCTACCCATTTTGATCGCGAAATCCACCCCAAGCACTCCTACTCCCCCATCCGCCAGGACGGACTGGAGGTCCCGGAGACCGAGATTCAGCTGGATGATTCCCCCACCGGCCCGAACGAACCTTTCCGTATCTATCGCACGCGCGGGCCGCAGTGCGAGCCCACCGAAGGTCTCCCGGCGCTGCGCGCGGAGTGGATCGCCGAGCGTGGCGACGTCGCCAGTTACGCCGGTCGTGCCCGCAACCTCGCGGATGATGGCCGCAGCGCCCAAAAGCGCGGTGCGGCATCCATGGAGTGGCAGGGCGAGAAGCGCGCCCCGCTCAAGGCAGTTGAGGGCAAGCGCGTCACGCAGATGCACTATGCGCGCCAGGGCATTATCACCAAGGAGATGGAATTCGTGGCGCTGCGCGAGCACTGCGATCCCGAGTTCGTGCGCTCGGAGATCGCCCGCGGTCGCGCGATCTTGCCCAACAACGTCAATCACCCGGAGTCCGAGCCGATGATCATCGGCCGGAAGTTCTTGACCAAAATCAACGCGAATATCGGCAACTCCGCCGTGACCTCGTCCATCGAGGAGGAAGTGAACAAGCTGCGGTGGGCCACCCGGTGGGGCGCAGACACGGTCATGGACCTTTCCACCGGAGATGACATCCACACCACCCGCGAGTGGATCCTCCGCAACTCCCCTGTCCCCATCGGCACCGTACCTATCTACCAGGCGCTGGAGAAGGTGGGCGGCATCGCCGAGGATCTGACGTGGGAGATTTTCCGCGACACCGTCATCGAGCAGTGCGAGCAGGGCGTGGATTATATGACCGTCCACGCCGGTGTGCGTCTGCCGTTTATCCCGCTCACTACCAAGCGTGTGACGGGCATCGTCTCCCGTGGCGGTTCGATCATGGCCGGGTGGTGCCTGGCGCACCACAAGGAATCCTTCCTCTACGAGAACTACGACGAGCTGTGTGAGATCTTCGCGGCCTACGACGTCGCGTTCTCGCTCGGCGACGGCCTGCGGCCCGGCTCGCTGGCCGATGCCAACGACACCGCCCAGTTCGCTGAGCTCAAGACCATTGGCGAACTGACCAAGCGGGCCTGGGACTTCGACGTCCAAGTCATGGTGGAAGGCCCCGGCCACGTGCCGCTGAACATGATCCAGGACAACAACGAGCTGGAGCAGAAGTGGGCCCACGACGCGCCGTTCTACACCCTGGGCCCGCTGGTTACCGACATCGCGCCCGGTTACGACCACATCACGTCGGCCATCGGTGCTGCACACATCGCCATGGGCGGGACGGCCATGCTGTGTTACGTCACCCCCAAGGAGCACCTGGGCCTGCCCAACCGCGATGATGTGAAGACCGGTGTCATCACCTATAAGCTCGCCGCGCACGCCGCGGACGTCGCTAAGGGCCATCCGGGCGCGCGGGCCTGGGACGACGCCATGAGCAAGGCGCGCTTCGAATTCCGCTGGCACGACCAGTTCGCGCTGTCGCTGGATCCGGACACCGCGCAGGCGTACCACGACGAGACCCTGCCCGCCGAGCCCGCGAAGACGGCGCACTTTTGCTCCATGTGCGGCCCGAAGTTCTGCTCCATGCGCATCAGCCAGGACATCCGGGACGAGTTTGGCGATAAGTTAGAAAGCCAGCTGGGCATGCCCGCCTTCCCTCCTACGGTGGCCGAGGATGTGCAGACCGTCGAGGAAGCCCGGGCGGGTATGGCGCAAAAGTCCCAAGAGTTTAAGGACCTTGGTTCCAAGGTTTACCTTCGCGACGAGGAGACGCATGCTGCGCACTGATCTTGACTTGCGGTGTTATCTGGTCACCGCCGCTGGGGAGCCGGAGGACATCGTCCGCACGGCCGCCGCTGCCGCGCAGGGTGGCGCCGGGGTGGTCCAGGTACGCAGCAAACCAATCTCAGCGAGGGCACTGACATCCCTGGCGGAGAAGGTGGCCTATGCCGTCGCGGACGCTAACCCCCGCACCCGCGTGCTTGTCGACGACCGCGTGGACGTCGCGCTTGCCCTGCGCGACCAAGGCGTGCCGATCCACGGCGTGCACCTAGGCCAAGACGATCTTGATCCCCGCGACGCCCGGGCCTTGCTCGGCAACGACGCGCTCATCGGGCTGACCACTGGAACCCTGGAGTTGGTCCACGGCGCCAACGAGTTGCGCGAGGTAGTGGACTATATCGGCTGCGGGCCGCTGCGGTCCACCCCCACGAAGGACTCTGGCCGCCCACCGATTGGGCTGGACGGCTACCCAGCGCTCACCGCGGCATCGCATGTGCCGCTGGTGGCCATCGGTGATGTGCAGATCTCCGATGTCGCGGCCTTGGCACAGGCGGGCGCCGCGGGGGTGGCGATTGTCCGCGGCTTCGCCCATGCGGCCGATCCCCAGGCTTTCGCGCGCGAGGTGATCCGGGAATTCGAGGCGGGTTGCCCGGAAGAGGATTCGGATGAAGATTGATGTCATCGGCGCCGGGATCGTCGGGTTGGCCACCGCGGTCACGTGCGCTGTCCGCGGCGCCAACGTGCGCGTTTTCGATCCGGCCCCGGCGTCGGGTGCCACACACCACGCCGGTGGCATGCTCGCCCCGGCCGCGGAGGTGGTGTATCGCCAGGAACCGCTGTTCCCGCTGATGCTGGCCTCGGCGAAGCTGTGGCCGGAGCTCTTAAGGGACGTCGCCACGCATACCGATCTGCCCACGGGCCACCGGTCCGAGGGCACACTAGTGGTGGCCGCCGACCGCGCGGATGCGCAGCACCTGCGCGAGCTGCAGGAGTACCAGACGGCCCACGGCATGACGGTCGAGCGGCTCACGCTGCGCCAGGCGCGCGGGCTGGAACCTGCCTTGTCGCCTGCACTCGCGGGCGCGGTATCACTGCCGGGTGACCACCACGTCGCACCCCGGGTTTTCGCCACCGCCGCCCGCGATGCCGCCTTGAACCTCGGAGTGGAGTTCGTCCCCCGGGCAGTAGACTCACTCCATGACCCGGAGCTGGCGTGCCAGGACGGCGGCCAGGTGGTCATCGCCAACGGCCTGGGTGCCAGCGCACTGGTCCCTGGCTTGCAGCTGCGCCCGGTCTACGGGGATATCCTGCGCGTGCGCGTGCCCGAGCGGCAGTTCCCGCTGTGTGAGCGGGTGATCCGCGGCTTCGTCGAGGACCGTCCGGTCTACGTCATCCCGCGCGCGGACGGCACCGTTGCCATCGGTGCGACCTCCCGCGAGGACGGGCGTCCCACACCCCGGCTCGGCGACGTCCACGATCTGCTGCGCGACGCCATCCGCTTGGTCCCCGGCCTCGAGGACTGTGACTTCCTCGAGGCCACCACCGGCGCCCGCCCCGGCACCCCGGACGACCTTCCTTACTTGGGCCGGATGAGTCCGACTGCAGTGTTATCCACAGGCTATTTCCGCCACGGTATCCTGCTGGCCGCGCTCGCGGCCCGCGCCACCGCGGACGTGTTGGAGGGAACGACCCCGGCCACAGATCTCTCGGCCTGCGCCCCGCTGCGTCACAACCCCAACGAAGGAGCATCATAAACATCATGAACATCATGAACATTGAACTCAACGGCGAACCCCGCTCCACCTCCGCCCGCACCATCGGCGAGTTGCTCGTCGAGCTCGCCGGCGACGGCTCCGTGGACGGGATGGCCGTGGCCGTCGACGGCCACGTGGTCCCCCGCTCCCAGTGGGACACCGAGCTCACTAGCGGCGCCCGCGTCGACGTCCTCACCGCGGTTCAAGGAGGCTAAGTGCTCACTATCGCTGACAAGAGCTTCAGCTCCCGCCTCATCATGGGCACCGGCGGCGCCAGCTCCCAAGAGCTGCTGGAGCAGGCCCTCGTGGAATCCGGGACGCAGCTGACCACGGTGGCCATGCGACGTTTTAGCGCGAATAACCGCGGCGGCGAGACCGTGTTCGATCTCCTGCGGCGCCTCGGCATCGCGCCGCTGCCCAATACTGCCGGGTGCCGCACCGCCCGCGACGCCGTCCTCACCGCCCAGTTAGCTCGCGAGGCCCTGGGCACCACGTGGGTGAAGGTTGAGGTCATCGAGGACGAGCACACCCTGCTGCCCGACGTCGTGGAGACCCTTGAGGCCACCGAGCTGCTCGTCGCCGAGGGCTTCGAGGTGCTAGCTTATACCAGCGACGATCCGGTGGCCGCCCGCCGCCTAGAGGATGTCGGTGCCGCCGCCGTCATGCCGCTCGGCTCCCCCATCGGCACGGGCTTAGGGATCCTGAACCCGCATAACATCGAGCTCATCTGCTCGCGCGCGGGCGTGCCCATCCTCATCGACGCCGGCCTGGGCACCGCCTCGGACGCCGCGCTCGCCATGGAGCTCGGCTGCGACGGCGTGCTCTTGGCCAGCGCGGTCAACCGCTGCCAAGACCCAGTGGCGATGGCCCGCGCTATGCGTCTCGCCGTCGAGGCCGGCGCCGCCGCGCGCGATGCTGGGCGCATCCCCAAACGGGAGCACGCCCAAGCCTCGTCCTCGTTCGAAGGACTGGCCTCCTGGTCGGAGCAGGTGCTATAGATGACGAGCCTTCCTGACGCAGAGCTGCGCCGCGTCGCGCGCCACCTGTCCCTTCCCGGCTTCGGCCTCGAGCAACAAGAACGGCTCCATGATGCCCACGTCCTCATCGTCGGCGCCGGGGGTTTGGGCTGCCCCATCCTCCAGCAGCTCGCTGCCGGCGGGGTTGGCGAGGTCACCCTCGTCGACGATGACACTGTGGATCTCACCAACATCCACCGGCAGATCCTGTTTGGGGCACAGGACGTCGGAAAGCCCAAGGTAGACGTTGCCGTCGAGCGTGCCCGGGCCCTCCAACCTGGCATTACCGTGAACGCGCTGCGCACCCGCCTGGACACCGCCAACGCGGTGGAGCTCATCGCCGACGTGGACCTGGTGCTCGATGGTTCTGATTCCTTTGCCACCAAGTATCTGGTGGCGGACGCCTGCGAAATCACCGGCACGCCTCTGGTCTGGGGCACGGTGCTGCGTTTCCACGGCGATGTTGCCGTATGGCACTCGGGCCAGGGCCTCGACGGCGTCGGGCTGCGCGACGTATTCCCGCACCAGTTGCCCGCCGACGCCGTCCCGGACTGCGCTACCGCCGGTGTCTTGGGCGTGACCACATCTGTCATCGGCGGGCTCATGTCCACCGCCGCCATCGCCTGGCTGACCGGACTCGACCGCACCGTCGGCCGCATCACCAGCTACGACGCCATCCCTGCGCAGATGCGCAGCGTGCAGGCGGTGGCCGACCCCGCGCGTCGCCTGGCCACGGCCCTCGCCGAGTCCTACGACGGTGCCCCCGCCCCGCAAGAGGACAATGCCACCGTCCTCACAGCCGTCACCGACGGCGAGGCAACGCTGCTGGACATCCGCGAACCCCACGAGGTCCTCCTCGCCGACTTCCCTGCTGAGCTGCGACCACGGCGCCTGCCGCTGAGCACTGTCAACGACGCTGCCGACGTGGCCGAGGCGTTAAGCGACGTTCCCACTACGCACGTCGTCGTGGCATGCGCCTCCGGCAAGCGCTCCGCGAACTTCGTCCGTGACTACGCCGCCGCTCTCCCCGGTCTCCGATTGGAAAGCCTGGTCGGCGGCCTCAACGCTCTCAATTCTCACTAGGATCGCATCATGTCTGAAGGCTATCTCGTCCCGACCTCCCAAGTGCGCTTAAGCGACCTCCATGACCGCAAGGGTCAGCAACCCTGAGCGATGCTCAGCGCGTACGACTACGCCACCGCTTCCCTGTTCTCCGCGGCGGGCATCGAATGTCTGCTCGTGGGCGATTCTGCGGCAAACGTCGTGCTGGGTTACGAGACCACCAACCGCATTAGCTTGGACGAGGTGGCCGTGCTCGCCGCCGCCGTCGTGCGCGGAGCGGGCAAGGCGCTCGTGGTCGTGGATCTTCCCTTCGGTTCCTACGAGGCATCCGACGAACAGTCGGTGCGCTCAGCCACCGAGCTCATCTCCCGCACGGGGGCGCATGTAGTCAAACTCGAGGGCGGCACCCGCATCGCCCCGCGCATCCGCGCGCTCAAGGCCGCGGGCCTGGCGGTGTCTGCGCGGGTAGGCGTCTAAGTCCTCGCCCTCGCCGAACTGCAAAGGGTTGACGAAGATGGAGACCACGACGAGCGCGTCCTCCACGTCGCGGGCACAAGCACCACCGGCTTGCGCGCCGCGCGCTGTTTAGTGACCGAAGCCAGCCTTTTTGAGCGCATCTGCCATCGAACCTCCGGGCTGTGCCGCGGGCTTTCCACCGCGCGGACGCTGGCGCCCCTTCTGGCCGCCTCCCGCATTGCCGCCGCGGGAACGCTGCTTCGGCGCGGGCTTGCCGGGCTCGTCGTCGAGACGCAGGGACAGGCTGATCCGCTGGCGCTCGACGTCCACCTCCATGACCTTGACCTTCACCACTTGTCCCGAGCGCACGACCTCGTGTGGATCGGAGACAAACTTGTGGCTCATCGCCGAGACGTGCACGAGGCCGTCCTGGTGCACGCCGACGTCGACGAACGCGCCGAATGCCGCGACGTTGGTGACGGTGCCTTCCAAGATCATTCCCGGGGTCAAGTCTGAAACCTTGTTCACGCCTTCTTTGAAGGTGGCGGTCTTAAACTCCGGACGTGGGTCACGGCCGGGCTTGGTGAGCTCGGCGATGATGTCGGTGACCGTCGGCACGCCGAAGGTATCGTCCGCGAAGTCCTTCGGATGCAGCCCAGCCAACACGCGTTCGTTGCCGATGAGTTCAGAGACCGCCAGGCCCGTCGCCGCGGCAATCTTCGCCACCACCGGGTACGCCTCCGGGTGCACCGCGGAGGCGTCCAACGGGTCTGTGCCCCCGTTAATCCGCAGGAAGCCCGCGGACTGCTCAAAGGCCTTCGGGCCCAGGCGCGGCACCTTCTTAAGTTCCTTGCGCGAACTAAACACGCCGTTGTCGTCGCGGTAGGCCACGATGTTGCCCGCGATGGTGGAGTTGATGCCCGCCACGCGCTCCAACAGTGGCACGGAGGCGGTGTTGAGGTCCACGCCCACACCGTTGACGGCGTCTTCGACCACACCGTCCAGCGTGCGGGCCAGCGCGGTCTGGTTAACGTCGTGCTGGTACTGCCCGACTCCGATGGCCTTGGGATCAATCTTGACCAGCTCCGCCAGCGGATCCTGCAACCGGCGCGCGATGGACACGGCGCCGCGCAGGGAGACGTCCATGTCGGGGAACTCCTCGGCGGCGAGCACCGACGCCGAATACACTGACGCTCCGGACTCGGACACCACCACCGGGGTGGGCCGCTTGCCGCCCGCCTGCGCCAACAGATCCGCGATCTCCTGGCTCAACTTCTCTGTCTCTCGGGAAGCCGTGCCATTGCCGATGGCCAGCAGGTCCACGCCGTGTTCCGCGCATAGCCCCGCGAGCACCTGCACCGACTGGGTCCACTGGTTCTGTGGCTGGTGCGGGTACACGATGGCGGTATCCATGACCTTGCCCGTGGGATCCACCACCGCGCACTTCACGCCGTTGCGGTAGCCAGGGTCCAGTCCGAGCGTGGCGCGCTGGCCGGCCGGGGCGGCGAGCAGGACGTCGCGCAGGTTGGTGGCAAACACGCCCAGCGCGCCGCGCTCCGCTATCTCTTTCAGCCGCAGCCGTACGTCCAAGCCGGAAGAAATGAGCAGTTTGGTCCGCCAGCCCCAGTGCACCGCGTTGTTCAGCCACGTCGAGGAACTGCGGTCTAGTTCGAAACGGTTGGCGATCAACGCCTCGTAGTCCTCGTCCTCGCCCGCATCGAGATTAAGGCTCAGCACGCCCTCCGCCTCGCCGCGCAGCAGCGCCAGGATACGGTGCGACGGCAGGGAGTGGAACGATTCGGAGAAGTCGAAGTAGTCCTTGTACTTTGCGCCTTCTTGTTCCTTGCCCGCGACGACGCCCGCGGTCATCGTTCCGGTGTCAAACATCTTTTCGCGCACCTGGCCCACCAGGTCGGCGTCCATGGCGAAGCGGTCGACGAGGATCACCCGCGCGCCCTCCAGCACCGCCTTGGCGTCCGTGTAGCCCTCCGTGACAAATCCCGCGGCAGCGGAATCCGCATCGACCCCAGGCTCCGCGATGAGCTTGTCCACCAGCGGCTCCAGGCCCGCCTCGCGCGCCTTGTCCGCCTTCGTCTTGCGGCGCTTTTTATACGGTAGGTACAGGTCTTCCAGCCGGGCCTTGGTGTCGCAGTCGAGGATGCGCTGACGCAGGGCGTCGTCAAGCTTGCCTTGCTCCTCGATGGTTGCCAGGATGGTCTCCTTGCGTTCCTCGAGTTCGCGAAGGTAGGTGGCGCGTTCTTCAATCACGCGCAGCTGGCTATCATCCAGCCCGCCGGTCATCTCCTTGCGATAACGCGCGATGAACGGCACGGTATTGCCCTCAGCCAGAAGCTTGAGAGCGGTTTCTACCTGCGATTGCTGGACACCAATTTCTGAAGCGATGGTTGCTGCGATCATTGCACCCACTTTAGTCGGCGCGGATCTGCTCCAGGAAAGCGCGGTCCTGCTTGCTCAACTCCGCGGCCTCCAGCAGCTCGGGGCGGCGCTCAAGTGTCCTGCGCAAGGATTGCTCCCGTCGCCAGCGATCCACCGCGCCGTGGTTGCCGGAGGTGAGCACCTCAGGCACTTCCAACCCCCGCCACTCGCGGGGTTTGGTGTAGCTCGGGCCTTCCAACAGCCCGTCCGAAAACGAGTCCTCCTCGTGCGAGGCTGCGTTGCCCAGCACGCCCGGCACAAGCCGCACCACGGCCTCGGCCATGACCAACACAGCCACCTCGCCGCCGATGAGCACATAATCGCCGATAGAGACCTCTCGCACCCGGTAGCGGTGCGCGGCGTCGTCCACCACGCGCTGGTCAATGCCCTCGTAGCGCCCACACGCAAACACAATGTGGTCCTCGTTGGACCAGGCGCGGGCCTGCGGCTGCGCGAAAGGCACGCCCGCGGGAGTCGGCACAATCAGCAGCGGCG
The DNA here is from genome assembly GCF_014217255.1 of Corynebacterium incognita. NCBI lineage: Bacteria > Bacillati > Actinomycetota > Actinomycetes > Mycobacteriales > Corynebacteriaceae > Corynebacterium > Corynebacterium incognitum. The sequence continues at coordinate 349,482 of NZ_CP059404.1, forward strand.
CCTCCGGGTCCTCGCCCTCGCGGACGTCGCGGCCGTCGTATCCCGCAACCTCGCGCCCGTGCAACTCATCGTGGCGCGCTCGATCCACGTGGGGCGCAGCCGAAGCCAGCTCCTGCGCAGCTGTCGCGGGGCCGGTGCCCGCCGCGACGTCGTCAAGCGCGGGCCCCCAGACCTCTGGTTTCATCACCATGCCGGGCCCGCCGCCGAACGGGGAATCATCCACGGACTTGTGCACGTCGGTGGCCCACTGCCGCAAGTCGTGAACCCCCACGGCTAGTAGCCCCTTTTCAATCGCCTTGCCCAGCAGCGCGTGGCGCAAGGGTTCCAAGTACTCCGGGAAGATCGTCAGGACGTCGAGACGCATCACAGCTCCAACAACCCCTCCGGCGGGGTGATCTCCACGGTCCCCGCTTCCAGGTCTACCTCGGGCACAATCTCCTCAACGAACGGGATAAGCACCGTGCGGATGTCATCCTCCTCGCCCATCTCGACCTCGAGTAGAGACTGCGCAACACCGTGGGTAATCCCGGTGACCTTGCCAATGAGCACGCCCTGGTGAAGGACTCCCAGTCCCTCCAGTTCGTGATCGTAGAATCCCTCATCATCGTCCTCGGCCTCTAGGGGCGCGGCAAAGAACTTGGTGGCGCGCAGGGACTCCGCGGCGGTGCGATCCGGGATTTCCTCAAAAGTCACGAGCAGCCGCCCCTGGTGCGGGCGCACGGACCTCACCGTCAGGGTGTGTTCCTTTTTTCCCTGTGTGCCGTGGAGCACCTCACCTACGGCGAAGCGAATCTCAGGTTCGTCTGTGGTCGGTTCCACCGCGACCTCGCCGCGGATTCCATGCGCCTTAATGACGCGCCCAATGAGCAGTTCCATGGGCTCCAGCTTAACGGTATTCCCAACCCAGAAATAAAACGGTAAACTCAGTATTAATTAGCCCGCCTAGCCAGAAAGTCCCCTACCATGACCGAACTGCCCATCAACTCCCCCAATACCTTTGGCGCCGCGAACACCAATGCTGGCGCCGAGGAGATGACCATCATCGACATGCTTGCCGACGCCCCCTCACCCCAGCCCGGCCGACCCCGCCCGGCGGTCCAGCGCCTCGCACAGGCCGACGGTGTCAACGTCATCGCCTTCAATTTCGCCCCCGGCCAAGACCTCCCCGATCACAAGGCTGCGCACCCCATCACGGTACAGTGCCTGTCCGGCAGCCTGGACTTCACCTGCGAGGATAAGACCGTTCACCTGCGCCCAGGAATGGTGCTCCACCTGCCCGCCTACCTCCCACACCGTGTCGACTGCCCCGAACGGACTGCCCCGCCCACGGACAACATTCTGCTCCTTATGATGCACACCGGGGAAGTTCCCAATAAACACTAACCGTTTCGGCAGCTCAAGCACCATAAAAAGTTCACACTAGTGCCGTCGCCGCCGTCGGGGGCCTGAACTACAGGCAGCATTCGACGACACCCTGGTACGCAACGCCGCGGAATCCGCCCGCCACAAGCTCATGGCTTGTCGCGAAACCTATGTGGACTTTGCCACCGCTAACAAAAACTTCTTCGACTGCATCATCGCCTCAAAGGAATTCGGACTGACCCATGTTTTTGACATTCCCGAATCCACTATCGCTACCCCAGGCACTGTTGGTAACTCTGAGGTGCCCACCTACACAGCCTTTGCCGATCTCATCTACGACATCGCCAAAGAACAAGGAACGACCGCCGAAATCTCGCATGTCGACGCCGCCTTCGTCGCCGTGTGGTCGGCCGTCCACGGCCTCGCTGTACTTCTTAACAACGGATATTTTGACGTATACGGCGACGAGAAGAAAGCAATGATTGCCTTCGCGGTCATCGCCAACGCTCTCCGCGGCATCTCCTTGGACGAGGTGACCGAACCACACCACAGCGACTAGCGCCCCTTACGACAAAAGAAACCGCCTGACAACGTAAACGTTGCCAGGCGGTTGAGCATTCAAAGTCTTTACGACCTATTCAGCGGACTCCTCAGCCGGAGCCTCGGCCTCGGACTCGGTCTCTGCCTCGGTCTCGGACTCAGCAGCCTCTGCTGCCTCAGCCTCGGCGGCAGCCTTCTCGGCGGCTTCCTTCTCAGCAGCAGCCTTAGCCTCTGCCTCTTCCTTAGCCTTCTGCTTCTTCTGCGTGATGGCCTCGATGGATGGGCCGTTGTTAGCCTCAGCCAGAGCCTCGTTGAAGAGATCCAGCTTGGACTTCTTCTCCTCGGCAACCTGCAGGGTGCCCTCGGCACCGTCCAGGCCCTTGTGCTTCTGCCAGTCACCGGTCACCTTGAGCAGTGCGAGAACCGGCTCGGTCGGCTGTGCGCCGACGCCCAGCCAGTACTGTGCGCGCTCGGTGTCGATGTTGATGACGGACGGGTTCTGCTTCGGCTCGTAGGTACCGATGGTCTCGATGACCTTGCCGTCGCGGCGGGTGCGGGAATCAGCGATAATCACGCGGTAGTGCGGGGTACGGATCTTGCCGGTACGCTGCAGCTTAATCTTTACAGCCATGGGATGGCTCCTTTACTTCTAGTCACTGGGCAGTTCAGACGCCTTGAAGCGCGATGCTTCAGGCCGGTTCAACCCTTGGATTTAACCTGCGTGTGACAGTTACCCGACGACCGTAGACGCACAGGGTGTTACGCAGGAAAAATATCAAATTTTCAGGTACGAGTGTCATGGCCCCGGGCGCCAACAAACGGCGCTGCGGCCACAGACGCTCAATACTTTACAAGCTGCCCTGCCTATTCCCAAAAATCCCGCCCGGGTGCCGTGCCTAAAGGCACCCTGGCCACAACGCCGGGGTAGGCTACAGACGTTAAAATTCACCCTCGACGTTGGTCAAAGGCTGCTTGCATCACTATGTCTGCTGAATCTTCCAAATCCTTCCAATACCGCTATGACCTTGATGGTCTCCGCGGTATCGCGATCGGGCTCGTGGTCATCTACCACGTGTTTGTCGGTCGGGTTTCGGGCGGTGTGGACGTGTTCCTGTTGCTGTCCGGCTACTTCTTCCTTGGTTCGCAGTTGCGCTACGCCGGCAAACCCGACGCGTCGCTCAATCCGTGGTGGCCCATCTGGCGCATGCTGCGGCGCCTCGCGCCCGCACTGATGCTCACCGTCGGCGTCACGTTCATCCTCATCCAGATGTTCACGCCCGAGCTCATGCGCACCGAGCTCACTCGACAGATCACCGCCACGGTGCTCTACTACCAAAACTGGGAGCTCGCGGCCCAAAACGCCGACTACGCCGCCGCGTCTGCAGAAACTTCTCCCCTGCAGCACATGTGGTCCATGTCGGTCCAGGGACAGTTCTATATCCTGGGCATCGCCTTCGCCATCGTCCTCGCGGCGCTAGCCAAGTGGCGCCGCGCGGCGCACGGGCCGTCGACAAGCAATCGCATCTCCGCAGGCGAGTTCGACGGCCGCGGCTTCGTCTTCGGTATCGCCGGCCCAGTGTTGGTGATTGTCACCATCGCGTCCTTCTTGTACGCCTCCCGCCACGGCCTATTTGGCACCCCGGAGAACTACTATTCCACCTTCTCCCGTACCTGGGAGCTCACCCTGGGCGCAGTGCTGGCCATCTACGGAGCCAAGATCAAACTACCCGCACGCTTGGCTGACATTCTTGCGGTAGTCGGACTGATCTTGCTGGCCTCCACGGGCATGTTCATCGCGAACGTCACCGCCTACCCCGGCCCGCTGTCGTTGATCCCGCTGGGCGGCGCCATCTTCATCATCATTGGCGGCGAGGGCAAGGTGGCCAACGCGATGGCATCGAAGTCCATGCGTTGGCTTGGCGACGTCGCCTACTCGCTCTACCTCTGGCACTGGCCGCTGCTGATTCTCTCCACGTCGTATTTCCAGTTCGACACGCCGCCGTGGTGGCTGGGGCTAACCATTATCGCGCTGTCCCTGGTGCTTGCGGATCTCACGCACCGCTTCGTTGAAGCGCCCCTGCGCCAGCGCCGCAAGCGCCCGCTCGCGGGCGAGCACCCCGTACGCGATGGGTTGGCTTCCCTGCGCCAGACCGCGGGCGCCTGGCGCGGCGTCGGCGGCGTGGTGACTGCGGCTGCTGCGGTGGCGTTGCTCGCTATTACGCCGTGGTGGGATTCCACGGTGGAGGATGCCCGCACCGATACGCTTAACGCCGAGCAGTACCCGGGCGTGATGGCGCACTTTGGCGCCGAGGCGCCAGCGAACCTGCCGGTGGAGCCAGATCCCGTACTGGTGGGCGGCATCATGCCACCTGTGTCTACGGACCACTGCTTCGTACCGAAGGCCGCGCCTGGCGACAGCTTCCACGTGGTCACCAAGGACGGCAACCCCTGCGTCTACGGCGATCCTCATGGCGAGAAAACCGTCTACCTCGTTGGTGGCTCCCACGCCGAACAGTGGTCTTCTGGCCTGGACAAGCTGGGCAAGAAGATGGGATTCAAGCTCGTTCCGCTGCTGCGGCAGGACTGCCCGCTGCAACTGGGCGACTACTACGACTTGAGCCCGGAGTGCCAGCAGTGGACGCAGCTGGCGGTGCAGAAGGTCGTCGATGCCAAGCCGGATCTGGTCATCTCCAACACCACTCGCCCGCAGGGAGAGATCGGCACCGGCCCCGACTACGTGCCGGCCGGTTACATCGGCTTCTGGCAGGCGCTTGCCGACGCCCAGATTCCGTTCCTCGGCCTGCGCGATAACCCGTGGGGCTTTGACGAGCAGGGCCAAAGCCGCGAATTTGACGAGTGCTATGTGGCCAAGGGCGACGCCGTGGGCTGCGGTATGAAGCGCGACCAGGTCTACTTGCCTAAGGATCCGTCCAAGCACTTCCTGGATCAGCTGCCCAACATGAAGGGTATTGACACCTCGGACTGGTTCTGCGAGGAGACCGACTGCCCGGTAGTCATCGGCAATATTTTGGTCTACCGCGACATGCACCATATCTCCAACGCCTTCGCGGACTCCGCGATGCCGCTGCTGGAGAAAGAGATCGCGCCGTTCCTGGCTGAAAGCTACTCCCCAACCCCGGGGCCGACCTTCCCGAACACCCCGGGTGTGCCCGCCCCGGCCACACCGCAGCCGGGTGAGCCCGCCGCCGTGCGCCCGGACGCTCCGCAGGAAGTACTTACGGACGAGCCCGTTCCTGCTCAGCCGACTCAGCCCGCCCAGCCTGCTGCGCCTGCAGCTCCAGCCACGCCTTAGGAACGTACGAGCAGGTCGGATCCGACGCCAGGGGATCGCCGGTGACGGCGTAGGCCGTGGAACGCGACCCTCCGCAGACGTCCGCGAATTCGCAGACCGAACACTTGCCGGACCAGCGGGACGGGTTGCGGAGATCCCGGAACACCGGCGAGTGTTCGTAAATCTCCGGCAGCGCCTGCTGCTTCACGTTGCCACAGTGCAGCGGGAGGAAACCGTTGGGATAGACGTCGCCGATGTGGTCGATGAACACGAAGCCGCTACCCGCGTTGATGGCCATGGGCGGGCGCGGGCGCCGCGGCTGGGCGGGAACCTCTCCGAGCAACCTTGTGGTCTCAGCGGTCAAATAGCGGTAGAGCTCACCGCCGCTGTACCCCGGCTTACCCTGCTCCTTCGCCGCGGTGCGCTGGAGCACCACGCGCCGATATTGCGGCGCCTCGGTGGTCTTGATGGCCACGCGGTCCGAGACGTCGTACAGCCAATGCAGCATGTCTTCGCGCTCGTCGGGGCTCAGCGCACCCAGGCCGGTTCCGCGGCCGGTAGGAACGAGGAAGAATACGGACCACAACTTGGCGCCCATACTAATGACGCGCTGCAACAGCGCCGGGGCCTCCTTGGCGTTGTTTGAGGTAATGGTGGAGTTGATCTGCAGCCGGTAGCCAATGTCGGTGACCATTTCCGCGGCGTCCACTGTGGCAGCGAACGTTCCGGAAAACCCACGAAAGTAGTCGTGGGTCTCGGCTACGGCGCCGTCAAGGGACAGCGACAGCGCCGATCCGCCAGCCTCTCGAAGACCCTCCAGGCGCTCACGGGTGAGCCGTGGGGTCACCGACGGGGACAAAGACACATTGAGCCCTAGCGACGTCCCGTATTCGGTCAGCTCCTCCAGGTCCCCGCGCTCAAAGGGGTCACCGCCGGTGAGCACCACCAGCGGATAAGGCTTCGGGTACGTGGCAATCGAGTCGAGCAGCGCCTTGCCCTCTGCGGTGGTCAGCTGCCCCGGGGCCGGGTCGTGCTGGGCGTCGGCACGGCAGTGTTGGCACACCAGCTGGCAGGCCCGGGTCACTTCCCAGATGACGATGAATGGCTTGGTGCCAATGTCATGACGCACGGTGCGCACGAGCGGTGTGGATTTCATGGTGGCTGCAGCCTCCCGGGATCAAAAAATACGGCTATTAATTCGATAATAGCCGTATTTATTGCGTGAGCCTAGTCGGGCGCCCCTACTTCTTCCCTTTGCCGAAGTCCAGGTTGTTCAGGTCGATGTTCTCCATGCCCTTGGGCAGCTTCCCCATGCCAGGGAATCCGCCCATACCCGGCATACCGCCGCCGGCGCCCATCTGCTTTTGCAGCTGCTCCAGCTCCTGCGGGGACGGCATCTGGCCGCCGCCAGGCATGCCCGGCATTCCTGGCATACCGCCCATACCCGGGCCCTTGGGCTTGTAGCCGCCGCCCTTGCCCTTCTTGCGCTTGCCGTTCTTGCCCTTGCGTCCCTTCGGCTTCTTCTTGGTGGCAGAACGGCCGCCCATTCCACCCATGCCGAACTGGCCAGCCATCTTGCTCATCATCTTCTTGGCTTCGAAGAAGCGCTCGACGAGCTGGTTGACGTCCGCGACCTCCACACCGGAGCCGTTGGCGATGCGCTTACGGCGCGAAGCGTTAAGAATCTTCGGATCTTCGCGCTCGGCCGGGGTCATACCGCGGATGATGGCCTGGATGCGGTCGAGATGCTTCTCGTCCACCATGTCGGCCATCTCGTTCATCTGCTTGCCGCCGGGCATCATCTTCAGCAGATTGCCGATGGGGCCCATGCGGCGAATCATGAGAAGCTGGTCCAGGAAGTCCTCCAGCGTCAGCTCGCCGGAGCCGATCTTCGCGGCGGCTTCCTCGGCCTTCTGCTGGTCCATCGTGGCTTCAGCCTGTTCGATGAGGGTCAGCAGGTCGCCCATGCCCAGGATGCGCGACGCCATGCGCTCGGGGTGGAAGATGTCAAAGTCTTCGAGCTTCTCACCCGTGGAGGCATAAAGGATCGGCTTGCCGGTGACCTCACGAATGGACAACGCCGCACCGCCGCGGGCGTCACCGTCCAGCTTGGTCAGCACAACGCCGGTGAAGTCCACGCCGTCGCGGAAAGCCTCGGCGGTCTGGACCGCGTCCTGACCAATCATGGAGTCAATAACGAACAAAACTTCGTCAGGGTTGACCGCATCACGGATGTTGCGGGCCTGGGTCATCAGCGTTTCGTCGATACCCAAGCGGCCCGCGGTATCGATGATGACGACGTCGTGCTGCGCGTGCTTGGCTTCTTCAATACCGGCCTGAGCAACCGCGACGGGATCGCCGTGGGAGGTGCCCATCTCGTGCTCGTGGGAGTCGATGGAAGTACCGGGATCCGGTGCGAAGGTCTTCACCCCCGCGCGCTCGCCAACGATTTGCAGCTGCTGCACAGCGCCCGGGCGCTGCAGGTCACACGCGACCAGCATCGGCGCGTGACCCTGCTTTTCCAGATGGCGCGCCAGCTTACCGGCCAAGGTGGTCTTACCCGCACCCTGCAGGCCGGCGAGCATGATGACCGTCGGCGGGGTCTTGGACAGGTTGAGGCGGCGGGTCTCACCGCCGAGGATCTCAATGAGCTCCTCGTTGACAATCTTGACCACCTGCTGCGCCGGGTTGAGCGCCTCAGAAACTTCCGCGCCCGCCGCGCGCTCCTTGATGCGCTTGATGAAGGCACGCACCACGGTCAGTGAGACGTCCGCCTCCAGCAGCGCCAGACGGATCTCGCGCGCCGTGGCGTTGATGTCAGCTTCAGTCAGCTTGCCCTTGCCACGCAGGCCGCCCAGCGCGCTTTGCAAGCGATCGGATAGTGATTCAAACACGAATTTATATCTCCGTAACTAGAAGTTGGTTCCGTCCCAGCCTAGTCGGACGCCTCCGCGAACAGCACATCGCCACCGCGGTTAGAACGAGAGCGGCCCTTGGAGGTCCTCTTCGGTGCGGTTGAGTTTTTCCAGCAGCGTGATGGACTTGTTCACTTCTTCGGCGTCCGCGCCCTCCGGCGCGGGGACCTCCGGTTGCAAGATGTCGGCCTCGTTGTATACGGCACCCACCACCGCGGTGCGGCGCAGCAAGGCGGAGCGCGCCACCAAGAGCGTACCCATCGACGACGTACCCAACAAGATGACGATCGCCGCTACGCAGAGGATGAAGTTACGCCAGGTGGGGTCGTACAGCACCACACCGAACAGGACGAAGGTCACGCCAAAACCTGACGTGGTGCCCAGCACCGAGATGCGGGCATAGACGTCGCGGAAGTACAGCATGCCGGAGGCACAGACCGCGAAGTTGATGGTGCCAAAGATGATAAAGATGGCTCCAATAATGTGCAGGATAGGCATTAGCGGGCACCTCGCATAAGCGCGCGGGACAGGGATGCCGCGGACAGAAAGCCCACCACCGCCGCCACGAGCACGAGGTCGTAGGCGTAGTGGGAGCCCCCGCGGAAGCCTAGTAGCGCGATTTCGGGGATCAGGATGAACATGAGCATGTCGGCCGCGGAGACGCGATCCACGCGGTTGGGGCCGACCAAGATGCGGTAAATCGCAGGCAGCGCGCACAACGCGATGACCACGATGGCAATGTCAATAACAATCATGTCAGGTTATGCTCCTTTGCCAATCGAGCCCGCCGGCTCGTTGAACGTCGGCCGCAGCATGACGCCTTTGAGCATGCGGCGTTCCATGTCTTCCAGGTCAGCTCGCAGTTCGTCGGCGTCCTTGTTGTACATGCCGTGGACGTACATCACGCGTTGCCCGTGCTCGTTGTTCTCACTGGCGCCAACCACGAGGGTGCCCGGGGTGATGGTCACCAACGCCGCGAAGAGGACGTAGTGGTTTTCTGATTCGGACAGCGACACATACCGCGCGATACCCGGGGTGGAGTCATGCCCCACCGTAATGAGGTCGTGGAGCACCGCCCAGTTAGCGGAGATGAATTCCTTGATGTACCACAGCCAAAAACCGATAAAACGCAGGGGAAATGACAATACGCTATTCATTAGTGGTTGTTCACCGCCTCAACATAGGAACTGGTATCCATTAGACCCTGGGCTGCGACCTCGGACCAATTCATGAGGACCTCAGCACCAACACCGATGGCCAGCGACAGAACGGCGAGTGCCACTGCGGGCGCCGCCAGCCAGCCGCCGACGCGGTGGGAATCCTTGTATTCAGTGTCGTGTGGTTCCGTCGCCGTGGCCGTGCCCGTCGCAGACACTGCGGTCGACGTGCTTTCCGACGTCCCGTCGGACTCCGGGTAGATAGCCACACCGCCGCCGAGGGTCGCGCCCTCGCCGTCCGGGTCCTGCCCCGCCGCGGGGTCCGGCGCTGGCTGCTTCGTATCGCCCCAGAACACGCCGTTCCAAATCTTGAGCATCGCCACCAGCGTGAGCAGGGAGACGACGACCATCATGATCATCGCGACGTATTCGGTTGCTTCCCACGCCGCAAGCATGAGCCCGAACTTGGCCACGAAGCCGGAGAACGGCGGGATGCCTACGAGCGAGAGCGCGGCGGCGAAGAAAGCGACGCCCAGGACAGGTTCGCGCTTCATCATGTTGGTGGCCTTGCCCAGCTCGCCGGTGCCGTACTTGACCTCGATAGCACCGGTGGACATGAACAACGAGGTCTTCACCACCATGTGGTGGATCAGGTAGAAGATGCCTGCTGTCATGCCCAGTTCGGTGAACATTGCGACACCCAGCAGGATGTAGCCGATGTGCGAGACCATGTGGAAGGTCAGGATTTCGCGCGTGGTGTTTTCTCCCACTGCACCGAGCACGCCGATGAGCATGGTCAGCGAGAACAGGACGATGCCGATCCACAGCCAGCGGGAGTCGCCGTCGAAAAGCACGGCATACCAGCGGTAGATGGCGTAGATGGCCACCTTAGTGTGCAGGCCGGAAAACAGCGTCGTGATTGCCGGGGAGGTGTACGGGTAGCTGCGAGAGAGCCAGGAGTGCGTAGGCACCACCGAGGCCTTAATCATCATCGACAGCAGCGCCAGACCGGAGGCGATGGCCACAGCTGGATCTTCCTTGGCCGCGCCGGCCAGCTGCCCCAGGTTCACCGCACCCGCGGTGGCATAAATGAGGCCCGCCGATACCAACAGCAGCGTGGAGGCAAACAGGTTGGCGCCAATGTAGAGACGCAACCCTGCCACTCGCAGGCTACCGCCGCGGCGATGAATGGTCATGGCGTACAGACCGTAAGACGGCAACAGCATGACCTCAATGAACACGAAGAAGTTGAAGATATCCGCCGTGAGCAAGGTGCCAAACACACCCGTCATGAGCACCAGAATGAACGGTGCGAAGAAGGGCTCGCGGCTATAGCCCGATGCGGTTGCGAACCACACGCAAGCCAATGCCAGCACTGACACGATGGTCAGCATTAGCGCGGAGAACATATCCGCCGCAAACGGAATGGCTACGCCCGGGGCCCAGCCACCTGTGCCGTGCGCCAGAACGTCACCGTCACTAGTGATAGCAATCAGTGCGCCCGCACCACCCAGCGCAGCTAACAGCACCACGCTCAGCACAACGTCTTGGAGCCACTGCACCTTACGTAGCGCAGTGAGCAGGCCAGCAGCGACCAACGGAATGGCGACGTAGAGCTGCAGGAGCGACGCCAAAGTCTCGTGAGAAATTCCGAAATCCACTACTCTTTCACCTCCGCCGTGCCGGCGGCGCCCGCGTTTTCTGCGGCGTCACCAGCGTCTACAGGGCGGTCGTTGCTGTCGTGGGCAAAGCTCACGTCTACGTCCTCATCAATGCTCTTGTCCGCCGGATCCTCTTCCAAGGGATCGCGGCCCGGACGGGTGTAGTCGTCTTTCTTGCCCACCGCTGCTGTCACCAGCATGAGGATGGACAAGGAAAAGGAAATCACGATGGAGGTCAATACGAATGCCTGCGGGACCGGGTCGGCGACGGCTCCCATCTCCCCCGGGGCGTATTCCCCAAAAGGTTCCTCGCGCCACGCGGTGCCGCCGGCAGACATCAAAATCAAGTTAGCGGCGTGCCCCAACAGCGTGAAACCGAGCGCGATGCGCAGCATGTCCCGCTGCATCATCAGGTATACGGCTCCTGCCATAAGCAGGCCTGCAGAAATTGCCAGAGTCATCGTCCTAGTTCCTTTCTGCCCGGGACATCGCCTCGAGGCGGGCTTCGCGGTGCTCATCGAGCTGCACCACTTCCTCCTCGTCTGACTGGGGAAGACCCAACATGTTGAGGGCGCCCAAGATGACACCCATGACGGATAGGTACACGCCGAGGTCGAAGAAGATCGCCGAGGACTGGTGCATGCCAAAGATCTCAAAGTCGATGGAAGTGAGGAACGAGCCCTGGAAGTAGCCGACCAAGCCGGTCACCGCCCCCACGAAAATGCCCAGACCAATGAGCGTGAAGTAATGGAACTTGATTCTCGCTTCGTTGTTAGCCGGGGCGGCCAGATAGAGCAGCGCGAAGCCAGAAGCACCGACCAGTGCCGCGATGAAGCCACCACCGGGTTCCATGTGGCCACGGAAGAACAGCGCCAACGACATCACGATGATGATGGGGCCCACAACCTTGGCAGTCACGCGCAGGAACACCGAGTTCAGACGTCCGCTAATGACCGGCGACGCCGCGTCCAGCAGGTTCTGACGAATGGGCAACATTTTGTTGGTGTACAGCAAGCTCGCGATGGCCAGACCGGCCATGCCCAGCACGGTGAGCTCGCCCATCGTATCGAAGGCTCGGAAGTCCACGAGGATGACGTTGACGATGTTGTGTCCGCCGGTTTCCTTGTAGGTGTTCTCTAGGAAGTACTCGGCCAGGTCGGTCTTCTCGCGGTGGCCAGACAACGCCAGCACACCCAACATCGTGGTGATGCCCATGCCGCCGGCCAGCACCATGGACCAGAATTGGCCCGCCCCCTTCTCCGGGGTGTAGTAATCCGGCAGGCGGTGCAGGATGAGCACCATAATGCAGACTGTCAGGAACTCCACCATCAGCTGGGTCATGGCAACATCCGCGGCGCCCAGTGCGAAGAACCACAAGATCATGCCAAATCCCACCACGGAGATAACCACCACAGTGGTCAGGCGGGAGCGGGCCTTAACGGTGGCCACGACGCCCAGCGCGATGAGCAAGGTGTAAATCCAGTCCACGTTCTCCGAACGTTCGGCCGGTACTGGCGGGATGTCCCCCAGCGTGAATAGACCGACCACGCCGAGCGCCATAATCGCGATCATCGGCAGGGCGAGGTGGCGGCGCATCGAGGTAGTACCGGAAGCGCGTGCCACGTACTTCTCGCCGAACTCCGTGATCTGCTCACGCAGGAAGTCCACCACCCAGGTGCCCTGAATCGGGGCATTGAAAGCAGCCAAGGTGTTGACCAGATGACGCTGGTACATCACCAGCACGATGCCGGCGGTGATAATCAGCGCGGACAGCCCCAGCGGGATGTTGATGCCGTGGAAGATGGCGAGGTGCGCGTGCTGCTCGGCACCGGTGGCAGCCGTGGCGGCGTGAGACACCAGGGCGTCGAAAAGCGCGGGTGCCAAGCCACCGACAAGGGTGACGATACTCAGGATGCCCGGCACGAACCAGAATGCCGCTGATGCTTCCTTGATGGTGGTGACCTTCTCCCCCGCCTTCTCGCGGTCTTCCAGTGCACCTGCAGGAGCACCAAAAACGCCAAGGATGTAGCGGAAGGAGTAGGCGAAGGTGAACATCGACGTCACCACAACCACGGCAAGCACCATGGTCACCACAGTGTCCGGCAGCGGGGCCTCGTAGATTGCCGTAATCAGGCCTTCCTTAGACACGAAGCCGAACAACAGGGGCACGCCCGCCATCGAGGTCGCGGAGATCGCCACGATGATCTTGGTGGCAAGCATGTCAATGCGCATAGTGCGCAGCTCGGAGTACTTGCGGGTACCGGCCTCGTGCTCGACAATGCCCACGGACATAAACAGCGCCGCCTTGAAGCACGCGTGCGCGATGGTGTGCACCACCGCAGCCATGATCGCGGCCTCGGAGCCAATGCCTACTGTGAGCACCAGCAAACCAAGCTGCGACATGGTGGAATAGGCCAGCAGCTCCTTGAGGTCATCGCGACGCACGGCCGTCATCGCGCCGAACAACGCAGTGAAACCGCCACAGGCGATGAGCAGAACATTCCACACCTGCACCTCGTGCACGAGCGGCGAGTAGCGCAAGATCAAATAGATGCCCGCTTTCACCATCGCTGCCGCGTGCAGATACGCCGAGACCGGAGCGATAGCAACCATGGAATCCGGCAGCCAGGCCTGGAACGGGAACTGCGCAGACTTAGTAAACGCCGCCCCCGCCAGCAGGACGGCCACCAAGGTGAGCACCCCAGGGTGCTCGGCCCAATAACCGTGGGCAATGATCTCGTCGATCTTCATCGTGCCAGTGGACACCGCCATGACCACGGTGGCGGTGAGCAGGAGCAAGCCGCCGAACACCGTGACCAGCAGCGTGCGAATCGCGGGGCGGCGCCCTTTCTCACCTGAACTGGCGATTAGGAAGTACGAGCACAGCGTGGTCAACTCCCACGACACGTAGAACACTACGAGGTCGTTGGTGGTGACCAACATGGCCATGGCCGCGGCAAAGCCACAAATGAAGAAGTAGAAGGTCCCATCCCTGTGGTGCAGGTAGCGCGTGGAATACATCAGCACGCCAGCGCCGATGAGCAGCACCAGCATGAGGAACACCATGGACAAGCCATCCAATCGGAAGTCTAAGTCCGCGCCCAAGGATGGGATCCAAGCATAGGTTTCAGTGTGAATCGCGCTGCCTGAATAGACACTGATGGCAAGCCCTGCCGCGACGAGCAGGGGAAGCGCCAGCAACCAACCGGCATCGCGACGCAAAAGTCGCGAGGCCAGCGGGACCGCCGCCAGTGTCAGACCGAGCAACACCATGAGTGAAGCAATCATCGTCAAAAATTAATCCTGTGAGGTGAAGGGATGTAGTTCGACTGAAATAGCAAAAGCGCGCTTAGACAGCGCGCTTTCATACAGAGTTTTAGGGCTCAATCCCTGACAAGTGGGGTCCCCACGACGTCACGTATCCATTGGTGCCGCAGTGCGCCACACCACGGGTGTTGGGATTTTTCGTGAGCATCATGATTTCCCAAGATTATCATGGTCGCCCCGCCAACATTAATTTCTACTGTGACGCAGGACCCAGGAGGGCATCCACGAAGCCCTCAATCTCAAACGGAGCCAAATCATCGGCACCCTCACCCAAACCTACGAGCTTCACCGGTACGCCCAGCTCTTCTTGGACCTGGAAGACGATGCCTCCCTTCGCGGTGCCGTCCAGCTTGGTGAGCACCAAACCGGTGATGTCCACAATGTCGCGGAACTTGCGCGCCTGCATCAGGCCGTTCTGTCCCACGGTGGCGTCGACGACCAACAAAACCTCGTCCACGTCGGTCTTCTTTTCCACTACGCGCTTAACCTTACCCAGCTGGTCCATCAAGCCCACGGACGTGTGCAGGCGGCCTGCGGTGTCGATGAGCACGACGTCGACGCCCTGCTCCACGCCGGCAGCCACGGCATCGAATGCCACCGCTGCGGGGTCCGCGCCTTCCTTGCCGCGCACGGTGGAGGCGCCCACGCGGCGTCCCCAGGTTTCCAGCTGGTCCGCCGCCGCGGCACGGAAGGTATCCGCCGCACCGAGCAACACGTTGTGCCCCATGGACACGAGCACACGCGCCAGCTTGCCGGTGGTGGTGGTCTTGCCCGTGCCGTTGACGCCAACGACCATCACCACAGCCGGCTTGCCGTTGTTCGGCATCGCCTTGATGGAGCGGTCCATCTCCGGCTTACCAGCCTCAATGAGCACCTCGCGCAGCATCGCGCGGGCCTCTGCCTCGTTGGCAACGCCGCGCTCCGCGATGCGCTCGCGCAGCGCCTCGGTGACCTTCAGCGTGGACTTGGTGCCCAGGTCCGCCATGATGAGGGTGTCTTCCACGTCCTCCCAGGCGTCCTCATCCAGGTCACCCTCGGACAGAATTCCCAGTAGGCCCTTGCCAATCGCGTTCTGCGAGCGGGACAGCCGGCCACGCAGGCGGCCAATACGGCCGGCAGCCGGTGCGATCTCTTCTGTCTGCTGGCCACCATCGGCGATCACGGAATCCTTCACCGCCGAATCCGTCGCCGCGGCCTCCGCAGAAGCGGCAGGCTTTGCCTCGTCACGCGCAGCTGCTGCCGACGCCGCCGTCACCCCGGCCGCTACCGCTGCTTCCTCGGCCTTGGCTTCCTCGTTCTTAGTTTGCTCGGCCTTGGACGTCTCAGTCTTGGGCTCGTCGCTCTTGGCCTCCGTTGCCTGCGCCTTATCTTCCTTGCGCTCTTCAACCTTGGCGTCCTTTGGCTGCGCAGCGACCTCGGGGGCGTGCTGGGCTTGATTTTTGTCCTGGGTGCCGGCAGCGTCCTGCTTGTCGACGCCCGCGTGAGGCTTGGCGTCGCCCTTCTTTTCTGCGTCGGCCTTCTCGGTCTGTTCCTTCTTGCCCGAGGCAGCGGTAGCGCCAGCGATGGCCGCGCCGCCTACTCCCCCGGCTACGGCCGCGGAGGTCGCACCCAGGCGCTCCTTATCGGTGCCCTTGTCACCGGCCTTGCCAGACGGCTTCTTGTCGCCCGCATCAACGGTCTTCTCATCAGCCTTGGGCGCAGCCGCCTTCGCCTCAGAGGCCTTCGCCTGGGAGGATTTCTCCTCGGCCTTGGTGGGAGCGCTGTCCTGGGGCTTCGCTTCCGGCGTGGGACCGGCCTTTGGTGCCACAGCCTTGGCCGCAGAGGATGTGCTGTCGGAGGACTTGGCGGCGGCTACCTGGGAGTTGTTGGTGCCATCCTTGAGAGTGGAGGCCTTCGTCGAGGTTGCCTGGGTCGACGTTGCTTTAGTCGACGTCGCCTTGGTGGAGTCGGCCTGAGGAGTTGCGGGAACCGCCTCCTTCTCCTTCTCGGCGGGAGAAGAACCGGCCGGGGCGAAGTTAAACCCACCCTTGGCCTGGTAATTTCCTGACTTCTCCTCGCGCGTGAGTTCCTTGGGCTCGTCCTTCTTCTCAAAGGAGACCTTTTTGGCGTCGGCGCGCTTCTTACCAATAACAACGAGGGCGATCACCATCAGCAGCAGAAGTACCGCCACGCCAATGATGATCCACAAGGCTAAGTTTCCAGTCATGCCTTCTATAGTGTCAGGATTTGTGTCCGTTGACACCTTCAGGGGGTGAATTTCCGCGAAACATTGCCGCGGTACGGCGCAGCTAGGCGTCAGAGTTCACGCCGAGACGTTCCGCATCCGCGCTCGCCTGTTTGGTGGCGGGTGCCGCGCCGGCCGGGTTCATGCGCTGGCTGAGCACGCGGGTCACACCATCGCCACGCATGGTCACGCCGTAAAGCACGTTGGCCACATCCATCGTCGGCTTCTGGTGTGTGATGACGATGAGCTGCGAATCGTGGCGTAGCTCCTCAAACAGCGCAATGAGGCGCCGCAGGTTGACGTCATCCAGGGCCGCTTCTACCTCGTCCATGACGTAGAACGGGCTGGGGCGCGCGCGGAAGATGGCCACCAGCATCGCCAGGGCCGTCAGCGACTTTTCGCCGCCAGAAAGCAAGGACAAGCGCTTGACTTTCTTGCCCGGCGGGCGGGCCTCCACCTCAATGCCGGTGGCGAGCAGGTTGTCCGGCTCGGTGAGGATGAGGCGCCCCTCGCCGCCGGGGAACAAGGTGTTGAAGACCTTGGGAAACTCCGCCTCCACGTCTTTCCAGGCGTCGGCGAACAGTTGCAGGATCTTTGCGTCCACGTCCTCGATGACGCCGATGAGGTCCTTACGCGCCTGGATGACATCATTGAGCTGCGTGGACAGATAGCTATAGCGCTCCTCCAGAGCTTTGTACTCCTCCAACGCCAAAGGGTTGACCTTGCCAAGCGCGTTGAGGTCACGCTCCGCCTGCTTGAGGCGCTGGTTTTCCGCAGCGCGGTCAAAGTCTTGGGCCGGGGTGTAGTCCTGCAGAAGGTCCAGGATAGCAATGCCGAGCTGGTCCACCACCTTTGATTCCGCCTCGTCCACGCGGACCTGTGCCTCCGAGTAGGCGATGTCCGCTTCATGAGAGGACACGCCCAGCCTGTCGGCGTGACTGCGCGCCGCGGACACCGCCTGCTTCGCATTCTGCAACTGTGCGGTGAGCTGGTTTTTCTCCTCGGTGAGGCGGTCGCGCCGCGCGGTCACGCGCTCGAGCACTTCGGCCGCGCGGGCGCGGAGGTTCTGGGCGTGCTCATCAACCGCAGCGGCGAGGACAGCCTGGGCACGCCGGCGTTGCATGGCCTGCTCGTGGCGGGCTTTGGCCTGACGCTCGTGCTCGGCCTGCCGGCGCAGGGCGTCGCCGCGCCCGGCCACGTGGCCCACCTTGTCCTGGGCCGTGCCCAATGCTAGCTGGGCCTGCATCTCCATTGCCTTGACCTGCTCCAGCGCAGTGGCTGCGGCATCGCGGGCTGCGGTGTTCGGCTCTGCGTCGTCCTCGTCGCGTTCCACGCGGGAGAGGCGATCGCGGACCTCCGCGAGTTCCTTGCGCAGTTCACTGAGCCGCACCTCTGCCGCAGTAGTGTGCGCCGCGGCCTTTTCGTGCTCGGACTGGTTCGCCTCATATTGCTTGGTCAGGCGTTGTGCGTCGCGCTTCCAGGAGTCCACGATGGTGTCGTGCTCGCGCAGCGCAGCCTTCGCCGACGCCGCCTGCACTCGTGCTTCCTCCGCAGCGATCTTCGCGCCCTCGAACGTGCCAGAGAGTTCCTGTAGTTCTCGGCGCGCGGCGGCCAGTTCCTTGTCCGCCTCGGCGATGCGCGCGCTGACCTCGACCGTGGTGGGCGCACCGGTGCCGGCCTGCATCCAGCCTTCACCCACTACGACTCCGCCGCGGGTAACGGCGCGCAGGCGCGGGTCCTCCCCTACAATCGCGCGGGCGGTGTCAACGTCGGCGACCAACACGACGTCGGCAAGCACCCGGTTTACCGCGGCAGCCACGGACGGTTGGCACTCAACGTGATCGAGCAGCCAACTGGTGTCCGCGGGCAAGTTCGCTTCCAAACGCCAGCCACCGGAGGCGGCGTTCCGCGAAGCGGAACCGCCGCCGAGAGAAGCGCCGATGACCGTCGTGCGCGCTGCGTTGTGCAGGGATTCGGACAGCGCCGCGGCATCGAAGCCATCGCCGGACGTGGTGGAGAGCGCCTCGGCGAAGGGACCCAGCGCCGCGGCCACGGCGGACTCCTCGGTGGTGCTGAGGAATTCAGCGAGAGGTGTGAAGTCTGGCCCCAGGTCCACGGCATCGGGGGCGGAGTCCTGCAAAGTGGCAATGCGCGATTCGAGCGTGGCGACGGCGCGTTCCAGCTCGCGCTGCTGATCCCGCAGCTGTTCGAGGCGCGACTCTGCGGCCGCGGCCTCGCTGGCCGCACGGACGTGTGCTTCCTCGGTATCGGCGCGCTCCGCGGTAAGCTCGTCCACCTTCGCCTGCGCATCCGCCGCCTCCTGCCGCGCCGCGACGGCGCGTTGCTTGGAGTTGTTCAGTGCCTCGTCCTGGCGTTGGATTTCTTCCTCCGCCGCGGTGACCTGGGTACGCAGGGATTCCTCGGACGCGAGCAGACGCACCACGCCCTCGCGGCGGTCCGCGATGGCGCGCACCTGTGCCATGTGCTCGCGCTCCGCAGCCTGGAATTCCTCCTGCCGCTCAGTCACCTCCTCACGGATGTCCTCCAGCCGTTCCGCGGCTTCCTCAGCGGCTTCCCGCAGGCGCTCTTCTTCCTCGTCGGCCGCAGCCGCGCGGGCGAGGAGATCGTCAGGGTCCTGCCCGGTGTACGCCACTTGGGCGCCCACGTTGGAGGCGCGCTCGGCGGCGATGCGCTCGGTGGCTGAGATACGCTCCGAGAGGTTAGACAAGTCAAACCACAGCTGTTGGGCCTTGTCGGCGGCGGGGGCGGTCTCCCCTAGCTGCTCTTCAAGCTCCAGCTGCACGCCGGAGGCTTCTTCCAGCTGCTCCGAGACCTCGGCGAGCTGCTCCCGCAGCTGCTCCGCGCGCCGTTCCGCTTCCTCGGCCTTGCGGCGCACGCGCACAATGTTGTCGCCCGCCAATCGCAACCGAGCGTCGCGCAGGTCCGCCTGCACGGTCGCCGCGCGCTGCGCTGCCTCGGCCTGGCGCGCCAGCGGTTTGAGCTGTTTTCCCAACTCGTCAGTGAGGTCAGTGAGGCGATCCAGGTTGGCCTGCATGCCGCCCAGCTTGCGGTGCGCTTTCTCCCGGCGGCGGCGGTGCTTGAGCACGCCCGCGGCCTCTTCGATATAGGCGCGCCGGTCCTCCGGGCGGGACTCGAGGATCTCCGCGAGCTTGCCCTGCCCGACGATGATGTGCATCTCGCGGCCGATGCCGGAATCCGACAGCAGCTCTTGGATATCCATCAGGCGGGCCTTGGCGCCGTTGATTTCGTATTCGCTCGCGCCGTCACGGTACATGCGGCGGGTGACGGACACCTCGGAGTATTCGATGGGCAGGGCACCGTCCGCGTTGTCTATGGTCAGCGTAACCTCGGCGCGCCCCAAAGGCTTGCGATCGCCCGCACCCGCGAAGATGACATCTTCCATCTTGCCGCCGCGCAGGGTCTTTGCGCCTTGCTCACCCATGACCCACGCCAGGGCGTCCACAACGTTGGACTTTCCGGAGCCGTTGGGGCCGACGACGGCACAGATGCCGGGTTCAAATTTTAGGGTCGTCGCAGACGCGAAGGACTTGAATCCTTTGAGCGTCAGCGATTTCAAATACATCGGTGACAGTGTAGCGAGGCTGCGTGCGCAGACCTAAACTAACGCGCCTTTTAGCGCTCGACGAAGCCGCCTTCCCCCTTAGGCTCGGCCCACTGCTCCACCACTAGCGTCACCTCACCCGGCCGGCCTGCGCTGCTCGGCTGCTCCCCCAATAACTCCAGCAGACGCACGCAGTGCTCGGGTGGTCCCTC
Organism: Corynebacterium incognita; assembly: GCF_014217255.1. Classification (NCBI taxonomy): domain Bacteria; kingdom Bacillati; phylum Actinomycetota; class Actinomycetes; order Mycobacteriales; family Corynebacteriaceae; genus Corynebacterium; species Corynebacterium incognitum. Next base: position 369,755 of record NZ_CP059404.1, read on the forward strand.
GGCAACGATCTGGACGCGGCCGTCGGACAAGTTAGTGGCGTGACCGTGTAATCCGAGCTCTAAAGCACGAGAGCGCGTCCACCACCGAAACCCCACGCCTTGCACGTGACCGTGCACGAAGGCGGTGAGGCGGGTGGAGTCCGCGCTTGTCGACGAATCCTGTGGGTCCATGCCCCGCTATCTTAGCGGCTGGTCCTTAGCGATAGGTCCACGGATTGTTGCCAGTATCGGAGACCCCAGCGTCCGGGTCGGACTCCAGCACAGCGATGTCGCGCTGGTTGGTGTTGTCCAGGTGCAGGCGATCTTCGTCGCTGCGGCGGGTCACCGGGTCCGTGCCATCCCAGCACTCCACGTTCTTCAGCTCCGGCAGCATGTCGCGGTGGAAGACCGGGTCTACGCCCTGGCGACGCTGGTCGTTGAAGTTCTTGAGCAGCTTGATGGCTACGCCAGCGAGCGGCACGATGGCGGCAACGTTGAGCAGAACCATGGTCGCGGCGCCGGTATCGGCCAGTGCGAAAACCAGCGGCAGGGAGCCCACGCCACCGAACCACACGAAGAACACAACGACGAGGCGGAAGATGGTCAGCCACAGCTTACTGTCGCTCAGGTAGGTGACGTTGGCTTCCGCCAAGTAGTAGTTACCCAGGATGGAGGAGAACGCGAGGAAGAAGAGGATGAAGGTGATGAAGTGGATACCCCAGCTACCCACGGAGTCAGCCAGTGCGGTCTGAGTCAGGGACACGCCTTCCGGCTCAACACCGAACTCGGTAATCGGGCCGAGCAGGATGATGAAGGCGGTGATGGTACACACCACGAGGGTGTCAAAGTAGACGCCCAGGGTCTGCACCAGGCCCTGCTTGACCGGGTGGGACACAGACGCGGTTGCCGCGGCATTCGGTGCGGAACCCTCGCCGGCCTCATTCGAGAACAGGCCGCGCTGAATGCCCTTGAGCATGGCCATGCCCACGGTGGCACCGGCAATCTCCTTGAACCCCAGAGCGTGGCTCACAATCAGGGAAATCATGCCTGGGACTTCGTCGATGTTGACGATGATGACCCAGAGGCCGATAAAGATGTAGGCCAGCGCCATGAACGGCACGATGACCTGGGTGAGGTTCGCGATGCGCTTAACGCCACCAAACACCACCACTGCAGAGAACGCCGCGATGATCGCGGAGACGGTCCACTTGAACGTCATGGAATCTTGATTGAAGGAGGTACCCAGGGAGTCCACGATGGCGTTGGTCTGGAAGGCGTTGTAGACGAAGCCGAAGGTAAACGCGATGGCCACGGAGAACAACACGGACAGCGGGGTCCAACCCAGGCCGCGGCGCATGTAGTACGCCGGGCCACCGCGGAAGGAATCGCCGTCGCGTACCTTCCACAGCTGCGCCAGGGTGGATTCCACGAAGGCGGTTGCGCCGCCGAGGAGGGCGATGATCCACATCCAGAACACCGCGCCGGGGCCACCAACAGAGATTGCCACGGCCACGCCGGCAACGTTGCCGGTGCCCACACGCGACGCGGCGGAAATTGTGAAAGCCTTAAACGCGGAGATGCCGCCGAAGTCGGGGTCCTCGTCGCGGCCCTTGCCGCTTGGTCGCTCGACGACGGCCTTGAACATATCCGGCACCATGCGCAGCTGCACCAGCGCAGTGCGGCCGCCGAAGTAGACGCCCGCTGCAATCAGCAGCCACGGGACAATCTAGGTCCACAAAAAATCATTAACCGTCCCCACGACGGTATTCAATAATTCCATGCGCGTAACCCTATCGCGACGAGTGTGACTTGTCATACTCACAACGCGGACATTAAGCCGCCTTGCACCGGCAACGTCCGCCCACCCGCCACCTCCGAGGGCGCGATTAATCCTTAAACCACGCTAAATCACCTGGCAGTTGGCACAGTGGTGACTAGAGCGCCCGCGGATGACTGTGCGCAGGATCTCAGCGCCGCAGCGGTCACAGTCTTGTCCCGCGCGGCCGTACACGTGCAGCGAGCGCGAGAAATAGCCGGATTCGCCATTGACGTTCACGTACAGTGCGTCGAAACTGGTGCCGCCCTGTTGTAACGCCTGCACCATGACCTGCCTCGCGGCGTCGAGAAGCCGCAGCACGTCCCGGTGCCGCAACCGGGATGCTGGGCGCGAGGGTACGATGCCTGCGGCCCACAACGCCTCATCGGCGTAAATGTTTCCTACCCCCGACACCACCGTCTGGTCCAGCAGCACCGCCTTGATCGGCGCCTTCTTCGCCCGGATGCGCCGCGATGTCGCTACGGCGTCAAAAACCTCCTCCAACGGGTCCGCCGCGATGTGCGCAATGTGCTCTGCGCCCGCGAGTTTCCAATACCCGAACGTCCGCTGGTCCACGAAGCTCAACACCTCAGGCGACTGCGGCTCGGCCGAGGTCACATCAACCGAGGTCACATCTGCTGGGGCCGCGTCTGCCGAGACCGCACTTTCTGCTCCCGCCGTTATGGGGTCTGGAATCAGCTCCGCCTGGGCACGGATGTGGCGCGAATTGACCTCACCGATGCGCAGCTGCCCCGACATCCCCAGATGGATATAGAGCCGATCGGCGTGCTTATCGACGCCGCGTTCTGGCGCAAGGTCGAGCCACATAAACTTGCCCCGCCGCGAGACGCCGGTGATGGTGCGCCCGGGCAGCACTGTCTCTAAAGGAAGCTCGTTGCCGCGGGCCGCGCGCGGGTGCAGGATGTTTACGGCGCCGAACGTCGTGCCGCGGACGAAGGGCTCGAGCCCGCGGCGCACCACCTCGACTTCAGGTAACTCCGGCATCGCGACGCCGCGTTACGCGCCCGCGCTGGCGGTATTGGCCACCAGCTGCGGTTTTTCTTTCAGCACAGTGATGGCGGCCTGCGCGGCCTGTTGTTCCGCGAGCTTCTTGTTCTGGCCCACGCCCTTGCCCAGCTCGTGGCCTGCCACCGTGACGAAAGCCGTAAACGTTTGGTCGTGTTGCGGGCCCTCCACGGACGCGGAGTACACCGGCATCTCAGCCTTGAGCTCTGCGCAGCGCTCCTGCAGGATCGTCTTCCAGTCGGTGTGGAAGCCGGTCACCGTCGCGGTATCAATCTTGTGCTGGAACAGTCGCAGGATCACCCCACGCGCCGGCTCGAAGCCGTGTTCCAGGTAGATCGCGCCGAACAGTGCCTCGGTAGTGTCGGCCAGAATCGAGTCCTTGTTGCGGCCGTCCGTGGCGATCTCGCCCTTACCCAGCAAGATGTGCTCGCCCAGCCCAATGTCACGGGCGACGTCGGCAAGCCCGTAACGGGACACGATGGACGCGCGCATTTTCGAAATGTCAGACTCTGGGCGCGATGGGTAAACCTCATACAGCTTATGGGCCACCGAGAGCCCCAGCACGGCGTCGCCCAAAAACTCCAGGCGCTCGTTGTTGGGTAGGTGACCATGCTCGTTCGCAAACGAACGGTGCGTCAGCGCCAACCGCAAGCCTTCATCGCTGAGCTGGACCCCGAGGGCGTCGAGAAGCGGTGCGTGGTCGACGGCCGCAAATTCTGCGGCGAGGGCTTCTTCGCCGGTGAGCTTGTTCTTCTTACTCACAGGAACTTCTCCAGTCCGCTCCATCGCGGATCGACGCGCTCCTCCTCGCCACTGATCCCCGTGGTGACGCCCTCGGCGGTGGGTACCTCGTTGACACATTCGCCTTCGCACGTGGGGTTGAAAGGCAACGTCAGGCCGACCTCGTCAATGACGGTCTGCAGCAGATCCAGCTCATCAATGTTGATGATTGGGGTCTCGTCACCCGAACCGGCGTCGGCCTCGTCCTCGGGATCTCCGGTGATGGAGTCCTCATCCGCAGCAAAAAACTGGCTCACGTGCACGTCAAGTGGCGGGTGTAGCTCCGCCAGGCACCGCGAGCACTCGCCGGTCAGGGTGCCGGTGACATCCGCATCCACCAGGATGCCGGTGCCCAGCGGGGTCAGCGTGGCGTCCACGGTGACGTCATCGCCCTTTTTGATGGCGATCATTTCCACGCCAATACGCGCGGGCGCTGGCCCGGTTTGGGTGCGCTGCTCTGGCATGGTCTCACCGCGCAGCAACTGCGCGACGTTAAATACAAAAGGAGAATTCATAACGCCTCCCACACTACCCTTGCGGTGCAAATCGGACCCTAGCCGCGGTAACGGCCGTAGCCCTCATCCTCTGCGGCCCAGTCGCTGCGTTCACCACGGTCACCGCGGTCACTACCCCGCACGCCCGCGCCGCGGCGCAGCGCGGCACGGTCGCTGGAGATGGTGCGCAGGACCGTGGACAGCGTCTCCTCAAACTCACCAAGCTTGCCGTCAACGAACTCGTCGCAGTCCGTGCGCAGCTTCGTGGACTCCGCGTGCGCGGTATCGACGATGCGGTGCGCTTCGTCGTTGGCACGGCGCACCACCTCAGATTCGGATACAAGGCGGTCCTGCTCTGCCTGCCCCTCGGCCACGGTGCGCTCGTAGGTCTCGTTGGCGGACGCGATGGTGCGGTCCGACTCCGAACGCGCGCTATCTACCATTGCCGTGGCATCGGCGTCAGCACGTGCCAAGGTCTCGTCGGCGCGGGCCTCGGCGTCGTGGATAATACGGTCCGCCTCCGCCTGGGCGCGGGCCACAATGTCGTTGGCCTCGACGTCCGCGTCCGCGATGGTCTGGTCCGCGCGTTCCTCAGCACCCCGGATAATCTCGTCCTGCTTGTCCAGGACGTCCTGCGCATCATCAATCTCTACGGGCAGCGCATTGCGCAGATCGTCTAAGAGCGCCAGCATCTCATTGCGCGGCACCATACAATTCGACGTCATGGGCACGCCATAGCCCTGTTCAACGTTACGGACGAGGTCATCTAAGGATTCAAAGACGCGATACATGACTTCAGGTTACATTGCTACCTGCAAAAATTTCATCAGCTAAAAAGGGAGTGTTGCAGGCATGAGCATGAGGAGGTCTCCCCTTGAGCAGCTCATGCAAACACCCCGTCACAACGGGGCGTCGTGATAAGTACAGACACCGCTTCAGAGAAAATTTCCGCTAAAACAGGTGCCGAATTTTTGTTGGTCCTTGAAAACCTGCTCTCATCCGCTTCGGTGAAACTGTTGCACTCTCTACAAGACTTTATCGCTCGAGATAGTGTGTCAGGATTACTGGTGCGCACCCCACCGGTCACACAATATTTGCCTAAGGTCCCCTTACTTCCAGCCTCATCGAGGAAATACACTGCACCGTCGGTAGACAACGGGAGGCGGATACGAGGTGGCTGAATCCGATTCTCTGCGCTCATGGACGCAGGTTATCGAGCGCCCTAGACCTTAACCTCCCGCAATGTCCACTACCGACGTGCCAAGCAAGGAAACTAAATCACTCCCTGCGCCAGCATCGCGTCGGCGACCTTCTTGAAGCCGTGGATGTTGGCGCCGAGGACGTAGTCCCCTTCGCGGCCGTACTCCTTGGCAGTGGCGTCCACGTTTTTGAAAATGTTGCTCATGATGGTGCGCAGCCGCTCGTCGGTGTAGTCGAAGGACCAGGAATCACGCGAGGCGTTCTGCTGCATCTCCAGCGCGGAGGTGGCCACGCCACCTGCGTTGGCTGCCTTACCTGGGGCGAAGTGCACGCCGGACTGCTCGAATACCCGGATGGCTTCCGGAGTGGACGGCATGTTGGCCCCTTCTGCCACATAGCGCAAACCATTGTCCACGAGCAGCTGCGCGGATTCGCCGTCGAGCTCGTTCTGGGTCGCGCACGGCAGCGCGACGTCCGCAGCCACCTCCCAGATATTGCCGCCGTCGACGTAAGAAACGCCCTCGCCCGCCTCAGCGGCGTAGGTGGACATGCGCTCGCGGCGCACCTCCTTGACGTCGCGCAATAGTTCAATGTCCACGCCCTGCGGCGTGTGGACGTAGCCCGATGAGTCGCTCATGGCAACCACGGTCGCGCCAAGCTCCTGCGCCTTGTGCGCGGCGTAGATGGCCACGTTGCCGGAGCCGGAGACGATAACCTTGGCGCCGGAGAGGGACTCACCCTGCGAGGCCATCATCTCCTCGGTGATATACACCGAGCCGAAGCCAGTGGCCTCCTTGCGCACCAGGGAGCCGCCCCACGCCAGCCCCTTGCCAGTAAGAACGCCGGACTCGTGGTTATCCGTCAGGCGGCGGTACTGACCAAACAGGAAGCCGATCTCGCGCCCACCCACGCCGATGTCACCGGCGGGAACGTCGCGGTATTCGCCGATGTGGCGGTGCAGCTCAGTCATAAACGACTGGCAAAAGCGCATGATCTCGCCCTCGGACTTACCCTTGGGGTCGAAGTCCGAACCGCCCTTGCCGCCGCCGATGGGCAAGCCGGTCAGCGAGTTTTTGAAGATCTGCTCGAAGCCCAAGAATTTAATGATGCCCAGGTTGACCGAGGGGTGGAAACGCAAGCCACCCTTGTACGGCCCCAGCGCCGAGTTGAACTGCACGCGAAAGCCGCGGTTGACGCGGATCTCACCGCCGTCAGCAATCCACGGCACTCGGAAGATGAGCTGGCGCTCAGGCTCGCAGAGGCGCTCGATAAGGCCAAAGTCCGCGTAGTGCGGGTCCTTCTCCAGCACGAACCTCAGCGAGTGCAGAATCTCTGCCACCGCCTGGTGGAACTCCGGTTCTCCGGCGTTGCGCTTGAGGAGCTTGTCATAATATTCAGAAATCTGGGCATCTACGTTCATATTGTTAACCTCCATGAAAAATATAATATTATCCAGGTCACTAAAGCTAATCCCACCTAGCCCCCGTCACGAATCACCACGGTACACTGCCGCCCCACCTCTGTGCGTCACGGCCTTCCCCCAAACGCCGCCCCCTTAAACGCCCCACAATTACACTCCACGCCCGCCGACGACGTGCCGGGCAGTAGAATCTACATCCATGCACACACCGCCCCCAGCCTCCGATCCTGCTCCCGAGCTGACCCCCAGCAAATCCGCCACCGCCATCACGTTGCCGTCCACCGACGTGGCGGGCAGGTTGGTGGATCTGCAGTACTACTTGGACGGCGAGGTCGCCTATATCCCAGGCCCCGTGCGTGCCGACGGCGCGTGGGACGTCCTGCACGGCGATAGTTACGGCACCGGTGTGCTCATCGCGGATGCGCAGACTAAGGGCGCGACCACGGTGGTGCTGGACCTCGGCGGTACGGACGACATCGTCGCGCTCGACGCCGGTATGGGCATCCTCGTCGCACTTGGCGCGGCACCGTACGACGCCCGCGGCTTCGCCCTGCCCAAAGGCGGCGCGCCGCTCGTCGCCCTCGACCAGGTGGACACGGCACAGCTCAACATCCCGGCCGCGGCCCTCAACTGGGTGCTCGTCGTGGATCCGGACAGCGCCCCCACCCCGGCCGCGGCACCGTCCGCGGCGTCGACCAGCCTGGAGCTGTCAGCAGAACATACCGCACTGCTCACGGGCGCCATGCTGCGCGCGGCGGACGTTTTTCATTCAGATCCCCACGCCGAGTTCTGCGGCGCAGGCGGCGGCGTCCCCATGGCGCTAACCTGGCTGTCCACGCTGCTCCACGGCGACGGCTCCCGGGTCAGTATTCGCCCGGTACCCCCGGCGCGCCCGGCCTAGGATTCGCGCCCAGTTTTAAGGCCGAACATCCACGGCCCACGGGTAGATCGCCGGCACCTCGAAGCTGCGCTCATCTTCGAGCAATACGTGGTCCTTGGGCAGAGCGGAATGCGGCGTGAGCAGGCGTCCGAGCGTCATGGTGAGGTCGTTGACGGAGCCAGTAACGCCCTCGACCGAGATGGCGTAGCGATGCACCCCGGCGTCCTCGAGCTCGCGCTCCTCGTGCTCGTCCCGGTAGGTCTGGCGCAGCTGTTCCTCGAGCCCTTCCATGACCTTCGGCGCGGCGTCGTGGTGCACGGTAGCAGCGCTCAGCTTGCTCGCAGCCACAAGTTTGTCCACGGCGGTAGTGAAGACTTCGGCCACACGGTCGGCGTTATCATGAGGCACAAGAACATCAAAAGTGATCATCGGCATGCCCGATAGTGTACCGCTGAAGGAGCCCCTACCTTGTCCACCTCTCCTGTGGCTGACATCCTTTCCCGCCACGGCGCCGACCTGTCCTGGCAGCAGGACTTCTACGAGGACCTGCACCGACACCCGGAGCTCTCCCACGAAGAGGAGCGCACAGCCGCGAAGATCCTCGAGGCTCTCCACGCGTGGGAGGAGCGCTACGCCACCGCCCTGGAGATCCAGACCGGCATTGGCGGGCACGGGATCGTCGCCACGCTGCGCAACAGCGCAACCACCCCTGCGGACACGGACCCTCATCAAGACGCGGGCCCCACGGTGTTGATGCGCGCGGACTTCGATGCCCTGCCGATGGCCGACGAATCCGGTGCGAGCTTCGCCGCGACCAACGGGAAGATGCATGCCTGTGGCCACGACATGCACGCCACTGCGTTACTCGGCGCCCTGGATATCCTCGGCGCCACCCGTGATGAGTGGACCGGGACCTTTATCGCGCTGTTCCAGCCCGCGGAGGAAACCTCGGTGGGCGCGAAGTACATGCTGGCCAACGACCTAGTCAACCGCATCCCCACACCGGATATCTGTCTGGGGCAGCACGTTATGCCGGGCAAGGCGGGAACCGTGGCCACTAAGGCCGGGGCGATTATGGCCGGCTGCGACTCCCTGCGCATTACCGTCCACGGCTCCGGGGCACACGCCTCCATGCCGCACCGCGCCATTGACCCCACATTCATCGCGGCGATGATCGTGGTGCGCCTCCAGGCCATCGTGGGCCGCGAGGTCTCCCCGGAGGACTTCTTCGTCATCTCCGTCGGCGAGCTGCATTCCGGAGACAAAAACAACATCATCCCTTCCTCCGCCGAGATTGTGCTCAACACCCGCTTCTATAAGCCGGAACTGGCGGACCAGGTCTACGCCTCCGTGCGCAAGGTAGTCGACGCCGAATGTGCCGCGTCCGGCTCCCCGCTCGAGCCCACCTTTGAGTTCTTCGCCCACGGCGAGGTAATAGACAACGACCCAGTCGCCTTCGACACCGTGCGCGAGCATTTCGACGCTGTCTTCGGCGACGCCTCCATCGACGCCGAGCGCTCGACCGCCTCGGAGGACTTTTGCTATATCCCGCAGGCCTTCGGCGTGCCGTACCTGTTCTGGTTCATCGGCTCCACCCCGGACGCGCTGCTGGACAACCCGCCGGTCAACCACCAGCCCAACTTCCTTCCGGACTACGCGCCCACCGTGGACGCCGCCACCCGCGCCGGCGCCGCGGCCGCGTTGACCTACCTGCGCAAGGCACACGCGACGTCGCCACGCACCGCCTAGGGGCGCGCACTCTCCCGAATCCGCGATGCAGCATCGCTCCTCCTCGGCACAGCATCGTTCTACCCGGCAGCAATCGGCGTGCCGGGCTATGCTGGGAACCGCTTTAATCGCGAGCGCCCGGGGCTTCACCCGGGCACAAAAAACACACGAGGATAAGTCTTTTCATCATGGCAAGCAGCACGCGTCACCCCTTTGAATCCACCGTTCCGGGCCACGTCCGCGCCGCGTCTGGCACCACCCCCACCGCGGCCACCGACCGCAAGTTCTGGTACGGCCTGTCAACGGCCGTCATGGAGCAGATCGCGGACCGGTGGCAGGCCACCGAAGACGCGTACAACGCGACCCGCCAGCAGCACTACTTCTCCGCGGAATTCCTCATGGGCCGTGCCCTGCTGAACAACCTCACCAACCTGGACCTGGTGGAAGAGGCACAGGCAGTGTCTCAGGACAGCGGCCGCGAGCTTGTCGACGTCCTGGACGAAGAACACGACGCCGCACTGGGTAACGGTGGCCTGGGCCGCCTGGCAGCGTGTTTCCTCGACTCTGCCGTGACGCAGAACTACCCCGTCACCGGCTACGGCCTGCTCTACCGCTACGGCCTGTTCCGCCAGTTTTTCTGGGAGGGCCACCAGCACGAGAAGCCGGACCCGTGGATGGAAAACGGCTACCCGTTCGTTGTCCGCCATGCCGGTGAGCAGCGCCGCGTTCACTTCGACGACATGGACGTGCGCGCCATCCCTTATGACATGCCGATCGTCGGCTACGGCACCGATAACGTGGGCACGCTGCGCCTGTGGAAGTCCGAGCCCATCGAGGACTTCGACTACGACGCGTTCAACTCACAGCGCTTCACCGAAGCCATCATCAACCGCGAGCGAGTCATGGACATCTGCCGCGTGCTTTACCCGAATGACACCACCTACGAGGGCAAGGTACTGCGCGTTCGCCAGCAGTACTTCTTCGTCTCCGCTTCCCTGCAGATGATGGTGGACAACTACCTCGCCAACCACGGCGACGACCTGCGCGGCTTCGCCGAGTACAACAGCATCCAGCTCAACGACACCCACCCGGTGCTGGCCATCCCGGAACTCATGCGCATCCTGCTCGACGAGCACGGCTTCGGCTGGGACGAGGCTTGGAAGGTCACCTGCGAAACCTTCGCCTACACCAACCACACCGTGCTGGCCGAGGCCCTGGAGCAGTGGGACGTGTCCATCTTCCAGCAGCTGTTTTGGCGCATCTGGGAGATCGTGGAAGAGATCAACCGCCGCTTCCGCGAGGACATGTTCGCCCGTGGGCTAGACGAGTCCCGCGTGAACTACATGTCCCCGGTCCACGACGGCCGCGTCCACATGGCGTGGATCGCCTGCTACGCCGCGTACTCCATCAACGGCGTGGCTGCGCTGCACACGGAGATCATCAAGCGCGAGACCCTACGCGACTGGTTTGAGCTGTGGCCGGAGAAGTTCAACAATAAGACCAACGGCGTCACCCCGCGCCGCTGGCTGAAGATGTGCAACCCGCAGCTGTCCGGCCTGCTCACCGCCAAGCTCGGCTCCGACGCCTGGGTGACGGACCTCTCCCAGCTCAAGTCGCTGGCACCGCTGGCCAAGGACGCCACCGTCATGCGTGAGCTCATGGACATCAAGTACGCCAACAAGAAGGCCTTCGCCGAATGGATCGACGCGCATCAGGGCGCCAAGGTGGACCCGAACTCCATCTTCGACGTTCAGATCAAGCGCCTGCACGAGTACAAGCGCCAGCTGCTCAACGCGCTCTACATCCTGGACCTGTACTTCCGCATCACAGAGGACGGCGAGAAGGTGCCGCCGCGCACCTTCATCTTTGGTGCGAAGGCCGCGCCGGGCTACACGCGCGCGAAGGCGATCATCAAATTCATCAACTCCGTGGGCGATCTGGTGAACAACCACCCGGATACCAGGGACACCATCCGCGTGGTCTTCGTGGAGAACTACAACGTCTCCCCCGCTGAGCACATCATCCCGGCGGCCGACGTCTCGGAGCAGATCTCCGTGGCCGGTAAGGAGGCCTCTGGCACCTCCAACATGAAGTTCATGATGAACGGCGCGCTGACCCTGGGTACCCTGGACGGCGCCAACGTGGAAATCGTTGAGGCCGTTGGCGAGGACAACGCCTACATCTTCGGCGCCAAGGAAGAAGAGCTGCCGGAGCTGCGCGCACACTACAACCCGGGCGAGCTCGCCCAGACCGTGCCGGGGCTTCGCCGCGTGCTGGACGCCATGACCTCCGGGCTGCTGGGCCAGGAGAACAACCACATATTCGGCGACCTGCGCTCCTCGCTGGTCGACGGCTACGGCGAGCACGCCAACGACACCTACTACGTCCTCGGCGACTTCGCCTCCTACCGCGAGGCCCGCGACCGCATGGCACAGGACTACATGGACTCCGAGCTCAACTGGGCCCGCAAGTGCTGGTACAACATTTGCTACTCCGGCCGCTTCTCCTCCGACCGCACCATCGCCGACTACGCCCACGACGTATGGAAAATCGAGCCCACCCCGGTGACCGACCACTCCGTGGACGACGCCCTCTAACCCCCTCACCTTAGCGGTAATACCAAAGGCGCCCGCTGCCTTCCTCGTGGAGGCAGCGGGCGCCTTAGTGCGACGTTACGGCGTTTCGCCGTGGCGACGTCCTCGTGCTAGCCCTGGTTGGACTCGCCGATGCGGTGGACCTGGATCATGTTGGTGTTGCCGGAGATTCCCGGTGGAGTGCCGGCGACGACGACGACCATGTCACCCTCTTCGTACTCGGGGAGATTGAGGAGCTGCTGGTCGAGCACACGCATCATGTCATCGGTGGATTGCACCTCTGTGCAGAGGAAAGTGCGCGCACCCCACGTCAGCGCCAACTGGGAACGCACGGCCTGGTTCGGGGTGAACACCAGCAGTGGCAGCGAGGAGTGCAGGCGAGCCATGCGCTTAGCCGTGTCGCCGGAGGTGGTGAACGCCACCAGGGCCTTGGCGTGCAGGCGCTCCGCGATGTCGCGAGCGGAATAGGAAATCACGCCACGCTTGGTGCGCGGGATGTGCGCCAGCGGCGGAACGGTGCCCTCAGACTCCGCGCGGGAGACGATGCGCGACATGGTGCGCACCACGTTGTGCGGATCCACGCCCACGGAGGTCTCACCGGAAAGCATGACAGCGTCCGCGCCGTCGAGCACCGCGTTGGCCACGTCGGAGGCCTCTGCGCGTGTCGGTCGGGAGTTCTCAATCATGGAGTCCAGCATCTGGGTGGCCACGATGACCGGCTTGGCGTTCTCGCGGGCAATCTGTACCGCGCGCTTCTGCACCAGCGGCACCTGCTCCAGCTCAACTTCGACGCCGAGGTCGCCGCGGGCGACCATGACGGCGTCGAAAGCCAGGATGATGGACTCGAGCGCGTCCACGGCCTCCGGCTTCTCCAGCTTGGCGATGACCGGCACGCGGCGGCCGACCTCGTCCATAACCTCGTGCACCAGGTCGATATCCGCCGGGGAACGCACGAACGACAGCGCGATGAAGTCCACGCCCAGGCGCAGCGCGAAGCGCAGGTCCGCGATGTCCTTTTCAGACAGCGCCGGCACGGAGATGTCCATGCCCGGCAGAGACACGCCCTTGTTGTTGGACACCGGGCCGCCTTCGGTGACCTCACAGATGACGTCGCTGCCTTCGACGTCCTTGCACACCAGGGCTACCTTGCCGTCGTCGACGAGCAGGCGGTCGCCCGGCTTCGCATCGCGCGCCAGGCCCTTGTAGGTGGTGGAGACGCGGTCGTGGGTGCCCTCGCAGTCGTCGACGGTGATGCGGACAACCTCACCGGTCTCCCAGTAGGTCTTGTCCTCCTTGAAGCGGCCCAGGCGGATCTTCGGGCCCTGGAGGTCGGCAAGCACGCCGACGGCGCGGCCGGACTCGTCAGTGGCCTCGCGGACCCAGTTGTAGTTCTGCTCGTGGTCGGCGTGCTCACCATGAGAGAAGTTCAAACGCGCCACGTCCATTCCGTCACGGACGAGGCCTAGAATTTTGTCCTTGCTTGCTACTGCAGGACCGAGAGTACAGACGATTTTTGTTCTTCTATCCACGGTTCACCAGCCTACTCAAATTGTTTGTTGCGGATCGTCTCCCAACCTACTCGCCACGGGATTCTTCAGCCACCGCTGCGTGGTATTGCGGATCGACTTCCTCCGGGGTTTCCTGTCCCTTGCGGAGGCGGAAGAATACGAGGAGGGCGATGAGGAAAACCACTGCGGAGACAATGACATTGATGCGCATGCCAAAGACCATGGTGGCCTCGTCCGCGCGCATCTGCTCGATCCAGAACCGGCCCGCGGTATAGCCCGCCACATAGAGTGCGAACACGCGTCCGTAGCCTAGCTTCCAGGCGCGCTGTGCCCACAGGAGGAACAAGCAGACCAGTACGTTCCACAGCAGCTCGTAAAGGAAGGTCGGGTGCACGGAGGTGATGACCTCGCCGGTGGAGGTGCCGGAGATGGGTGCAAACTCGCCGTTGCCGTCCACACGGTAGAAGATGTCGAGTGCCCACGGCACGTCAGTGGGCCGACCGTATAGCTCCTGGTTGAACCAGTTGCCCAGGCGACCGATGGCCTGTGCCAGAATGAGGCCGGGCGCGACGGCGTCGGCGAAGGGCCCCATGGGGATCTTCTTCACCTTGAACATGATCCAAATGGCGAACGCGCCGAGAGCCACCGCGCCCCAGATGCCGAGGCCACCGTTGGATATCTTCAGCGCGTCGGCCGGGTTGCAGGTTTCGCAGAAGTACTTGTCGTAGTCCGTGGCCACGTGGTACAAACGACCGCCGATGATGCCGGCCGGGATGATGACGATGGCGGCGTCCCAGACCGTGTCCGGGTTGCCGCCGCGCGCGGTGTAGCGCTTCATGGTCATCCACAGCGCCACCAAGATACCGGTGACGATGCACAGGGCGTAGGCGCGGATCGGGATGGGGCCGAGGTGCCACACGCCTTGGGGTGGGGACGGGATAGTAGCCAGAATCATCTCATGCACCCGGCCAATCCTACCGGGGTGCGCTAGTGCTTTCGCGACGGGCAGGCGGGGTGCTGGCCCGCAGCCACGAACCTGCGGGTGGCGGCGGCTGGGTCTGCGGTGGACATGACCGATTGACCGATGAGCACGGCATCAGCCCCCGCGGAGGCGAAGGCGAGCACGTTACGCGGGTTAGCCACGCCTCCTACTGCGATGCGCAGGACTTCCGTGGGCAGGCCCGGCACGATGTCGTGGAAGGCGTCGCGGTTGATGGTGTCGCTGGCCAAGGACCAGGCGTTGACGCCGATGACCTTGGCGCCGACCTTGAGCGCGCGGTCCGCTTCCTCCGGGGTGCGGACCTCGGCGAGCGCGGTCATCCCGAGGGACTCGATACGATCCAGCAGCGCCGCCATGCGGGCGTTGTCTAGCAGTTCGACCTGTAGCGGCACCATGTCAGCGCCGTAGCAGCGCGCCTCGTGGATCTGGTACGGATCCACGATGATGTCGCGGCAGATCATGGGCACCGCGGTGGCCTCCCGCGCGGCCTGCATATCATCCAACGACCCGCGGAAACGTCGTGCCTCGGTTTGCACGGCCATGAGATGCACGCCGGAGGCTTCGAGGTTGCGCGCCATCGCCGCCACCGCGTCCGGCCCGACGAGCTCGGTGACGGGCCCTTGAATCGGCGTGGCGCGTTTGATCTCGGTGATGACGGAGCAGCCAGTGCGCACTAGCGCGGCGCAAACGTCACGCGGAGCATCCATCGCGCGCGAGCGGGCTTTGACTTCCTTAAAGGAGACCTGGGCCTCACGTACGGCGACGTCCTCTAATACACCGTTGACGATGTGGTCTACGGCGAAGGTCGCTTCCATAGGGGCTCCGAATTGCTCATGGTCGAACTCTGTAATGCTTGAGTGACACTGCATAGAATACCGCTAAGGCGGATTCAAAAGAAAATCGCAATTTTAGGTGCTACGTCCACTACCTGCGCCGAGGTGGCTTAGCGACGCCCCTTCTCCCCTGAGTCGGTGGGGTCCAGGCCGGCGTCCAACGCATCCCACATCACCCGCTGGGAGTCCGGGCTGGTCTCCAGCTCTTCCTCCAGCTTCTCCCGCCGGGTGGCGGCCCGCTCGTATTTCGAGACCCGCGGCGAATCATGGCCCGGGCGAATGACGACCACCACCGCCGCCACTAACGCGACGGCGAAGCCCAGCAACGCGAGGGCCACTCCGAGTGGGTTAACGGTCGCCTCCGTCACGACGGCCCACTCACTGATGGACACCGGCGCGTTCGCCTTGCCGCTCGTCGCGCCAGCGGTCAGCAAAGCCTTCGCGCGCTCTGGGTCCGCGCCCTGGACTAGCAACAGTGTCGGACCAATGCTGCCTGCAATCGCGGCTATCGCACACACCACGCCGATGATACGGCGGGCCTGGCGGCGCAGCACTAGCACTGCCAAGGCACCGGCCAGGAATGCGGCGGCCAGCGCGATGAGTTCGACCGACCACGTCGCGCCCGGAACGTCGTTGATCGCGCGGCCGGCCTTGTCGTCCTCACTCACCGCCGTCACCCAGGACATGCGCCCAGCCAGCCACAAAATCAGCGAGCTCAGCGCGAGACCCAGCGCGGCCAGACGCGAGTGCTTCTTCGACCCCGCCGCCTGGTCCGGCGCATCAGGGGTGTGCGGGTTGTGCGTGGAATGCGGTGTGGACACCCAAAAGCTCCTATATCTTACGGTTCAAAGACTGCGCTGCACCCAGCAGCTGAGCGTGCGTGGCGGCGTCACCAACGATGATGCCGCGGCTTGTGCAGTCCCAGTCGTCACCTTCTGGGGTAGTCACAGTACCCCCGGCTTCGCGGACGAGCAACGCCCCAGCTGCGTTGTCCCATGGGTGCGGCGAATAATTGATAGCCCCGCTGAGCACGCCGCGCGCGGCATAAGCGAGGTCCAGGCCCACGGAACCCGACACTCGGGGGCGCAGCCCGCGGTGGCGAATCGCTGTGTAGAGTTCCGGTCGGGTCTGCGAAAAGACGCCAACGTGGCGCTGCGGATGCGGAGCCGTGGCAGGAAGTCCGCGTACCCCGCCGCCGTCGGTTGCGGCCATGCGCAGCCTCAGCTTCGGAAACGACACCACTGCCGCCACCGGCTGGAGATCGTGCACCAACGCCACGAGGATCCCGCAGTTGGGGTTCTGGGCCGCGAAGTTGCTCGTGCCGTCAATCGGGTCCACGACCCACACCGCACCGGTGCGGGGCAGCTCGCTGCGTCCGGTCGAGGAAGCGGAAGCGTGAGTACTTTCTTCGCCGTAGACCTCGACGCCGGTCATCTGCACCAGCAGCTGGCGTACCCGCTGCTCAATCGCGAGATCAGCGGTGGTGGCAAAGTCACCGTTGCCCTTGTCGTGCAGGGCCAGGTCCGGTGCCCCGAAGCCCGCGTGAAAAATCGCTTCCGCCTCGTCCACCACGGCTTCAGCCACCGGGAGCAACTCACCAACAGATGCCATCTACTCCGCCTACAAATCCTCGTCGGCGGCCGAAATTTCGGTGCCGTCAAAGGGCGCGGCGTCGGCGGCCTGCTCGGCGCCGTCTGCGGCCGTTTGTGCTTCATCAACGGGCAGCGCCGGAGCGCCTTGCCACCCGAGGAGCATGGTATCGATCCCCTCTACCTGGTAGGAGGCGACCTCCGCTACTTGCTCCGGTGCCGTGAACTTACCGGCGACGGCCACGTCGGCATCGGTGGCGGCGGAAATCTCACGCAGCAGTTCCATATCGATCGGCCCCATGGCGGGTGCCGCTGCACCGCTGGTCCCCTCGCCCGCGACGAACGCCACGAGAATTCGCTGTACCCCGGCCTCGTCGAGCGCCTCCAGCGTCTCCCACAGGTCCTCGCCATCGGTGTGGCCCAGGGTCTGCACATCGCCGTTATCGACGACGGGTAACGCCACCCACAGCTTCTCGACGGCGCTGCCTGCAGCCGCCGCGTCGGCGTCCTGCGCTTCGGCAATCGCAGCGGTCAAGTCAGCGATGGGCCAAACGCCCGGTACCGCAATGGCCCGCGGCGCGCCAGACGCCAGGAGCTCCTGGACTTGATCAAAGCTAGCGACCGCGCGTTGATCTGTAGCTACTGCCTCCACCACGTTAAAAGTCATGGCCTAGATGATACCTTCTGCCCAGCGCTGAAGAAGCGCAATCCCGGCGTCACGGGAGTCATGCGGCAAGAACGCGCAGCCGCACAGCGGGCCGTTGTCCACGGCCGCCACGATGGTCGCGGCGCCGATATTCGCCCACGCCACCTGTGGTGGCTGGGTGATCTCGGAGTCAGTGAGGGCAAAGCCCGTGGCCGCCTCGGTGACGGTGAAGGCAAACCGTGCCTCGTCCGGCAGGAAAGCTAAGCGATGACCTTCCGCGGGAGTCACCGTCGCGTAGGTGGTGATCGCCGTCGACGACGCGCTCATGCGGCCGACGGTGCCGGGCCACTCCCCACAGCCGGGGATCTCGCGGCCGTCCACGATCGCGGCGTCGAAAAGCGCGGCGAAGGCGGTGCCCAACGCCAACACCGGGCGGCCGCCGGAAAGCCGCTGCCCAATCACGCGAGGGCCGAAAGACGCTTGGAAGTCGGCCATAAACTCCGCGAAAGGATCGTCGCTCACCACGACGAACGCTGCGGCCTCGGCCGCTTCCTGGGGGTCGCGGCTCAACACCGCAGGTACCCTCGCCTTCTCCAAGGCGTCGACCGTGCCCCGCGCCGCCGCCGAGGAGGCCGGGAGTTTATCGCCTGGCGCGAATACCACTACCGTCGGGGCGCCGTTGTCTGCCGCGTGCATTGCCTGGTTACCGTCCTTATTCATACACCACTAGTGCCTATCGTTTTGAGCGCTGGTTCGCATTAAACTTCCGCAGCCGTCTAGACCTTGCGCAGCCTCTTGAGTCGGGTCTTGATGTTATCGAATTCGCTGACGCGGTTGCGGCCGAGGCTCCAGTCCATGGCGGTCATGAACACGCCGGCGATGATAACGCCAGCACCCGCGCCATAAGCGCCCGCGTAGCCATAGCCCGAAACCAGGGACCCCAACAGCACTGAACCGATGCCGGTGCCGCCGTCGTAGAAGATGTTCCATACTGCCGAGGCCTCCGAGACCCGACGTCGCGGCAGGCGGGAAAACATGCTCAGGAGGGATTCGTTTTGTACCGAGCCGAAGCCGAGGCCAAAGACGATGGCGCCGAGAACAAATACCCACACGGGCCACTGCCACATGATGCCGAAGGTGATGAGCGCAATGCCGAAGAAAGCGAAGAGCTGGGACGGGATCATCATCGCGCCGGCCACGCCGGTACGGTCAGCGATGGATCCCGCGAAGTAACGACCGACGATACAGGCGCCGCCCACCAAAGACAGCATGATGCCACCCAACAGCGCCCCGGTTTCCGGATCCGTTTCCCGCACAGTGGCGGGAAGGAAGGAGGAAACCACGCCGAAGCTCATGGAGATTGTGGTCAGCGCCAACGCGGGGACCAGGACGAGCTTCCACATGGCGGCGCGCTGGACGTCATCATCCGCGCTATCTGCTGCCGCGTCCGCTGACACGCTCGGGATGCGCAGGCACATGATTGCCGCGATCAGCGCGATCACCGCCGCGGTGATGAAGACGACGTTGAAGCTAGTAGCGCCCGCCAGAGCCAGGCCAGCCGGCAGGAAGAGCATCTGCGCGACGCCGACGGCCACGCCAAGCATGGCCGTTGCGCGGCCCAGGGCGCGTTGCGGGACGAGCTCAGCGATCAGGGCAGATTCGGCGACGCAGATCGCTCCAAAGCCAATGCCGCGCAGCGCAGAAAACAGAATGGTCACCCACGCCTCAGCGCCCAACATGTGCCCTAAGGCGGGAATACCGAGCATGAACGCCGCGACCGCCATGACGGGCCGGTAGCCCCAGGCGCGCAGCATGCGCGGCGTCATGATCTGAGTGGCCACGGTGGCGGCCATAAAGGCACCCGTGGACCAGCCCGCCAGGGATGGTGAACCGCCGGAGTCCATCACAAATAGTGGGACCACCGGCAAGAGAATAGACCAGGCGCCGAAGGCAGAGGCCACAGCCACCATCGTCGGGATAAACCCCGGTGTCTCCTTCAGGCTGAATTTATCTACCGACTTCGACACCGTGAATCACCCCTTCTTCCCACACCAAACAGACCGATACCGTCCGGCATACACCACGCTAAGTTTTAGAACTGCACTACAACCCCTCTACCTAAACACTTTGGATGCCGCTTATCAACCACGCGACGGCGGCAGCCAAGGAAATAATTGCCAGCGCCGCCAGTACCCAGAAGGCCAGTTTGTTCGCTGCCTGGTAGGCCGCGTACGCGCCGCCCACCAAGAGGCCCGCGACGAGGAACATCACGACGACGAAGAAATTCATGGGTTACTCGACGATCTCGTAGGGGCCCGCCGTGGCCAGCGCCGCGTTCATCTTCTCCACGCTGGGGATCACGTCGTCCTTGTGTTTAACGAAGAGATCGGCGACGTCAGGTTCCGTGATTTCGAACGTGGCCTGGCCAATTCCTTCCGAGGCGAAGATGTCGAACAACGCTTGCAGTGCCTTGCGGACGTCGTTGTCGTCTTTCACGCCGCGGACGTGGTACTTCGTGGAAACCAAAATAGTCATGGGCAAAAGTCTACCCCCTGGCCTGTGCTGCACTTCAGCAGCTGGAGCCAGGGGGCGTCTTGGTAGTAGAGATGGGGGGCAGGAACTAAATGCGACCGTTGAAAGCCTGCAGCGCGGAATCTTCGCGCGTTCCGCCGCGGCCGTCGCCGTAGTCCGCATAGTCGTGAATCCAGCGGATGGTGGATACCCACTTCACGGCCTTATAACCGTGGTTGGATTCGACGCGAGCACGAACGGGGGCGCCGAGGTAGCTCTCAATGTCGTGGTCATTGCGCTGCAGCGCCAGGATGGACTGCTCCTCTTCGGCGGTTTCTACGTCGAAGCAGGCGTAGAACGGCTCGCGCGGGCGGTTGTCGTACATCTTCTGTGCCAAGCCATAAGACTCGATCATGACGTAGTTGGCGCCTTCCGGGCGCGGGCCGAGCAGCCCCAGGACGTCGACAAGCGCGGGGCCGGACCAGCGCGAGGTGGCGGACCAACCCTGCATGCAGGTATGGGTGGCAATGAACGAGCGCTGCGGCAGCTTCTTCAGATCGTCCAAGGTGATGGTCTTTTCCACACCGTTGATGTCGTCGATGACGCGGATCGTGTAATCGGCGAAGTCGTTCTTGGCAAAGTCGGTCCACTCCGGGGACTCGTCCGCGGTCGGCGGCAGACCATTGGTCCAGTGCCAGTCGGAGAGGTCCTTGTCGGTGTAGACCTCCTGGGTCTTGGGCACCGGGCGCATCCAGTTGAGGAAGATCTTGCGGCCAACCTCGGTGATGGCCACCAGAATTCGATGTGTGCGGGCGCGGTCGGACAGGGACCAGTAGGACAGCGCAATCCAAAGGACGAGGACCACTACGACGGTGGTCACCATGATGATGAAGGCCTGGGCGTAGCGAGTGGTCTCCACGTCGCCGAAGACCATGTGCACCATGTTGTGTTCGCGGTGGACGAAGAAGACAAGGAAGACGTGGATGACGATGAATCCGGACATGAGCACCATGCCGATGAAGTGCAGGGAACGCGCGCCTTGGTGGCCGCCGAGGATCTTCACCAAGCGCGGGAACCGCACGCGCACGGCTGGGGCCATGGCCACGCCGGTGAGCATCATGAACGGGGCCAGGATGAAGATGACGAAGGAATATGCCAACTGTTGCAGCGCGTCGTAGGGTGTGAAGTGCTCAATGCCTGGCACGCCGAAGCCCATGTAGATCTTGGCGGACTCCCATGCCTCGGCGAAGACATCCCAGCTGGTGGGGACAATGCGGCGCCACAGGCCGGTGGCGAACAGCAACACGACGTAGACGAGGCCGTTGAGCACCCAGAACATCACTGTAGCGCCGTGCCAGTGGCGGGCGAGGCCAATATTTTCGCGGCCTGGGAGCGCCAGGACTGGGCTCACGGAGAGCTCATCCATCAATGAGGTATATACGCCACGCTCCTTGGGAAGCTCACGCTTAGTAAACTTCAGCCACTCCGAGCCGGGGGCGCAGTCATTGCGCCACCACAGCCGTGGCATGGAAGCGAGCATCTCCACGCCGGAGCGCAGGAGCATGCCGATGAGGATGAAGTTGATGAGGTGCGTGGCACGCAGCCAGAGCGGGAAGTCGGGGTTGTCGCCCATGGCGACAACAAAGTCCATTGGTTGCATTGTGGTGCCTCATTTCATGTGAGAACGAGCGTGTGTGAGCTAAAAGCGCTATACGAATTAGTATTCCCAATGGCACCCCGATGTTCAATTTATTAACACGGGTTTTTCCTCACATTTTATGCCGGATGTACGAGAGGGACCCCACACGCTTGAGGCACACGGCATTTTCTACGAGTCCACGCCTTCGCTTTCCGACGCCTCGTCGGGCAACGTTCCATAGACAAATACGGCTGCCCACACAGCCATCGTTGCAATCAACGGCGCCATCGTGAACCCGAGGCCCGGCTCCAACGGCGGCACCAGCTCAATGCGCTGCCCCAGCTCAGCGGCGTGAAAATCTCGAGTTCCCCGGAACCCCGCCACCGCGGCGCCAGCCAGATAAAACGCAATGGATCCCACCCCGGCGCCGACTCCCGCACCCATGATGGCGCCTATCCCCGGGTCAGGTGTAGGGAATTTGTGAAAGAAACGCAACGACAACGGCAGTGCCAACACCGCGGTCCACGCGGCGAAGCTGAAATAAGAATCGGCGGCCGCAGTAGACAAAGAATCCAACTTTAGTCCGCCCTCGCTGACCACCCCCGCGACCATGGGGCGCCACCAGCCCCAGAGCGCACCGGCTACTGCAAAGACGGCAATCGATACGGCCACATACCCCGCGACATGTCCCACCACCGGACTGATCCGGGGGAATCGGACAGACTTGGCCGACTTGGACGGCTTGGACGGCTCAGCCGCGACTAAGCCCGCCTCACTCGAGACCTGCGGGGCTGAGCGGGCGGGCTGTGAGGAAGAACTAGAACGCACAGAAGGTCCAGGCACCGTTTTCCTTGAGGTACTGCTGCACCTTGGTGTCATCACCGTTGGCGGTGGAAACAGTCACCACCGCGGAAGCCTTGTTGCCGTTGACCTTGATGTCCTTGATGGACTTGACGCCGTTGTCGCCAATCATGGTCTCAGCTGGCATATCCAAGACAGGGTCCTGCATGCCACCAACGTCCATTGCGGCCTTACCGCCCTGCTGATCCACCACGGATTTGCAGGTGTGGTCTGGTATGTAGGTCACCAAGTCGCGCACCGTCTTGGTCTGGTACAGACCGTTCACCAAAGCCTTGATTTCTTTCTTGGTGGCAGCGTCAGCACCCTTACCGTCAGCAACCTCAGTCAGATCCGCCTGTGTCGGCGTTGGCTGGCTCAGCTGCTCCTCCAGCTGCTCATCGCCGGCGGCGGCCCCACCTGCAGCGCCTGCCCCTCCAGCACTGTTGCCACCGTCGGAAGACTTATCGGAGCCGGATTTGTCGGAACCGGACTTATCGGAACCTTCCTTAGCCTCAACCTTTTTACCATCATCTTTGTCAGAATCGGACTTCTTGTTGGAGTCCTTCTTCTTGGAGGTCTCCGTCTCCGAGGCACTCTCCTTGGCATCCTCGTCGTCCGCAGAGGTAGTGCTCTTGGATGCACCAGAGACCGAAGGGGTTGCTTCTGCACCCTCCGGGGCCTCTTCAGATTGTGGCCCACAGGCTGTCAATGCCAGTGGAAGCACCAGCAGCGCGGCCATGCAAGTCTTCGAAAGGGTTCTCGGCTGTGTCATCAAGGCTCCTGTCGCGTTAGCCACCTCGGGCGAAGTTCACCCGCAGGCTTGTCGTTATAACAGCATGACGATCCTATCAGGTGGGAGGTTCCCACAAGATAAATGAGTCCTTGTAAAAAGCTGTGAGGTATAGCGCTGCGCTCCCCCGCTCCATTCTGTGTCTGCCCGTCACGCTAGACTCTGAGCTTGTGCAACTAAGTCGCCCCTCGATTATCTCCGCCGCACTCGATATCCTCGATCGCTACGGCCTCGCGGATATGACCATGCGTCGTGTCGCCACTTCGTTGTCGGTTGCGCCCGGCGCACTGTATTGGCATGTGGCCAATAAACAGGCACTCATTCACGCCATCGCCGAGGAGATCGTCCGCCCGCTCGTCCCGGGCGATGGCGACAATACCTCCGACTTTGCCTCTCCAGAAGATTTTGCCGCAGCCTTACACCGCACGCTGCTGGCGCACCGGGATGGCGCCGAGGTGGTATCCGCCGCCCTAGCCCAGCCGGGGTCCGAGCTGTTGTCGGCTTTGCTTGCAGATCTCCGCGCACTCCTCACTTCTGTCTCTACGTCACCTCACGCCTCCGACGAGCGTGAAGCCGACGTGGCTGCCGAGACAGTCGTGCATTTCATTCTGGGAGCCACGATGCTTGAACAATCCCGCACGCAGTTCGCCGCGGCAACGGCTCTTGGCGATTCCGACGCAGCCCCCGCCGACGCGGCGCCTGGGTCACACTCCATCATTACTGAAGGCGTGGCGATGATCCTCCGCGGCTTCAATAGTCCCGAGTAGATTACCAGTGCCCACCGCGCGAGACAGGCGTTCTCTGCACGAGCGCCCCGGGGCCAGGGAGAAATTCTCACCGAATCTTCTTGCGCGGTGAGATGTCCAGGTTTTCACTAAGCTGTCTAGCTATGAGCCCTGAACTTCATCCTGAGTCCGCACAGCCTGCATCCTCCTCCGATCGACCGCGTCGAGTATGGCCGGGCAAGCCTTATCCGCTTGGTTCGCACTACGACGGCTCCGGCACCAACTTCGCCATCTTCTCTGATGTGGCGGAAAAAGTTGAGCTGTGCCTCATCAACCGCCACGGCGAAGAAGAACGCATTGAGCTTACCGAAGTTCACGCTCACGTCTGGCACTGCTACCTCCCCGAAGTTGGTCCGCGCCAGCGCTACGGCTACCGAGTCCACGGCCCCTACGATCCGGCGCAGGGCCTGCGCTGCGATCCCAACAAGATCCTCGTCGATCCCTACGCCCGCATCTTCGACGGCGATTTCGATGGACACGCCTCCACGTACTCTTACGACATCAACGCCGACGAACCCGGTACCGGCCGCAACGAGGAGGACTCGCTCGGCCACACGATGCTGTCTGTCGTGGTCAACCCTTACTTCGACTGGCAACGCGACCGTCGCCCGCACACCCCGGACAACGAAACGGTTATCTACGAGGCCCACGTTAAGGGCATGACCATGACCCACCCCGGGGTTCCGGAGGAGCTGCGCGGCACCTACGCCGGCATGGCGCACCCGGTCATCATCGACTACTTCAAAGATCTGGGCGTCACCGCAGTGGAGCTGCTGCCGGTCCACCAGTTCTTGCAGGACTTCCGTCTGCAGGAACTGGGGCTGCGTAACTACTGGGGCTACAACACCTTCGGCTTCTTCGCGCCGCACCGCGACTACGCCGCGGCCACCCACACGGGCGACGCCGTCAACGAGTTCAAGGCTATGGTGCGCGCCTACCATGCCGCGGGTATCGAAATCATCCTGGATGTGGTGTACAACCACACCGCCGAAGGTAACCACATGGGACCAACGTTCGCCTTCCGCGGCATCGATAACGGCGCGTACTACCGCTTGGTCGATGACGAGCCGATGCACTACATGGACTACACGGGCACGGGCAACTCGCTGAACGTGCGCCACCCGCACTCCCTGCAGCTCATCATGGACTCGCTGCGCTACTGGGTGACGGAGATGCGCGTGGACGGTTTCCGCTTCGACCTCGCGTCCACGCTGGCGCGCGAGCTCGACGACGTCGATAAGCTCGCCACCTTCTTCGACCTCGTACAGCAGGACCCGGTGGTCAGCCAGGTCAAGCTCATCGCCGAGCCGTGGGACGTCGGACACAATGGTTACCAGGTGGGTAACTTCCCGCCGATCTGGATGGAGTGGAACGGCAAGTACCGCGACACGGTTCGCGACTTCTGGCGCGGCGAGCCCGCCACCCTGGGCGAGTTCGCCTCCCGCCTCACCGGCTCCTCGGATCTTTATGCCAACAACGACCGCCGCCCCACTGCCTCGGTCAACTTCATCACCGCCCACGATGGCTTCACTCTGGCCGACCTGGTGAGCTACAACGACAAGCACAACGAGGCCAACGGCGAGGACAACCGCGACGGTGAGTCCTTCAACCGCTCCTGGAACCACGGCGAGGAAGGTCCGACGGACAACGAAGATATTCTCAAGCTGCGTTTCCGCCAGCAGCGCAACTTCCTCACCACCTTGCTGCTGTCCCAGGGCACCCCGATGATCGCGCACGGCGACGAGTTCGGGCGCACCCAGGGCGGTAACAATAACGTCTACTGCCAGGACAATGAGATTGCGTGGATGGACTGGAGCCTGCTGGAGAAGAACCCTTCGTTGCACGGCTTTACCAAGCGCCTCATCAACATCCGCCACCGGCATCCGGTATTCCGCCGCGAGCGCTTCCTTGCCGGTGGCCCGCTGGGGTCCGATGTCCGCGATCGTGACATCGCCTGGCTGGTCCCGTCCGGCAAACTGATGACCCAGGACAACTGGGACGACGACTTCGGCAAGTCCTTGATGGTCTACCTCAACGGCAACGCCATCACCGAGGTCAACGAGCGCGGCGAGGAGATCCGCGACGACTCGTTCATCATGATGTTCAACGCGCACAGCGAAGGCATCGAATTCACGTTGCCCACCAAGGATCTGGGCAAGCGTTGGAAGCTGCTCATCGATACCGCGGACAAGGACGGCTACCCCACCGAGGAAACCTTTATTGACGCGGCGGGTACCATTACTGTTCCAGGACGCACCACCATGGTGCTCAAGCAGGTAGAGCCGCCGGAGTTCGATGACGCGGCTTAAGTAACGTCGGATCGACGTAGGAAAGGGTTGTTGGTGAACGCAAACGCTATGCAGGTTTCGGTGACTGCAACGGAGGTCACCATCACCCCTTCCTTCCTCGGCGCCTCCCTCGGCAACGCCGCTACCAGCCCCATCCCGGTGGCGGACATCACCGACATTGAGGTGGTGCACCCCACCGCAACGTTGCCGGGTTCCTTGCGCGTGCTGCGTGGCGGCGCCCCAGCGATCACCATCCCCCTAGCGCCTTCGCGCAGCGTTGACTCGGAGCTTCTCGACGCCCTGGAGGCCGCCCGCGCAGGAGAGCTCACCCACGACTTCGGCGCGGCGCCCACAGCAATTCCATCCACGGCGCCAGATGCGAGTACTCCAGTGACGGGACTGAATTTCGTGGCCGTCGACGTGGAAACCGCCAACGACAACTGGGGCTCGGTGTGCCAGATCGGCGCCGTGCGTTTCGTCGCCGGGATCGAGACCGAACACCGCACGTGGTTGTGCCGCCCGCCGGCCGGGCTGGATAGTTTCGCCCCGCACAACGTGTCCATCCACGGCATCACCGCCGCAGACGTGGCTTCGGCACCGGAGTTCGCTACGGCTTTCGCTGAGTTCCGCGACTTCGTGGGCGCGGACGCCCTGGTTGCCCACAACGCTAAATTCGACGCCTCCGCGTTGCGCTACGCCGCACGCGCCGCCGGAGCCGAGGTGCCGACGTGGACGTTTATCTGCACCCTCGCCCTGGCCCGCGAGGCCTCCCGCAGCGGCGTACTGTCCACCCGCAACCACCGCCTCCCGACCGTAGCGCAGGCACTGGGCTTTTCGCTTGATAGCCACCACGACGCCGGTGCTGACGCCCGCGCGGCGGGAATCATCGCGGCACAACTCGCCCGCGTGCACGGCGTCGAAGGAAGCGCTAGCGAATTGTGCACCTCCAGAGGTTTCCATACCTCGACCATGTCTTCCGATAGCGTCGTTCCCATCTTGGCCATCTACGGAGAATCCGCAGTCTCCCGCGGTGCGACCCGCGCCAAGAAGACTGGCGAGCAGACGCAGACTAAGCAAAATAAGGCCGGGCAGAATAAGGCCGGGCAGAAGCCCGGCGCCGCTGCGCCGTGGCAGGCGGTGGCGACTCCGGATGCCGTCCCCGTGACGAACGAAGGCGCGGATCCAAACAACCCGCTGTTCGGGCACAATGTCACCCTCACCGGGGATTTTGAGCCCTACGACAAGGGACAGCTGTGGGATCTCATCGCTTCCCGCGGCGCTACGGTGGGCAAGAACGTCACCAAGAAGACCACCGTCTTGGTCACCGGCACGTGGGCTACGAAGACGTCCAAGGAAAAGCGCGCCGAGGAGCTGCGAGACAAGGGACAAGAGATCCAGATCTGGCCCGCAGCGCAGCTCTACTCCGCTGTGGGCTTGGACGAGCAGCCGCCGTTCTAGTTCTCTCCCCGTTGCGGCGGGCACCAACCTTCTCTGCAGCTATGCTTTCCTGCTTGCTGACAAGGAACCGAACCGGGGTAAGTGAGAGTCCAATGAGATATGACTCTCGCGCTCAGTACCCCCACTCTCAGCTCGCCTGTTCTTGCCCCACCTGCTCAAGGCTCCCCTGCGCGTGCAGCTGCCTCGGGGCGGTGGCTTGCCACAAGCCTCCTGGAACTGCAGCTGCGGCCAGCCAACGCTGCCGCCCCCGGGGAGGCAACGCTAGGACGACCATCACGAGAGTTGGCGGCGCTGCCGCTCAGCCGCCACTGGATGGCAGGTCTCGTGCACCGCGGGCAACCTGTGTCGTTTGATGCCTTGGACCATGCAGGGCTCAGCATCCGGCAGGCATGGGACGCCGCGGCTGCCAACCACATCGCTAACGCCCGGAGGCGCCGGCGGGACCATTGGTTGTTGAGCCGCCCCGCGTCGTGGGTGTTGGGAGCAGGCTGCCCCGTTGGGGTTCAGCTGTTGCCGCGCGGTGGGGCGGCAACCGGGTGGCTCGCGCACCCTCTTACCGCTGACATCGTACTGCGGTGTGCCGTGAACCTTACTGGTTCCGAGAATCCAGTTTTTCTCGCACCGGCACCCGGGGTGCTCCTCGCGCTCCCTGACGATTCCGCTATCAATGCGTCGCGCTGGGCACGCGTTGCGGCACGACAATTCCGCGCAGGGTACCCACCATTGAGCGCAACCCCGCTACTATTGGACAACGGATTTGTTCGTAACCTTTAACCCGCGCGCTACTGGTTAGCGCCGCATACATTGTCGTCTCACTGCGAAAGGAGGCACCCCATGGCCGGTTCCCCCATGGCAAAGTTGAGCAACCGCTACCACGAATGGGTGCGCACCTACCCGGATGCGGCGACGACTTTTGGCGACGAAATCGAGGACCTTCTCAATGACGCCGGCGTGATCTTTGACCGCGTAGCTTCGCGGGTCAAAGGCTGGCCCTCGTATAAGGCCAAGGCGAAGAAGCGCCGCCCGAACGGCGAGCCGATGTACCCCGATCCGTGGAATGACATCAACGATCTGATCGGCGTGCGCATTACGGTGTTCCACTCCACGGATATTCCGCAGGCCATCGAGGTTCTGGGCGAGTCCTTTGACGTCGTGCGATCCGTGGACAAGGCGGCTGAGACTCGTATTTCCGGCGGCTTCGGCTACGGCTCGCACCACCTGGTGCTGCGCGTTACCGAGGCTATTGAAGAGCTGCACGATTTCACGGGCATGACCTTCGAGGTTCAGATCCGCACCGTCCTGCAGCACGCCTGGGCGGAATTCGAGCATGATATCCGCTACAAACAGGGCGGCAACCCGCTAGACCCCCAGGTGGATCGTTTGTTCACCCTGGCCGCCGGCCTCATCGAACTCGCGGATCAGCAATTCGATGAGATCGCCGCTCTCAAGGACCCGCACACGGACGCGGGTTCGGATGTCACCTTGACCGCCGAGACCCTTCCGGGCGTGCTCGCCGTGTCGCTCGGGGATCGCTTCCCGCGCTCCCGCGTGGAGCATCACCGGTGGCTCATGGAGCTTCTCGACGCCCACGGCGTCACCACCATGAGCCAGCTCGAGGAGCTGCTGGACGAAGGTGCCATCGCCTTCGTGCACGGCGCGATGAGTTACCGCTTCCGCCCCGGCCAAGTCCGCCTCATCGACGACCTGCTCTTGTGCAAGTTCGGCAAAAAGCACATTGAACTGACTGGGGATTCCGGCGACCGCGCGGACCGTCCAAGACGGCTCAAGAAGCGCCTGATAATGATGCAGGATCACCGGAAGTCCGGGAATTCCTAGCGACCCCGCTAGTTCATTCGGCGGAATTTCTCCATCTGGCGGCGCTCCTTTTTCGTGGGCCGCCCGGCCCCGCGGTCGCGCTGGCCCCACACGGGGATGAGCTCCCGCGGCGGCGGGGGCGGCGCGTGGTCGCGATAGCACGTGCGCGCCACCGGTGCGCCCACCCGCTTGCGCACAGTGGCCAGCACCTCGAAGTCATGCTCGTGGTGGTTCTTCCACACCCGCACCCGGTCGCCAGGAACGACCTGTTGCGAGGGCTTCACCGATTCCCCATTGAGCTTGACGTGCCCCGCCTTGACCGCGTCCGCGGCGTCGTTGCGGGTCTTGTAAATGCGCACGGCCCACACCCAGGCGTCAATGCGGACGGGACGCCCGTCGGGCTGCGGGCCGGAACCTGCACCTGCCATAAATTTAACTAGTACTCGTCCTTGTGGTTAACGATCTGCTGCACCTTCATGTAGTTGTAACCGCCGCCGGCCACCGCCACCACGAGGCCGATGATGAGGTAGAGCGCGAAGCCCTCCAACAACAGGCCCGCCGCCAGGCCACCCAGTACGCCACCGGCGGTCCAGACCACGGCGTTGCGGGAATACGTGCGCACCTGCTGTTTGCGCACCTCGATAGGGTTATTGGGGCGTCGTTGCATGCTCATGGGGATTATTGTAGTTTATCGCTTTCGATCCAGGACTCCCCCGCGCGGCGGGCTTCCACTCGCCCCTGGGTCAGCGCAGCAAGAGTGTCCTTGAGCTTGTCGACGCCCCCTGGGGCCACTGCCACCGTCAGTGTCACGGCCGCCGCGTAGGCGGTATCCACTACCACGACCCCGCGGTTGCGCAGTTCCGCCTCCACCTTTCCCGCCTCCGCGTGCGGGACCTCGACGGCGTATAGCTCCCTGAGGCTGCGGGTGACCGGAACGATGGTGTCGAGCACGCCCGAGGTCGCGCCCGAATACGCATGCACGAGCCCGCCGGCACCCAACTTGACGCCGCCGAAATAGCGGACGACCACCACCACGACGTCGGAAAGCCCCGAACCTTTCACGACGTCCAGCATGGGTTTGCCCGCCGTACCGGAAGGTTCACCATCATCTGAGGAGCGCTCCACGGGGTTCGACCCGGGCACCTGAAAGTAGTATGCCGAGCAATGATGACGCGCGTCCGGATAGCCCGCCCGCATCTCGTCGATGAAGGCGCGCGCCTGCCCCTCATCGTGAGCCCGGCGCGCCAGGGCGATAAACCGCGAGCGCTTGATCTCTTCCTCGTACATGAAGGTGCGGCCCGCGGGCGGCAACTGGTAACTATCAGGCATAACGCCGCTTAACCTTACCGGATGCGGGATTTAGGCCACGAGGTACTGGTACTCCGGGGTTCCTGGACGCAGGCGCTGGGTGGCGATGGCGGAACCTGCCATGCGATCGAGCAGCGGGGCGAGGTCACTGGCCGTGCCAAGCTCGATGCCCACCAATGCGGTTCCCGTCTCCCGGTTGTTGCGCTTGAGATACTCGAACAGCGTGATGTCATCATCGGGACCCAGGATGTCCTCGACGAAGTGGCGCAGCTGCCCAGGTTCCTGCGGGAAGTCCACGAGGAAGTAGTGTTTGAGGCCGCGGTGTACCAGGGAGCGCTCCATGATTTCGGCGTAGCGCAGGACGTCATTGTTGCCGCCGGAGATGACACACACGACCACGGAACCGGGCGCCGCATCCAGGTGCGCGAGACCGGCCACGGACAGCGCCCCGGCGGGCTCGGTGATGATGCCTTCGTTTTGATAGAGGTCCAGCAGCGCAGTACACACCGCACCCTCGGAGATGACTTTAGTGGACAGCATGGCGGGGTTGCGGCGTTTGAGCTCGGAGAGGATCTCAAAGGGCAATGCACCGATCGTGCCTACGGCGGCACCGTCGACGAAGGGGTCCACGGCGTCGAGGGCCACCGGCTCGCCGGCGGCGAAGGCCGCGCTGAGCGATGCCGCCCCCGCGGGTTCGACGCCGAGCAACCGCGTCGCGGGCGAGACCTCGGCGAAATATGAGGCGATCCCGGAGAGCAGTCCCCCACCGCCGACGGGCACCACCACGTGCTCCACCGCGAGGTTGTGCGCCTGGATGTGGGAATAGATTTCGGCGCCAACGGTGCCCTGGCCAGTGACGGTGTCGGGGGCGTCGAAAGGCTCGATGAACGTCGCGCCGGTGCGGGTGGCTTCTTCATGGGCGGCGCGGGCGGCGTCATCGAAGTTGGAGCCGGTCACGACGAGCTCGATGGCGTTGCGGCCGTGGGCACGGATCCGGTCGCGCTTTTGTTTCGGCGTAGGGCCGGGCACGAAGATCTTGCCGCGGATCCCCATGGTGTTGCAGGCATAGGCCACGCCTTGGGCGTGGTTGCCGGCCGACGCCGTGACGATGCCCGCAGCCTTGGCCTCTTCGCTGAGGTTGCCGATGGAATACAGTGCGCCGCGGATTTTGTAGCTGCGGACGTCGTGAAGATCCTCGCGCTTGAGGTAGACCTTGTACCCGGTTTCGGCGGACAGGCGCGGGCTGTAGTGCAGCCGAGTCGGCGTAATCTCCGCAGCGATAGCCTCCTGCGCGTGCTCGATGGCGGCGGCAGTGATGGTGGTATCGCTCGGGGACAATGCTTCATTCTCGGTTGCTGAGGTGTTCATTAGGCTGAGTTTACTCCACAGCACCCCCATTTCCCACAGTGTGCGCAAAATTCCCACATTGCGGGACATGGAACAACGCTAACCTTCACCAAGAATTAACCAGCTAGAAACCTGGCGGACACGCGGCCGCCACCGACTTCTCATTTTGGTTCGCCAAGCTGTTCAAAGCTCTCATGCTTGCTTAAAGAAAACTTCTCAACCAAGGAGAACACTGTGCGTATTCGCAACCGCGCTCTTGCCCTGTGCGTGGCGGCTTCCACTGCCGCCGTCGGCCTCGCCCCCGTCGCTACCGCCCAGGAGGGCGACTTCAACGGGATTGTCGCCAACCCCATCATTCACTCCGCGCCAGACGCCTCCCTGGAAATGAAGCCCGTCGGTGTCCACATGTCCGGAATCTTCGGCGATGACTCCGCCGCCGAGATCGTGGCCTTTCACGCCGATTCCAAGCGCATTCTCACTGTGAACGCCGCTAACGGCCGCATCGACATCATCGACGCCACCGACCCGGCCAACCTCAAGCCGGCCGGCACCATCGAGGCCGGCGGCGACCAGGAAATCAACTCCGTGGCCGTGCGCGAGGACGGTCTGGCCGTTGCCGCCGTGCAGCAGGACGACAAGACTGCCGCGGGCGAAGCCCTGTTCTTCAACGCCGCCACCGGCGAGGAACTGGGCCGCGTCACCGTCGGTTCCCTGCCGGACATGGTGACCATCACCGAGGACGGCAAGTACGCCCTCATCGCCAACGAAGGCGAGCCGGCCAACGAGCTCGATGCCGCCACCAAGGACTACACCGTGGACCCGGAGGGTTCCGTCGCCGTCATCGCCCTGCCTGACGACGTCGCCGCGGCGTCCCAGGCTGACACCAAGATCGCCGACTTCAAGGCTTTCGACGCCCCGGGCGCACTGCCCGAGGGCGTGCGAGTCTTCGGCCCGGAGGGCTCCAAGAACCTGCCGTCGCAGGACTTCGAGCCGGAGTACATCGCTACCCGCGACGGCAAGGCGTACGCCACCCTCCAGGAAAACAACGCCATCGCGGTCATCGACATCGCTTCCGCGACCGTGGAGAAGATCCTGCCCGCCCACGTCATCGACCACAACGAGGTGCCGCTGGATCCGTCCAACAAGGACGACAAGGCAGAACTGCGCACCGCACCGGTCAAGGGCTTGTCCATGCCGGACTCCATCGCAGCCTACGAGGCTAACGGCTCCACCTACCTGGTTACCGCCAACGAAGGCGACGCCCGCGAGTGGGGGGACGAGGACTCTGAGGCCGGCATCTATGCCGAGGAGATCAACCTGGGTGATATGGGCGAGGACGGCGTCGCGCCCCTGTGTGAGGACCTGGCTGCCACGATTGAGAAGGACGGTTTGGACGACAAGACCGCACTGGGCAAGCTGAAGCTCACCCGCGCCTCCGGCCTAAGCGAGGACGGCTCCTGCTACGAGGAGCTCTACTCCTTCGGCGGCCGCGGCTTCACCATCTACGATGCCGAGGGCAACGTGGTGTTCAACTCCGGCGCCGAGCTGGAGCAGATCACCAAGGAGCTCGCTGATGGAGGCAAGCTGAACTTCAACGCCTCCAACGACAGCAACGAGACAGATGACCGCTCCGACAACAAAGGCCCGGAGCCGGAAGCCCTGACCGTGGGCCAGGTGGGCGACCGCACCTACGCCTTCGTCGGCGCTGAGCGCGTGGGCGGCGTCTTCGTCTACGACATCACCGACCCGGCGGCAGCGAAGTTTGTCACCTACGTCAACAACCGCGACTTCTCCCAGGAGGTCGAGGACGTGGACTACGAGCAGGCAAAACATGCCGGCGACCTGGGCCCGGAAGGCCTGAAGTTCATCCACAAAGACGACTCCCCGAACGGCGAGTACCTGCTGGTGGCCGGCAATGAGGTCTCCGGCACCACCACCGTCTTTGAGATCACCAACCTGCTCCCGGAGCCCGCGGATGATTCCTCCGACGGTTCCTCTGGTTCTTCTGGCTCCTCTGATTCCTCCGACGGTTCCTCGTCCTCCAACGGCGGTTCCTCGGTGGGCGGCTTCTTCGCCATGCTGCTGGCTGTCGTCGGCCTGGCAGCCGGTGTCGGCGCCGTGGCGAACATGAACCCGGACTTCCTCAAGCCCTACCTGGCGATGCTTCCGAAGGACATTCGCAAGCAGGTTGAGGAGCGTCTCTTCTAGGCTGTGGCCCGCGCCGCGGGGGCACCCCGCCGCGGCATCTTTTTCTTCGAAGGGGTTTCGCATCCCACCCCCACCTGCTAAGTTTCATTAACTGTATACAGCCCACGCCAATTTCAAGGAGTTCTTCAACTATGCGTCGTCGCCTTCCTCTCGCCCTCGTAGCCGCCACCGCTACCGTCACTGGCTTGGTCACCCCGGTTGCTGCCAACGCCGTTGATCTGTCCAGCGGCTCGTCTAAGACCACCACCGCAACCCCTACGACCACTGCTCCCGCGGATCCTGCTGAAGAGGAAGAAAAGGAAGATGAGCACTGGAACGACAAGCTTCCGGATCACCTGAAGTCTTCCCAGAGCACCGTCGACGGCATTGATATTGCGGGCGCCGTGCTGGCTGCCGTGGCCGCACTGATGCAGGTAGCTGTCATCGCGGTCAAGGCTTTCCCACCGCTGCAGAAGATGCTGAAGAACGCTCTGGGCGGCCGCCGATAGGTAGCCTGGCGCGTGAAGTCCCGTCACGCCTTGCTTGATTACTGAAGGTGCCCCACTCCGCATGGAGTGGGGCACCTTTAGTTTTCACGACGTTGGAGAGTGCGCGAAGCCAGAGGTGCGGTTCGCTTCCCCAACTTTGACGCATGTGGCCCGAAAACTCACCGCCGCTCAGGCAAACGCGTGAGAAATGGGGCCGGGCTGAATTGGGCGGGGCTGTAAGCACCCGCGCCCGTTCCTAGCCGAGAATGCCCGGCCCCATGTTCGCCTTGAGGTCGCCCATGAGGCTGCTGGAGCGATTGACGCGGAGGTGATCGCCCAAGATCATGGTCGTGGACTCGTCACCGTTGACCAGGTTGAGGTACACGTCGGACTCCCCCTTGTTGCTCACCAGGACCTTCTTGAGCTTCGCCAGATTCTCCATCGTGCACTGCTCGGTGCGCATGGTCAGGCGCAGCGGCAGACCGGCGCCGTTGCCCGGCCCCAGCTCCGGCACGCGGATGTCGTGGCAGAACAGCGAGGTGCGGTCCTCCTTGATGCGGACAGTGGCCTTAGCCAGGATGATGTTGTCTTCCACGATCTGTGGCGCCACCAACGAATACACCTGGTTGAATACCAGCAGGTCCACCTGCGCACCATGGTGATCCTCAATGGTCACGATGGCCCACGGCGAGCCGTCCCTCTTGGAGTAGCGGCGGTCCACCGATGCGATGATGCCGCCGATGACAATCTCCGCGCCGTGCCGCAGCTCGCCCGAGAGCACGCGGGTCAGTGGCGTGTCCGTCTGCGCGTCG
Source organism: Corynebacterium incognita (assembly GCF_014217255.1). NCBI lineage: Bacteria > Bacillati > Actinomycetota > Actinomycetes > Mycobacteriales > Corynebacteriaceae > Corynebacterium > Corynebacterium incognitum. The sequence continues at coordinate 405,516 of NZ_CP059404.1, forward strand.
AGGGCGTCCTCGAAGCCGTCCAGTGGGTGCCCCGAGACGTACAGGCCAAGCATTTCGCGCTCCAGGGCCAGCTCGTGTTTGCGGTCCCACTTCTCGTCCGGGATGTCCAGGCTGAACACCGGGGTAGCTTCCTCGTCGTCTTCCCCGCCGCCGAAGCCGGCGAACAGATCGAATTGTCCTTTGTCGGCGGCCTTCTTCGTGGTCAGGACGGAATCCACAGCGTCTTCCTGGATAAGCATGAGGCCCTTGCGCGGGTGGCCGAACGAGTCAAAGGCACCGGCCTTGATGAGCGATTCCGTCACGCGCTTCGAGCACGCCGCGAGCTCAATCTTGTCCAGGTAGTCACCGAACGAGGTGAACCTTCCCTTGTCCTTGCGGGCGCGTTCAATGGATTCCACCACGTCCACGCCCACGTTGCGCACCGCGCCCATGCCGAATCTAATGTCTTCGCCTACCGCCTGGAAGTCCGCGGAGGATTCGTTGACGTCCGGCGGCAGCACCTTGATGCCTAGGTGGCGGCAGTCTGCAAGGTAAATGGCGGACTTGTCCTTCTTGTCGCCCACCGAGGTCAACAGCGCCGCCATGTACTCCGGAGCGAAGTAGGCCTTGAGGTACGCGGTCCAGAAGGACACCAGTCCGTAACCCGCGGCGTGGGACTTGTTGAACGCGTAGGACGCGAAGGGCTCAATGGTGCCCCAGAGGGCGTCGACTGCGGACTTGGAATAGCCGTTGTCGAACATGCCCTTGGAGAACTTCTCGTACTGCTGTGCCAGCACCTCAGGCTTCTTCTTACCCATCGCCTTACGGAAGCCATCAGCCTCACCGGCGGTGTAGTTGGCCACCTTCTGCGAGATACGCATGATCTGCTCCTGGTACACGATGAGGCCGTAGGTCTCCTCCAGGATTTCCTTGAGCGGTTCCTCCAGCTCCGGGTGGATCGGCGTGATCTCCTTGCGGCCGTTCTTGCGGTCCGCGTAGTCCCAGTGGGCGTTCACACCCATCGGACCCGGGCGGTACAGTGCGAGCGATGCAACAATGTCCTTGAAGCCCGTGGGCTTCATGCGCTTGAGCAGCTCCTGCATGCCGCCAGAGTCCAGCTGGAACACGCCGAGCGTTTCGCCACGGGACAGGAGATCGTAGACCTTGGACACCCGCGGGTCGTCGGCATGCAGTTCCTCGAGGTTAATCTCCTCGCCACGGTTCTTCTTGATATTCGCCAGCGCGTCGCCGATCACGGTGAGGTTGCGCAGGCCCAGGAAGTCCATCTTCAGCAGACCGATGGCTTCGCAGGCGGGGTAATCCCAGCCGGTGATGTACGCGCCGTCGGCAGGCCGCTTCCACATGGGGATGTGGTCCATGAGGCGCACCGACGCCATGATGACCGCACAGGCGTGCACGCCCGCCTGGCGTACCACGCCCTCAAGACCGCGCGCGGTCTCGTAAATCTTCCGCACGTCCGGGTCCGTTTCAATCATGGTGCGGACCTCGGTCGCTTCGTCATAGCGCTCGTGCTCCGGGTCAGTAATGCCCTTGAGCGGGATGTCCTTGGCCATGATCGCCGGGGGCAGCGCGCCGTTGATGCGGTCGGCCATCTGGAAGCCCGGCTGGCCAAAATGCACCTTGGCGGAGTCCTTGATGGCTTGCTTGGTCTTCACCGTGCCGAAGGTGATCACCTGGGCCACTTTGTCCTCGCCCCAGCGCTCAGCGGCGTAATCGATCATTTCGCCGCGGCGACGGTCGTCGAAGTCGATATCGATATCGGGTGCGGACGGGCGCTCCGGGTTGAGGAAGCGCTCGAAGAGTAGGCCGTGCTCGATCGGGTCAATATTTGTAATGGTTAACGCGTATGCAACCAAGGCGCCCGCTGCGGAACCACGGCCAGGACCTACCCAGATACCCACTGAGCGCGCATACTTGATGAGCTCAGCAACGATAAGAAAGTAAGACGGGTAGCCTTTCATATCGATGACCGAAATTTCATATTCCGCGCGGTCTATATACTCTTGCGGCACCTCTTGACCAGGGAAACGGTCCTCGAGACCCTTCATCACTTCATGGGTAAGCCATGTAGTTGGGGTGTAGCCCTCCGGCACGTCCGCAATCGGCATGCGGTCGTGGGTATGTTCTTCCCAAATCTCGCCGTAGTCCTGCACGCGCTCTGCAATCCAGAGGGTGTTATCGCAGCCATCAGGGATGGTCTCATCCCAAATCTCGCGCATTTGCTGCGCAGATTTAATGTAGTAACCCGAGCCGCCGAATTTAAACCGATCAGGGTCCATGAACGTTTTTCCGGTTTGCACGCAGAGCATTGCCTCGTGCGCGGGTGCTTGGGATTCGAGCACGTAATGGCAATCGTTGGTCACTAGCGGTGGCAGATCTAATTTGCGTCCGATTTCCAACAGGCCATCACGGGTGCGCTTTTCGATATCTAACCCGTGGTCCATAAGTTCGAGGAAGAAGTTGTCTTTGCCGTAGATGTCCTGCCACATCGCGGCTGCTTCTAAGGCTTCATCGAACTGGCCTAGGCGCAATCGGGTTTGCACGTCCCCGGATGGGCAACCCGTGGTAGCAATAATTCCCTCTGCGTGCTCTGCGATAAGTTCTGCATCCATGCGCGGCCATTTACCCAGCTGGCCTTCGTAAGAAGCTAATGACGACAGCTTGAATAGATTGCGCAAACCTGTGGCATTTTCCGCAATCATGGTCTGGTGCAGGTACGCACCAGATGCGGAGACGTCGTCGCGCTTTTGGTCCGGATTACCCCAGAGCACGCGCTTTTTATTAAATCGCGATTCCGGCGCCAGGTAGGCCTCGATACCGATGATGGGCTTGATGCCCGCGCCAGTCATGCGGCGGTAGAAAGCATCCGAACCGTACATGTTGCCGTGGTCCGTCATGCCCACCGCTGGCATCCCTTGCCGGTTGACCTCATCCGCCAACATATCCACCTTGGCCATGCCGTCCAGCATGGAAAATTCCGTGTGATTATGCAGATGAACGAACGAGGATTTCTTTGCCATGCGGCTTATCCTACAGTCCCTGGCAAGTCAGTCCCCGGGCCCTCATTCAGGCCTCAAAAGACCCCAATCGAAAAACCCAAGGTGGATATTTTTCACCCGCGCGTTACCTCGATGAACTAAAGTGCCAGTCATGTTTTACGCGGTTGCTGCCTACCTCATGTGGGGGCTCTTTCCTGCCTTCTTCCCACTGTTGAAACCGGCGGATCCGCTTGAGATCCTCGCCCACCGCATCGTCTGGACCGCCGTGATGGTGACGGCGCTGTTGGTAGTTACCGGGGACTGGCGCAAGCTCAAAGCGCTGAGTCTGCGCACCTGGGCCCTGTTGGCGGTAGCCGGTGCGGTGATCACCGTTAACTGGGGAACTTACGTGCTCGCGGTGAACTCTGGGCATGTGGCTGACGCCGCGCTGGGCTATTTCATCAATCCGCTGGTCTCCATTGCTCTGGGCATTGTCATTTTACGCGAGACGCTTCCCCGGCAGCAGATCGTCGCCGTGCTGGTGGCCACCGTGGCGGTGGTGTGGATGTCCATCATGACCGGGCAGGCGCCGTATATCTCCCTGGCGCTGGCTTTCTCCTTCGGCATTTACGGACTCATCAAGAAACAGGTGGATGTTTCCTCGCAGGTGGGCGTGGCCGCGGAAACGCTGGCCATCACCCCTTTCGCCTTGGGTTACATCGCGTACCTGGAAGCCCAGGGCACGTCGACCGCGTTCTCCGAAGGTCCTGGCCATTTCGGTTTGTTGGTGGTCTCCGGCGTGATTACCGCCCTGCCTCTGCTGTGCTTCTCCCGCGGCGCCCGCGAGCTGAACCTGTCCACGATTGGCATGCTGCAGTACATCGCGCCCACGTTGCAGATGCTGTGGGCGGTCCTGGTCAATAACGAACACATCTCCACCGAGCGGTGGATCGGTTTCGCGCTCATTTGGCTCGCGGTGGCCATCTACCTGTCCAGCCTCATGCGTGAACGGCGACGTGGCCCCACACTGCGTCGGGTGGGGCCAGCTCCAGAGTCTTAACCGCTTTCTCCCCTGCGATCTGCCGCAACGCCTCCCCCGGCGCGTACACCACGACGGCGTCTACGGCCTTGGCCCGCGGGACGTCGCCAAGCCCTCCCATGCTGGCGTTGACGCGGTCCAGTGCCGCGGTGATGACCTCAGCACGGGTGTCGTGCCCAGCGGATCCCGGAACCGGTTCGGGGATCTCCAGCGGTTGCGCGTGACCTAAAATAACGGCGTTGAGGCGCACCGAGCCCGCCGGGAACAGGGTGTCTACCTCCTCAGGACGCAGCGGCCGGGTAAAACGCACTAGGCCAAAGGCCGGTTCTGGGCCGACGTCGGCTAGCGATTCCCGCGCCACCGCGGCGTATTCTTCTTCGCTCATCCCCCGTTCCGGGCCCAGGACGTAGCCTTCCGGAATGCTGGCAGCGGCGGGTGATTCCTCCGGCGTGGGCAACGTTCCCACAGCTAGCACTGCGCCCACCGCGACGGCCGTTGCCACCAACGCCGCTACAACGTCGCGGTACGAGCTTGGCGACGCCCCTGCAGCTGCCCCGTCGGTCACCCCGGCCACCGCCTAGCGTTCGCCGCGCAGCACCCCGAGGGCGTGCTCCAAGTCAGCGGGGTATGGCGCTTCCACTTCCATCCACTTGCCCGTGCCGGGGTGGGTAAAGCCGAGCTTGACCGCGTGCAGCCACTGGCGGATGAGCCCGAGGCGCTTAGACAAGTTGGGGTCGGAGCCATACATCGGATCGCCCACGCACGGGTGCCCCGTGGCAGACATGTGCACACGGATCTGGTGAGTGCGGCCGGTTTCTAGGTGTACCTCCAGGAGGCTGGCCTCGCGGAAGGCCTCCACGAGTTCATAGTGGGTGACCGCGGGCTTGCCGTCGTCGACGACGGCGAATTTCCACCCGGAGGACGGGTGGCGGCCAATCGGCGCGTCAATGGTGCCCTCGATGGGATCAGGCAACCCTTGGACGATGGCGTGGTAGGTCTTTTTCACGGTGCGTTCTTTAAACGCCTGCTTGAGCGCGGAATAGGCACGCTCGCTGGCGGCCACCACCATGACTCCGGAGGTACCCACGTCTAGGCGCTGGACGATGCCCTTGCGTTCCGTCGGCCCGGAGGTAGACACCCTGAAGCCCGCGGCGGCCAGCCCACCAACCACAGTGGGGCCTTCCCACCCCACCGTCGGGTGGGCCGCGACGCCCACTGGTTTGTGGATCACGATGACGTCGTCGTCGAAGTAGAGCACGTCCATGCCCTCTACTAATTCCTCCTTCGGGACCAGCGTCGGTTCGGGCGCCGGCAGCGTCACGTCCACCCACACCCCCGCGGGCAGGCGATCACTTTTGCCTGCTGGGTGCTCGTCCACCAGCACGTCGCCGTCGGCGCACAGCTGCGCCACCACCGTCCGGGGAAGGCCCAGCATTTTGGCCAGGGCCGCGTCCACCCGCATGCCCTCGAGTCCCTCGGGCACGGGGAGGCGACGGTTTTCCCGCGCCACAGACCCAGCAGACGCCGCAGACCCAGCAGACCCAGCAGACTCAGCAGACTCAGCTAACTCGTGTGCCTCGCGCATAGTTAAACATCGCCTCCCTCACTCGAACCACCGCCGTTGCCCGGCGCTACCTTGTCGTTGCGACGCTCCTCCAGGAACATCGCGATCACGAAGATCACCACTCCGACTGTAATGGCCGAATCCGCGATATTGAACACCGCGAAGTTCCCCACAGAGATGAAGTCCACCACGTGGCCGAACCAGAACCCTGGCTCGCGGACAAGGCGGTCCGTGAGGTTGCCCAGCGCGCCGCCGGCAAGAAGCGCCAGACCAATGGCCATCCCCTTGTCGCGCACCCGGGGCGCCGCCACCGCCACGCCGACGACGAACGCCAGCTGAATCGTGGTGAACAACCAGGTGGAACCTTCGCCGCCCATGCTGAACGCGGCGCCGGGGTTAAACAGGAGGTAGAACCGGAACCAATCACCGAGGACCGGCTGCGGGATGCCCGGCTCCAGCCACGAGAGCATCAACTGCTTCGTGGCTTGATCCACGACAGCGACCGTGACGATGACCGCGGCCATGAGCGGCCAGAGCTTGCCCTTGCGGGGGACTCCCTGTGCGCGCCCTGCGCCACCTTCCCTATCTGCGGTGCCTGTCTTTGTGCTCACCCGCACCATTGTAAGTGACACGCGCTCGGGTATTTTAAAGGGCGTGCAACCTGGACGATTAACTCGAGTGTTTCTGACCACGGCGGCAGCCCTGACGGCGACCGCACTGACTTTGTCGGCGTGTGAGACCGGCCCTGCGTCTCCGCCTGTAGAACAGGCGGTGGGGCTGCCTCTCGACGCCCCGCGGGTATCCGTTGAATCCACCGGCGAGGGCGAGAAGAAGGTCCTGTCCTTTGCCGACATCGGCGCGGAGCAGAACCTAACGTTCACCACCCGCAGCGACTTCAGCCAGACCATCCCGGACAAGCCCACCGCCGCGACGAAGGCTAAAGACTACGCCACGGACAACCTCGCCAAGGACAATGGGGGCGACGAGGTCACGCTGCCGCTCGAAGGCAAGGTCGAGGAAGCCACCCAAGACGTCGAGGGGCAGGCCCCGGCCACCCGCAACGCGTTCTTTACCGTGCGCAACCCGGAGACCACCGGCGATAACAACGAGGCCATGCCCTCAGCCGACGGCTTCCAGGTGGGCTGGCGCGGCCTGGACAACGGCCAAATGAACAGCATCCGCCTCGCCGCCCCTACTGAAGCCCGCGACACCGCCCGCGCCGAGGTCGAGCAGGCGCTGATGAAGCTCCCCGCCCTCCCCGTCGTGTTTCCAGACGAGGCCGTGGGCAAGGGCGCGTCGTGGTCCGTGGATTCCCGCGTCACGGGCGATTCGACCATGCTGCAGACCACCACCTACACCATCAAGAAGATGGAGGGCTCCGTGGTAGAGCTGGACGTTGACATCGCACAGCGCCCCGCCCTTGGCGCGCTGTCCCTGGAAGGCCGCACCGACGACCCGGAGCTGGCCAAGCAAAACCTTGAGGTCTTGGATTCCGCGTCTGCGACCACCGGGTCCATTACCGTGGACACCACCAAGCCTCTGCCCACCGGAGGCTTCGTGGATGTGGCCACCGCGGTGGTCTACGGCACCAAAGACTCCGCCACAAACAAGTCCAAGGAAAACACCGATGGTGGCAGCAACAAGGTGGTGCAAAACTTCCGTTCCACGATTAATTTCGGATAAAGAATACTGATTATTCGGTCGCGTGAATTAAGTTTTCATTAACCTTGAGTCTTGTCCATTTTTATATCTCGTCTTGAGCCCGCTGAGGAGCGCACCCCGTGAACCACAGTTCCCACCGCCCCCGCATCGCTGTACTCGCCACCGGTGGCACCATTGCCTGCACGGCAGACGCCAACGGCGCGCTCGTGCCCACGGTGGACTGTGCCGGGCTTCTTGACGCCGTGGCGTCCGCCCTCAAGGGCATCGACACCGTAGCGGTTGACTTGGTCCAGCTCGATTCCTCGTCCATCACCCTGGCGGATCTAGACCTCATCGTCTCCGCGGTGCACGAGCAGCTGCGCAACGATTCCATTGACGGTGTGGTGCTCACCCACGGCACCGACTCCATGGAAGAAACCGCGATGGCGCTAGATCTCTTCCATGACCGCTCGAAACCGGTGGTGATGACTGGCGCGCAGCGCGCCTTCGACCACCCGCAGTCGGACGGCCTGACCAATCTCGTGGATGCCCTGCGCCTGGCGGCCCGCGGTAACGTCTCCGACGTGGTGATTCAGTTCGGTTCGCAGACCATCCCGGCGCGCGGGGCGTACAAGAAGCACACGACGGAACTGCGTGCCTTCAGCAGCATCGCCGTCAACCGTCCTTCGGCCTTGCCGCTTCCCGTTACCCCGCTGGCGGGCAACAAGGTGGCCACCATCGCCGCTTATCCCGGCGGCGCACGCCTGCTCATCGACGCCGCCGTGTCGGCCGGTTACCAGGGCCTCGTGGTCAGCGCCATGGGTTCGGGCAACATGGGCCCGGACATGGGCGCCGCGGTCGCCGATGCCCTCCGCGAGGGCGTGAAGGTGGTCATTTCCAGCCGCGTTGCCGAGGGCGATATCAAACTCAGCTACGGCGGTGCCGGCGGTGGCGCGACGCTCGCGGATTTGGGAGCCGTGGGTTCTGGGCGACTGCGCGCGGGCCAGGCCCGCATCGCTTTAGCGGCCGCGCTGGCCACCGGCACGGACGTCGCCGAGCTGGTCTAGCTGCCCAGCCAATCGTCCCAGCCCAACGAGCCCAGCGGATCGGCCGGTTCTAACTCGGGGTCGTCGGCAGGCAAGCTCAACGCCTTGCCGGGGCCAGTCGCCCGCGTTTCAAAGCGCACGCTCACCACGCCATGCCCGGTGCCCTGCACCCAACCGTGCCCGTAGCGCGGGTGGTACACGTCTTGCGTGGGCTGCCACCGACCCGGGCTGGCCTCTGATACCTGCAGGCCAGTTGCCGCATCAACGCCTCCCCCAGCATCATCGCCCGCGCTGCCTTCGCCGCTGTTTCCACCACGAGCCCCGCCGTCACTCACGCCTGTCTCGTAGTCGTTGTCCGGCGCGGGCGGACGCACCACTTCCTTGTCCAACTCGGGGAACAACACGTCCTGGCGCGCGATCTCCAACCCGGAGTAGCTCACGCCCACCAGCCGTATGGGCCCCAGTTCCTCGGGGTAGCGGACCAGGCGGAAAGCCGTGGCCTGAAGTATCTCGGCGTCATCAGTGGCGTAGCTCAGCGTCGCGGAACGGGATTCGATGTGGAAGTCCGCCATGCGCAGTTTCACCGTCACGGTGCGCGCACCGCGGCCGTCCTTGAGTAGCCTGCGGTGTGCATCCTTCGCGGCCCGGGTGACCGCCGCGTCTACCTCGGCAACGGTCATCAGATCCTTCGGGTACGTATGTTCCGCGGAGATCTGCTTGGCTACCGCGCGCGGCGCCACGGGGCGATCGTCGACACCGCGGGCGAGCGCCCACAACGACAGCCCGATCGTGCTGCCGAGGGAGATGGTCACTTCCTTCTCACTGAGCGCGGCAAGGTCTCCGATGGTCTCCACGCCCATGCCCTTGAGCTTCGCCTCGGTGACCGGCCCTACGCCCCAGAGCTTGGCGACGTCCATGGGGTGCAGCAACTCCAGCTGCCGCCCGGCGGGCATGACAAACACCCCATCGGGCTTAGCCTCCCCGGACCCGATCTTGGCGTACTGTTTACCGGTCCCCGCGCCAATGGACGCGGGTAGCCCGGTCTGTTCTCGTATGTCCGCGCGCAGTCGGTGCGCCCATTCCGTGACTTCTTCCGGGGTGGCCCCCACTAGTTCGGCGGGTTCCATGAATGCCTCGTCGATGGACAGCTGTTCCACGAGATCCACGCGTTGACCGATAACTTCGAAGACCCGCTTCGACGCGGTGGAATAGATGACCCGCCGCGGGGTCACCACCACGCCGCGCGGGCCCACGAGTTGCTTCGCACGGAACATCGGCATCGCCGAGTGCGCCCCCTTGGCACGTGCCTCGTACGACGCGCCCGCGACCACGCCACGCCCAGACACGCCGCCCACGAGCACCGGCCGCCCCTGCAGCGTCGGCCGCGTCAGCTGCTCACAGGAGGCAAAGAACGCGTCCATGTCGATGTGGAGCACCCAGCGTTGCATAGCTACCGAGTATATTCCCTCTCCTTGTGCACTCCGTAGCCCCCTCGATAGGGGGCCACCCACACCGTCTTTACATGCATTTTCGGGACGCCTCACAGCTAGACCAACCTCATACGCTGCACAATTTACCGCCCATTAGCGCCGTGTTCACCCAGTTAACAAACACTTCACCATTGCTTTCTGCGAAAACCCTATATCCTCAGTGAAGCTTCCAAGTTCGCGAACTCCCACGTTTATGATGCCAACAACAAAAGGACACCATGCTCTGCTCAAAAAAGTTTCGTGCCACCGTTGCCGTTTCGTTAACTCCAATTTTCGCATTTCTTGGCGCTTCTCCAGCGTTCGCTGCCGATATTGCCGACCCGACCTACCAGATCAAGCTCCGCATATCTCCTGAAGTTCTGGATGCTGAGGGCAATCCCACTCAAGATTTTGCCGACAAATACGAACTCAGCGATTTGAAAGGCACCGAACAAATTGCGTACTTAGACACTGCTGACAACTTTTACCAGAATCGAGGTTGGTCTCTTCGGATTCGCTTAAAAGAGAAATCACGCGAATATGACCTCACGTATAAGTACCGACATCCTTTGGCACAAAATTCTCTCGATAAAGAAACTGTCAACGATGCCCTCGAATTCGCAAATGACAACAACTTCGACGAATCTGACACAAACTACGATGCTCAAGTGAACACAAGTTTTTTCACAAGCACGCTGGACTTTAGCAATAAGAAGTCCACTAATTGCCAACCTTTTAACTGCGTATTTCCAAGCGATGAGCTCGCCGCCACACTTATTGCAGACAAAGAACCTGGCAAACTCACCAAAGCCTCAGGTACCCACATCGATCCCCAATCGCTAGAAATGTCTCCTGTGGTAGAGCAGCGCACCTGGAGAATCGACGTCGACGGCATTGATACAGATTTCGAAGTAACTAATATAAACGGTGATTTTTGGGTTGAAGTTAGCGAAGAAGACAGCTCGCGCAAAGACGCCGCCCGGAAGAAGCAAGAACTCATTAACTCACTGACCGAAGACGGAATTCTGCTTAAACAAGACGCTTTCAAGACCGATTACGTTCTTGCTCGGTTCTAGGAGGCAGTTCTTTGACTCAATTGACAGGAGCTGCCGTTTTCCTCGAGAACGTATCGCGAGTGTTTCCGGATGGAACTGGACTTCAACCGACGACGCTAGATATTGATCCTGGTGAATTCGTTTCAATTCTTGGCCCTTCGGGCTGTGGTAAATCCACGCTACTGCGGTGCATCGCAGGGTTAGAAACTCCAGATACTGGCACCATAAACCTTGGGGATCGGACGGTCTTTGCCTCCGAGAGTAAAACTAACGTTGCCGTGAATCAGCGCGGCTTCTCGATGGTCTTCCAGGATCTTGCTTTGTGGCCCCACATGTCCGTCGCCCAAAACGTCGAGTTTCCCTTGACCGTGCAGACACCGCGTATGTCCGCAACTGAACGCAAGGCCAAGGTCCAGCAAGCCCTCGACATGGTGAGCATCAGTGCAAAAGCCGCAGCCCGTCCGCATGAACTGTCTGGCGGTCAACAGCAACGCGTTGCTATCGCCCGTGCACTAGTGTCCAATCCTGATCTCTTGCTTCTCGACGAGCCTTTGTCAGCACTGGACGCAGCACTTCGTGTGCAAATCCGTGCAGAACTAATGCAGCTCAGCAGCGACTTGGGACTCACGATGATCTACGTGACGCACGACCAGCATGAAGCGCTAGCAATGTCGGACCGGGTCGTTGTCATGAACGACGGTCGCGTCCATCAATTCGCTTCCCCCGTTGAGATTTACGAATCACCCACCGACACATTCGTAGGAGACTTCGTAGGCACGATGAACCGCCACAGTAGCGGGCTGGCTCTTCGTCCCGAGGCATGCGTCGTTAGTCAGCAGGGCCAGCTCCCACAGGATTACAATGCTCCCGCGGCGTTCCACGGAACAGTCCTTAACTCGCAATACGTCGGTGGCCGCTACCAAATCCGCTGCACGGTAGAGGGCGCTGCAGATCCTTGGCTTGTCTACGCCGAACAGGCGTTTTCTGCAGGCGACTCAATCCTTGTCGCTCCCGCGACGTAGTGTGCACCCACTTTCTCGAAAGGAAACAACCATGAAGAATTTCAACAAGATCTCCGGCATTATCGCCGGCGTTGCGGTTTCCGCTTTGGCCCTTACCGGCTGCGGTTCGGCAGACCAAGGCGCATCCGGTTCCAAGTCCGAAGGCGCCTCCGGCTCCGCAGCAGCCTCTGCCGATAGCTGGGAAGCACCGGAAGGTCTCAAGGGGGAAATCTCCTACTACTCTGCTAACCCGCAGGGCCTGACCGATGACCTTGTCGCAGCCTTTGAGGACAAGACCGAGGTGAAGGTGAACGTTTTCGCGGGTTCCACCGGTGAAGTCACCGCAAAGTTGAAGGCCGAAGAGGGCAATCCACAGGCAGACGTTGTGTACCTGGCTTCCTGGACGGCAGCTACCAAGCAGGACAAGGCTGGCGTGCTCGAAGAGTTCAAGCCAGAGGGCGTGGACGCCATTCACTCGAACTGGGTATCTGAGACTGGAACGTTCAACGGCCGTGACGGCTCCGCGCTTGCTTTGGTCACCAACACCGACGTTGTTGACGAGGTTCCCGAAGACTGGGAGGACCTTACTGACGAAAAGTACAAGGACAAGGTCATCATGCCGGACCCACGTGAGTCCGGTACCGCGGGAGATCTTGTCGCAGGCATGGTCGCCAACTTCGGCAAGGACAAGACCTGGGAGCTGTTCGACAAGCTTTTTGACAACGGTATGACTGTACAGGGCGCCAACGGCCCAGCGCTGGACGCAGTCACTTCCGGTTCCAAGGGTGTTGTCTTTGGAGGCGTTGACTACAGCGCATACAAGGCTCAGTCCAAGGGCGAGCCGCTTGAGGTCAAGATTGCCAAGTCCGGTACGACCGTATCGCCACGGCCAGTAATGGTGCTGAAGGACTCCGACAACAAGGAAGCCGCCGAGGCCTTCGTCAATTTCATGTTCTCTGACGAGGCACAAGCAATCTCCGCAGACAACAACATGATTCCGGCAAACGCTGAGGTTTCTCCGGCCAACGGTCCTGAGCTGAAGGACATCAAGCAGCTGTCCGAGGACTGGGATGAAATCGTCGCTAACTCCAAGGACGTCAAGGAAGAGTTCGTTAAGCGCTACCTGAAGTAGTTAAGACGAAAGCCACGAAAGTTCGGATATGCGCACCACCACCTCAACCCGAATGAGTACTTGGGCAGCTCTGCTCGTTCTCCTCATTCTCGTCGCAGCACCCCTTCTGGCTGTGCTCATCAATGCAGTGACAGGCTACCGGGGCGAGCCGTCTGCCCTTGGAAACTTGGCGGACCCGGCGATGGTGCGCATCATCGCGAATACCGTATGGCTTTCTTTTCTTGTCGTCGTCTTCACTACGCTCTTCGCCGCGCCGCTGGCTTTTCTGCGCAGCTGGACTCAATTCTCCAAAATTGAATGGCTAGAACTACTGATTATGGTTCCATTCATGACACCACCTTTTGCGGTCGCGATGGCATGGATGGATTTCACCCGAGTTCGTGGCTTGACCTATATGCTGTTGGGGCCCGCCGCCGGTGAGGTTGTACACGACTTCATTTATTCTGTATGGGGAATGGCCTTCGTCATGGCGGCAGAACTATTCCCCTTCCTCTACTTGATAATGCGAAACAGCCTTCGCTCTATTCCCGCGTCGCTTATTGAAATGGCAGAGGTGTCCGGAGCCTCCAAGCTGAGGATCTTGGTAAAGGTCATCCTCCCGATGGTTGTTGGCCCCTATTCCTTGGGCGCACTCATCGTTTTCATCAAAGCCGCAGGCGAGTTCGGCACCCCAATCACGCTGGGAAATGCGATTGGTTACCAAGTCCTTGTGTCTTCAATCTATGAGGACGTCACCATCGCCCCGCTCAACTTCTCTGAAGCCGCAGCCTCCTCCAGTGTCCTTTTCACCTTGGGTGTAACGGCATGGGCATTTCAACAGTGGGTGTCCCGTAAAGACTTAACCAGTGGCGGACGGCTATCCCGGCCAATCCACCTGCGGTTGCGAGGATTGCAGGCACTCTGCGGGTGGCTCACCATCGCTACTATCACCGCATTATCTGTGTTCATTCCATATATCTCCATCACGCTGTCAGCGATGACCATCCTGCGGTCCAAACCACCTAGCCCCTATAACCTCACCTTTGACTATTTCGGCAAGGTACTGTCCCACCCAATTGCAAGGGATGCTTTGACGACGTCGGCGATTCTGGGCGCGTTAGCCGCAACATGCACCGCATTTCTAGCCGTCGTCATCACTCTTTCCTCGTTCAAACGCCGCTCCCCGAGTGCGCGAGTGACTGACTTCCTTTCGGTCGCACCGGACACAGTTCCCGGCATTGTGTTGGCCATCGGTTTCATCCTGCTGTGGAACAACCCTGATCTCCCCTGGTCGCCCTACGGCACCTATTTCATTTTGTTGTTGGCCTACACGACCCTTTTCTTGCCCACTGCGATCCAAAATGTGAAAACCTCCGCCGCAGCCATCCCCAATTCACTTCGCGACGCCGGCGCGGTCTCTGGAGCCACTACGTGGCACATTCTCTGGCGTATCACGCTTCCGCTTATGGCACCGGGAATCTTCGCTGGTTGGCTCCTCGCTTTCCTTGTCGGCATCCGAGAACTCGTGATGTCATCTTTGGTCCGGCCCACCAACATCAATCTCATGTCGCCGTGGATCATGAATGCCTTTGAGCAAGGTGACAGGGCCGAGGCGATGGCCATGACACTCATCGGAGTCGGCAGCTCCACCATCGTGATGGTCGCGCTACTGGCGTGGCAAGCACACCGCAACCACCGTCTATCCGCACTCACTAGCGCCTAAGAATTCTAGCAAAAGAGCACAGCACCATGACCATCTTGATACTCTCCGACCTGCATCTTGGCCTTCCGAAAGCACCTGGTCATGACTGGATGTTAGAGACAATGCACCGCGCAGCCAAGCAAGGATGCACGGGGCTCATCTTTGCCGGCGACGTTATTGACCGGCGGTGTATTTCGGAAACGACTTATGGTCAATTTGCTGACCTCAACGCTGTAGCTGTGCAGCTTTTCCAGCAGTGTCTGTTCGTCCCCGGCAATCATGATGCCCACGTGGAACTAAGTCTTCCCGCGGAATTCATCGTCGCTCCTGACGAGTTCATATCGCTAGATTTCCCTGACGGCACGCGCGTCCACACCGTTGGTGTGTCCTCCGATCCAGATCCGCGCGACGTCTCCGACCGCATGCCCTCCCCTTCGCCGAACGCGCCGGCAAACTTGGGAATCCTCCATACTTCGCTCAATGGCAGTTACAGCAAATCGGAATGTCTGCCCATTTCACTGGAAACACTCAACAGCAGCGGTTACGACGCCTGGGCATTAGGGCATGTCCACCAACCCATAATCGAAAGTACCCACCCACCGGTGCGTTGGGTTGGAATGGGAAATGCCCTCGTATTCGACCCCGAAACAAAGCTTCTTCAGTCACTCGACCAGTGAGGATTGACGGCCCACTTTCACTTTTCTCCCCAAGGATCGCCGCCGACTTCTAAGTCTTCGCCGAACATACTGAAATACTCCACCCCTTTGTAACCACGAATGACTTCCCGAATCGCCGCATATGCCTTCATGCTCAGCGTTTCGAGGTCAGGGGCAACCTCCGTGGAAAGAGCGAAACGGAGCTCAACCAAAGAAAGCGCGTGGTCACTGTTATCAATCTTCCCGCCCCACAGCAGCTTCCAATGAGAGATGACTTCAAACTCATCCTTGACCAATGCGGTGGTCGTGATGACAGGAACCGTTGCGAGCGGCTCGCGCGAGGCGAAGGAGTCCCAAAACTCGACCGCGATCTTCTGCGTTACTTCAGGTGGCGCATAAATGCAGAGTTCCTCGCGTTAAGCAGGGGCGTCGGCATAATGGAATTCCTCTTTCTAGAAGTCGGTAGTTTTATCGCGCAACGCTGCGTATTCCTCCATGACTTCGGGGCGATGCTCGGCGCGGTACGTCTCGGAGGCGAAAGCCTCCCAGTGTGGCGGGGTGGCTTCGCCGCTTAAGACCCAAGCGGCCTGGCGGGCGGCGCCGAGGGCCACGTATTCGGAGGCGGCAGGGACGATGACGTCCACGCCGAAGATGGTGGGCGCGATGGCACGCATCGCTTCGCTGCGGGCGCCACCGCCAATGAGCAGGATGCGGTTCGCGGACTCCCCCGTAGCGGCGGTCAGCGCGGAGACCGCATCCGCCATGGAGCACAGCAAGCCTTCGAAGACGGCGCGGGCAATGTCCTCGCGGGAGGTGGTCGTGCGCAGACCGGCGAAAATGCCCGTCGCGTGCGGGCGGTTCGGGGTACGCTCGCCGTCGAAGTACGGCAGGAGGCGCACGCCGTGTGCCCCCGGCTCGCCGGCCAGCGCGAGGTCGGACAATCCTTGGTGATCCACCCCCAACATGCGGGCGGCAAAGTCCACAACCCGCGCGCCGTTCAGCGTGCACGCCAATGGCAAGTAGCGCCCGGTGGCGTCGCTGAAGCCGTTCACCAGCCCGGTGCCGTCATGGATCGCATGGTCGGTCACGGTGCTCGCCACCCCGGAGGTGCCGAGCGAGACCGCGACGTCACCAGGCGCTAATTCCAGGCCGAGGGCGGCGGCCATATTGTCACCTGTACCCGGGGCAATAACAGCACCGTGCGCCGTGTAACCAGCAATGTCGGTGGGGCCAAGAAGGCGCGGCAACGCGACCTCGTGACCGAGGTACTGCGCGGCCAAGTCGGGGCGCAGGGCGCGCGCGGACGGCGAGTAGTAGCCGGTGCCAGACGCGTCGCCGTGGTCGGTGGTGAGCTCCTTCCGGCCGCCAAGGTGCCAGGTGAGGTAGTCGTGCGGCAGCGCCACCGCGGCGGTCCGCGCGGCGTTGTCGGGCTCGTTGTCCTTCATCCACCGCAGCTTGGTGCCGGTAATGGAGGCGACCATGACGCTCCCGGTCAGCTCAGCGGCCGCCTGGTCACCGCCGAGCTCCTCGTTGAGCGTCACGGCCTGCGCAGCGGAGGAGGTGTCATTCCACAGCATGGCGTCGCGCACCACCTGGCCATCGCTGTCCAGCGCCACCATGCCGTGTTGCTGGCCACCGACCGCAACGGCGTCGGCCTGCTCGATAAGTCCGACGGTAACCTCCTCCATCGCTGAGATCCACCGAGTCGGATCTACTTGAGTGCCCGTGGGGTGAGCCACGCGTTGTTCCTTGAGGACCGTGCCCGTCGCGGCGTCGACAAGCACGGCCTTGCAGGACTGGGTGGAGGAGTCAATTCCCAAAACTTTTGCCATGAGGGATTCCTTTTGTCAGGTTGTATGCGTTAACTGAGCGTGCGAATAAAAGGGGCGCGGGAAACAGGGCGTGTGTCACTCACAGTAGCTTGCTGGCGCTCGGCGCCGTGGGTGTGGGCGGCGGGGTGTCCACGAGGTGCACGGTGGCACCGGAGTATTCGAGCATGTCGCGTTGTTCAGCGCTGAGATTGCTGTCTACCACTATGTCGCGGAATTCTGCGAGGCCGGCGACGAAGTGCATGCCCAGGTTGTCGAATTTGGAGCTGTCGCTGACCAGGATCTTGTGCGCGCCGACGCCGCACAGGGCGCGTTTGGTGGACGCGGCGTCTTCGTCCGGGTGATAGAGGCCGTCACGGGCGATGCACGTGGTGGACACGATGGAATAGGTGGCGCTCAGGTTGGCCATCGCCGCGTTCGTCGACGCCCCGAGGAAGGAATCGGTAGCGGATACGTACCGCCCGCCGATACCGGTGAGCGAAACCGAGGGGTACTGCTCTCCTATTGTGCGCATGAGGTCGAGCGAGTGGGTGATAATGCCGGCGGGCTCGGTGTCCATGACCAAGGGAAGAAGAGTGGCGACGGTCGTGGAATCGTCCAGCGCGATGATGCTGCCGGGTTCGATGAGCTTGACGACGACCTGGGCCAGCGCCTCCTTGACGTGGGTATTGGTGGCCCGGCGGAGCGTGACGTCGCGCTCGACGATGTCGGTGGCCACCCGGCGCGCGCCGCCGCGAATCTTGACCAATTTTCCGGCCTTATCGAGCGCCTCCAGGTCACGGTGAATGGTCATGACACTGACGCCGAAGCGCTGCACGAGGTCATCGATACTCACGCGGTCGTGGTACTGCACTAGGGAAAGGATCTCTGTGCGGCGCTGGGCCGGACGCAGTTGCGTGGCGGGTTCTTCTGACACGCGGCACCCCTGTTTCTTCACATCGAGGTTGATATATCTTCCCATCAAGTATCACATACTTCCCAATTAAAGGGGCAATTTCGGGAACTTTCTCACATAAACTTCACACCCCAATGTTAAGAGTGTTAGATTTTGAAGCATAGTTCACAAACTGTGTTTTCTTCGCCGAACACCACGCTAGCGTGGCCGCCGCGATCACTTATGGATTAGAAATGGAGCACCCCATGGCGGATAACTCCCTCGCCGACCGTCTCGGGCTTCCACGCCCACTCATCTGGGGTTTCATCGGCCTCGCCATCTTCATGATCGGCGACGGCGTGGAAACCAACATCCTCGAGCCCTTCCTCTCCGGAGAACACGGCTTCTCCGTTTCCCGTGCGGGAACGCTGGTGACTGTGTACGGCATCGCCGTTGCCATCGCCGCGTTCTTCGCCGCCGCCCTCTCGGATCTATGGGGCCCACGCAAGGTCATGATGCTCGGCGCCGGCATCTGGGTGGTCTTCGAGCTCCTCTTCCTCCTCGTGGCTCTCACCGCCTCCAACAACGCGCTCATCTTCTTGTCCTACGGACTGCGCGGATTCGGATACCCACTCTTCGCCTATGGCTTCTTGGTGTGGATCACCGCGGTCTCCCCCGCTAACAAGCTGGGCACGGGCACTGGTTGGTTCTACGTCGCCTTCTCCGCGGGCCTTCCCACCCTGGGCGCACTGACCGCGACGATCACCATCTCGCTGTTCGACCTCTCCTTCTACCAGACCCTGTGGGTGTCTCTGGTCCTGGTGATCATCGGCGCCGCCTGCGCCCTCATCGGCGTGAAGGAGCGCATCGGCCGTAAGCCCCTCGTGGAAGACGCCGATGACGTCGCCGCCACCCTGGGCGCCTCGTTCAAGATGCTCGCGCACGACCGCCGTGCCCGCTTCGTGGCCTATATCCGCACCATCAACTCCATTCCTACCTACGCCATGGCGGTGTTCTTCCCCGCCTACTTCCGCGAAGTACTCAACTGGCCGCTGTCCTGGTTCCTCATCCTCACCACCACTATCTACGCGGTGAACCTGCCGTTCAACCCGATGTACGGTCGCGTGGGTGATCGCCACGGATGGGCAAAGACCTGCTTCTGGGCCGGCTCAGTGGCCTGCGCGGTAACGCTGTCCCTGGTGTACTTCGTCCCCATGCTCTCGGAGTCCCTGGATCTCCCGGACAAGGTGGGCTTTGGTCTCACGCTTGTCGCCGGCGCTCTCTTTGGCGTCTCCCTCGCGGGCTTTGTGCCGCTTTCCCCACTCTCCGTCTCACTCAACCCGGCGCGCCCCGGCGCGGCCATGGCCGCGTACAACCTAGGCGTCGGCGGTGCCGTGGCGGCCGGTCCGCTGCTCGTGGCCATCTTCTACCCGCTGGTTGGCTCTACCGGACTCATCGCCATCTTCGTGGCACTTTACCTTCTTTCTGGCGTCATGGCCCTGCAGCTCAAGGGCACCCAGCCCGGCTTTGACGGTGTCCCCGCCGTAGACGACGACACCTCGTTTGAAGAGCTAGACGCCGCTGATCTCACCCCCGATTCCGCACATCGTTAGTCCTACTCATCCCTCCCACTGATACAAGGAGAAACACCATGTCTGAACTACACCTCTCCACCACGGCACTCCAGTCCATCGCGGCTAACACGGACGTCACCGTGCCTGCCTACGACCGCGCGCAAGTGACCCCCGGCATCATCCACTTCGGCGTCGGTGGCTTCCACCGCGCGCACCAGGCGTTGTACTTAGACAAGCTCATGTCTCAGGGCAAGGCGCTCGAATTCGGCATCGTCGGGATGGGCGTTATGCCTGGCGACGTCCGCATGCGCGACGCCCTGCGTTCCCAGGATCACCTGTACACCCTGACGGAGAAGGCTCCCGACGGCACGGAGAACGCCCGGGTCGTCGGCTCCATCGTGGACTATATCTTCGCGCCCGAGGATCCGGCCGCCGCTGTCTCCGCACTCACTGACGAGCGCATCAAGATCGTGTCGCTGACCGTGACCGAGGGTGGCTACAACTTCGACCACGTCCGCGGCGAATTCGACCTCAGCAACGAGATCATCGCCCACGACATCGCCGATCTCAAGGCTGGCAAGCGCGACGGCCTGCGGTCGTTCTACGGGCTCATCACCGCCGGATTACTGGAACGCAAAGACGCGAGCATCGCACCGTTTACGGTGATGAGCTGCGATAACATCCAGGGCAACGGCGAGATGGCACACCGCATGTTCCTTTCTTTCGCCGCTGCTATTGACCCGGCGCTGGCGGAATGGATCGACGCCAACGTCGCCTTCCCTAACTCCATGGTGGACCGCATCACCCCGGAAACCACTGACGCCGACCGCGCCGACATCGTATCCAAGCATAAATACGTGGATGAGTGGCCAGTGGTGTGTGAGGACTTCACCCAGTGGGTACTCGAGGACAAGTTTGTTGGTCCCCGCCCGCCTTATGAGGAGGTCGGTGTGGAGGTCGTCGATGACGTCGTGCCATATGAGCTCATGAAGCTGCGCCTGCTCAACGCCTCCCACCAGGGGCTGTGCTACTTCGGCTACCTGGCCGGGCACCGCATGGTCCACGACGTGATGGCGGACCAGCGCTTCGCGGATTTCCTGTTGGCCTACATGGAACGGGAAGCCACTCCTTCCCTGCGCCCGCTGCCGGGCGTGGACTTGGATGCCTA
This sequence comes from Corynebacterium incognita, assembly GCF_014217255.1. Taxonomy (NCBI): domain Bacteria; kingdom Bacillati; phylum Actinomycetota; class Actinomycetes; order Mycobacteriales; family Corynebacteriaceae; genus Corynebacterium; species Corynebacterium incognitum. The sequence goes on from NZ_CP059404.1 coordinate 426,223, forward strand.
CCGCCACGAGCTGATTGCCCGCTTCGGTAACTCCGCGGTCAAAGACACTGTCGCCCGCCTGTGCGCGGAATCCTCCGACCGCATCCCGAAATGGCTGCTGCCCGTGGTCCGCGAAAACCTTGACACTGGCAACGCCCCTGTGACGCTGTCCGCGGCGATCGTTGCCAGCTGGGCTCGCTACGCCGAGGGCGTCGACGAGCAGGGTGAACCGATTGCTATCAACGACCGCATGGCGGATCGCCTCCAGGCCACCGCGCAAAACAACCGCACGGACGTCCTCGCCTTCCTCCGCGATCGTGACGTCTTCGGCGACCTCGTGGACAACGAGAAGTTCACCACCGAATACGCCCGCGTTCTCACCTCGCTGCACAACCAGGGCGCGGAGGCAACCCTGGACATGCTCCTCGCCGAGCTCTAGTTCTCCGGCTGGCGGTTGACGCGGTAGAGGTGCTCTTTGGCGAACTCCGCCACGCCCACCGCGCTAGCTCGCGTCCGTAGACGGAACGCCCGACGCCGCCGAAGGGCAGGCCCGGCTTGGTGGTGCTGTGCTCGTTGATGAAACAGACCTCACCATTTTTTAACCACCTAATAATTGGTGACAGACCGTAGGAACCAAGCGGTGACTTATATCATGTCTGGGCGACCGAAGTATTCTTCACACAAGGATTGGACACGGAATACAACATGCATGCATGATGTATCCCATGACGATTCAGGAGCCTTCAACTCGCAAGAGTTCCCCGACTACTGCCCCACCACCCGCTGCTGAGCGAGCGTATAAATTTGTCAAGGCAGCAATCCTAGATGGTCGCTTCGACGCAGGAGAAATGCTCTCTGAGGTTGGATTGGCCAACGAAATTGGAATGAGCCGCACCCCCATGCGAGAGGCCTTTTCGCGACTGGAGGTTGAAGGTTTCATCAACCTTTACCCCAAACGAGGTGCGCTCGTCGTTCCGATTAGCCCCACCGAGATCCGAGAAGTTTACGAGGCACGTGAACTCATCGAATACAACGCCGCACAATATATCTGTGCCCTTTCGCAGGAGGAGCGGGACAGCATCGGTGACTATCTTGACAGCATTATTAATGATCAACGCTCTGCATTGGACGCCAACGACCTAGGCACGTACGCCCAACTGGATGCAGCCTTTCATCAAAAAGTAATGGACTACGGCGGAAACTCCCTGCTAGCCAACTTCGGCCACACGCTGCGTGAGCGACAACAGCGCTTTACACAACGGGCCATCGGACGAAGTGCTAAGAAAGCCTCTAAATTTGTGGCCCAACATGAACACCTGGCCTCCGCCCTACGCACCGGTAACGCCGAGAACTACCACGACGTAATCACCGCACACCTCTCCTCTTCGAGAAAGCAACTTTGATGACGGCCACAGAAACGAAACACAACGGCATGCAGCCACAACAATCACAGATGATAGAAACAAAAACGAGTGCCGACAACGGCTCTCCGGCGCCCCGCATAGCGCACAATGCATGGCTTCCTGTGGCCGGTACGATGGTAGCCGTGGCATGGGGTGGTAACGAGTTCACCCCTCTACTCGTGATGTACCGGGAAACCTCTAGTTTTTCCCAAATAACCGTCAACGGCCTCCTCGCTGCCTACGTCATCGGAATTGTCCCTGCCCTCCTCATCGGAGGTCCTTTGTCCGATCTCATTGGACGTAAGCCAGCATTGCTACCAGCAGCGCCGTTTTCATTGGCCGGTTCATTCTTGCTCTCAATTGCGCCCCACGAGCCTCTCATCATCGCGCTGGGCCGCGTTTTCTGTGGAATCGCGCTTGGCCTCGTCATGGCCATAGGCTCAACATGGATTACCGAATTGATATCGCGTAGTGGCGGAGATGCTGGAGCCGGAGCCCGTAAAGCGTCGATGTGCCTGACTCTCGGGTTTTTGCTTGGAGCAGCGATAGCCTCCGTTCTCGCGCAATGGGGACCTTGGCCAACACACCTAGCGTATATCCTGCATATGCTGCTCACAGTAGGCACAGCTTACTGGCTAACCCGATCACCCGAAACGCGCCCCCCATTGCACGGCACAGTACGGACCACGATCTTGGAGTTGCGGGTGCGAGACATGCTCGAGATGCTGCACATCCCCACGGTCGCTCACAAGCGGTTCTTACGTGTAGTCATCCCAGTTGCCCCCTGGGTTTTCGGCTGTGCCGGAGCCGCGTACGCACTACTGCCCCAACTGTTGTCCGATTCAGCTGGGCAGGCGCCTATTGCATTTTCTGGGCTAATGACAGTCGTGACGTTAGGCTGCGGTGTCGGCGTCCAATTGATAGGTAGAATACTCGATACCCACAAATCGGCCCGAGCTTCCGCACTTGCAATGGGCGTGATCACTGTTGGAACTATACTTGGCGCCTGCGCTGCCCATTCACTTTCCTTGGGATTAGGCATTGCTGCCGCAGCGACCATGGGCGCGGGCTACGGCCTAGCACTTGTAGCGGGGCTATCCGAGGTACAACGTATCGCCGGAGAGCGTGAATTGGCGGGACTAACCGCGGTGTACTATTCAATATCCTACACTGGGTTTTTCATACCCATGGCTTTTAGTGCGCTGGCTCCCACTATTGGTTTTGCCATGCTGTTTGCCCTTGGCGCAGTACTTTCCATCATTTGTCTCATTAATGTTATCGTCGCGTGGCGTGCGCATTTGCCCGGCACGCAGCGATAAACACAGCCCGGTTAACGCAGCGGCGGCGCACCATTTATGTGCTGCCGCCACTTTGGGATGTAAAACGCGCTCAACGCAAACTAGGAATTCGCAAACTAGGAATTCTTGGTCACCCGCACATTGACACCGGAGACCACGTTATGGATCTCGCCTGATAGGGGCTGGGTTGAAATAGTCAATGAGGTTGCCAAGACTTCTGCGGCAATATGGTTTGCGTGCCGAAAGGCCCATTCTTCTTTTTCGGCTGGTACGGAAAGTACCGCTGTAATGCGGTCGGTCACGAGGAAGTCCTCGGCCTTGCGGGCGTCCTGGATGCCGCGGATGACGTCGGCGGCCCACCCCTCGGCCTCAAGTTCCTCTGTCACGGTGGTGTCCAACACCACCAGGCCGTTGAGCCCCTCCACGCGGGAGGTGTTCTTCGGATCGGCGGCCTGCAGGCGCTCGGAGTACTCCTCCGGTGCCAGCACAATGTCACCGTCGACCACGACCTCCTCGCCGCGGCGCTCGTAGTTACCCGCCTTGAGGTTTTTGATGGCGCGCTGCACGTCCTTGCCCAGGCGGGGGCCCGCAACCTTCGCGTTGCAGACCACCTCGAAGGTACCCACGGAGTCCACGTCATCGGTCAGCATGACCTCCTTGACGTTGACCTCGTCGCGGATGATGTCCTTGAAGTCTTCCAGGCGCGCGGAATCCTCCACCGCCACGGTAAGCTTCGGCAACGGCAGGCGGTTGCGCAGCTTGTTCGACTTGCGCACCGAGGATGCCGAGGAGCACACCGCGCGGGTGAGGTCCATGGCCTCCACGAGGGCGTCGTCCGCCGGGTAGTCCTCCGCCTTCGGGTAGGACGCCAGGTGCACGGAGCGCTCGCCGGTCAGGCCGCGGTAGATGACCTCTGCCACGTGCGGCAGCAGCGGCGCTACCACGCGAGAAACTGTTTCCAGCACGGTGTAAAGCGTGTTGAAGGCCTCCGGGTGCTGGCCCTCCAGGTCGCCCTCCCAGAAGCGATCGCGGGAGCGGCGCACGTACCAGTTGGTCAGAGCGTCAGCGAACAGGCGCACCTCCTCGGTGGCGGTGGCGATGTCCGTGCCCGCCAGCGCTGCACCCACGTTCTTCACCAGATCGTGCGTCTTGGCCAAGATGTAGCGGTCCAGCACATGGGTGGACGAGGTGTCGAACTGCGCTTCCTTCGCGGAGTACAGCTGCAGGAAGGTGTACGCGTTCCAGATGGGCAGGATGGCCTGGCGCACGCCGTCGCGGATGCCCTGCTCGGTGACAATCAAGTTGCCGCCGCGCAGGATCGGCGAGGACATGAGGAACCATCGCATCGCGTCCGAGCCATCACGATCAAAGACCTCGTTGACGTTCGGGTAGTTGCCCTTGGACTTGGACATCTTCAGGCCGTCGTCGCCCAGCACGATGCCGTGGGCCACGACCTTCTTGTACGCCGGGCGATCAAACAGTGCGGTGGACAGCACGTGCATCACGTAGAACCAGCCGCGGGTCTGGCCGGAGTACTCCACGATGAAGTCGGACGGGTGGTGGGTATCGAACCAGTCCTTGTTTTCAAACGGGTAATGCTTCTGCGCGAACGGCATGGAACCGGACTCGAACCAGCAGTCCAAAACCTCCGGCACGCGCCGCATGGTGGACTTGCCCGTCGGATCGTCCGGGTTCGGGCGGGTCAGCTCGTCGATGTGCGGGCGGTGCAGGGACTTCGGACGCACGCCAAAGTCGCGCTCCAGCTCGTCCAGGGAGCCATACACGTCCACGCGCGGGTAGTTCTCATCATCAGAGATCCACACTGGGATGGGCGAGCCCCAGTAGCGAGAACGGGAGATATTCCAGTCGCGCGCGCCCTCGAGCCACTTGCCAAACTGGCCGTCGCGGATGTGCTCCGGCATCCATTCGATCTCGTTGTGGTTGAGCTCGACCATGCGGTCACGGAACTCGGTAACCTTGACGAACCAGGCGGGCATCGCCTTGTAGATGAGCGGCTCGCCAGAGCGCCAGGAGTGCGGGTAGGAGTGTTCGATGGTCACGTGGCGCACGACGCGGCCCGCGGCCTTGAGGTCCTTGATGATGTTCTTGTTGGCATCAAAGACCAACTCCCCCTGGTACGGCGGCACCTGGGAGGTGAACTTGCCGTCGTCGTCAACCGGGATAACCAGCTCGATGTCGTGCGCAGCACAGGTGTTCATATCGTCCTCACCGAAGGCAGGAGCCTGGTGGACGATGCCGGTGCCGTCCTCGGTGGTGACGTAATCCGCGGCGAGGATCTGGAAGCCGTTCTCGAGGTCCTTGAAGAAGTCAAAGATCGGCTGGTAGGTCAGGCCGACCAGGTCCGCGCCCTTGAAGGTCCCCAGAACTTCGCGGTCCTCGCCCAGCTCCTTGGCCAAGGTGCCGGCCAGTGCCTCGGCGATGAGGAAGGTGCGACCAACGAATTCCTCAAGGCCGGACTCCCCTACCTTGACCAGGGCGTAGTCCACGTCCGGGTGAACTGCCAGAGCGGAGTTGGACGGCAGGGTCCACGGGGTCGTCGTCCAGGCCAGTGCCGCGGCGTCGGCAAGCTCCGGGTGCGCAGCGAGCGTCTCGACGGCGCGCGTGCCCTCGCGGGCGCCGGTGACCGGGAAGGTGACCGTCAGCGTGGGGTCCTGGCGCATGCGGTAGGAATCATCCATGCGGGTTTCCTGGTTGGACAGCGGGGTGTGCTCCGCCCAGGAGTACGGCAGGACCCTAAAACCCTGGTAGATAAGCCCCTTGTCGTAGAGCTCCTTGAACGCCCACATGACGGACTCCATGAAGTCCTGGTCCATGGTCTTGTAGCCGTTGTCAAAATCCACCCAGCGCGCCTGGCGGGTGACGTAGTCCTCCCACTCGTCAGCGTACTTCAGCACGGAGGTGGCACTGTACTCGTTGAACTTCTCCAGGCCCATTTCTTCGATCTGGCCCTTATCGGTGATGCCGAGCTGCTTTTCCGCCTCCAGCTCTGCGGGCAGGCCGTGGCAGTCCCAGCCAAATACACGGGGGACGTAGTTGCCCGCCATGGTGCGGTAACGCGGCACGATGTCCTTGACGTAACCGGTCAGCAGGTGGCCATAGTGCGGCAGGCCGTTAGCGAACGGCGGGCCGTCGTAAAAGATGTATTCGGGCTTGTCCTTAGTCTGCTCCAACGACGCCTGGAAGGTGTCGTCTTCCTTCCAGTACTTCTGGACAACCTGCTCCATGTCCGGGAAGCGGTTGGAGCCACCGCTCATGTCTACCTTCGGGTACACCTTGCCCACCTGGGACGCGGCGCCACCGACCTGCTCGGCTGCGGTGTCGGGGGTCTGCTCAGCCATTCGTTTGTCCTCCACTAAGTTCTTTAAGCCTCAAAAGCCCAAGGCGATTGCACTGTGCGGGGACGCAAACCCCGTGTCTTATCAACACGACCCTTGCGCGGTACCACCCCGCTTGAGCCCCACTCTGCCCGCCGCCGGCAGCCACAGTGAAGACTCCGCTTCATTTCTTAGTGAAGGAGTTAACGTCTCCTACCCGTCCGGTTCTACTGAGGCGCCGAGCCAACCAAGGCCCGACACCCGTTCTTCCGGAACGCTCCCCGGTGATGGCCGGATCGCTGCGTATAAGCCAACACTATACCCGAGCGGCACCCGACGCCTACAGAAGGCTGTTAAAAATTCGTCGCACTTGACCCATAGTGTCAGTCGGTGGCAACTATTCAGTGCCGTTGTTAATCATCCACTTCGACGTCGTGACCGGAGACGCGGGAGGCTCGATGCTTTTCTTTCCAATCCAGAACGAACAGGACCAACCCCACGATGGCGGAGCCGAAAAGAACGTAGAGCCAAATGACCTTGGCGGTGCCGACGAAAGCGACAAACGCGAGGAAGGCCACAAGGGCGAAGACGATGGCGCCGAGCAGCATGGTGGGTAACTCACTAGTCCTTTCTTCCTGAATATGGGCTGACAAAAAGCCCCGCACCAACTGATTGTACTGGTGCGGGGCTTCAAGCCTTGGCAGTGACTGCCTGGATATGAACTAGTTGTTCTTTTGCTCCTGGTTGCCTTGTGCCTGCTGGCCAGCGTTGCCGACCGGTGCGGCGGAGCCGCGTGCATCGAGGTCCTCGAGCTGGGACTCGATCATGCTGCGCAGGCGGGTGCGGTACTCGCGCTCGAAGGTGCGCAGCTCCTGGATGCGAGTCTCCAGCGCCTGCTGCTGCTGCTTGACGGTAGTCATGATCTCGGTGTGCTTCTTCTCCGCGTCCTCGCGCAGGGCGGTAGCCTTCTCCTCTGCCTGGCGGACGGAAGCCTCCGCGCGGGAGTTGGCCTCGGTCTCAGTCTGCTTAGCCTTAGCCTCAGCGTCCGCGATCATCTTCTTGGACTTGGTGTCCGCGTCAGCCAGCTGCTCCTTGACCTTCGTCATAGCCTCGGCGAGCTGGTTCTTGGACTTGGTATCAGCGTCGTTGAGCTGCTTCTCGGCTGCGGCACGTGCCTCAGAGAGCATGGACTCGGACTCAGACTTAGCCTCGCCGGTGAGGCGGTCAGCCATCTCCTGAGCCAGACCCAGGACCTTAGCGGCCTGCATATGGGTGGCCGGGGTTGCCATGCCGTCAGCGGTAGCGCCGGCAGCAGCGCCCACGCCAGCGCCGGCCAGGCCAGCGGCAGCAGCCTTGGCGCCAGTGTTGTTGTCGCCAGCCTGCTCGGCCTTCTTCTTGAGGTCCGCGTTGTCCTTGCGGGCAGCCTCGAGTTCCTTGCGCGCGGTTTCCAGTTCCTTGGACAGGCGCTCGTTGTCGCCCTTGACCTTGTTCAGCTCCTGGTTGTCTGCCGGCTGCGCGGCCGCAGGCTTCGCAGCGGATTCCTTGGCCTTGGCGGCCTCGGCCTTTGCGTCGTCAGCGGCCTTCTTGGCCTCAGCCAGCTTCGCGTCGTATTCCTTGCGCAACTGGGCTTCGACGTCCTTGCGGATAGCAGCTTCGTCAGCCTTCGCAGCACCAGCGCCAGCAGCGCCCGCGCCCGCGCCGGACTGTGCCTTCTCCAGCTGAGACTTCAGATCCTCATTTTCTTCCTGGAGCTGCGCCAGGGAGTCCTCTACGAGGTCAAGGAACTGATCAACCTCGTCTTCGTTGTAGCCGCGCTTACCAATTGGCGGCTTGTTGAAAGCGACGTTGTGTACTTGCGCTGGTGTCAAAGGCATTGACTTTACTTCCCCTTCAAGTCGTTGAACCTCAGGTTCATAGTGAACCAAGAGGATGGGCTTTCACAATTCTAATAGTTTTCTTCGTACAGTGTAGCCAAAGTGATACGTAAGTGGGCCACGGGGCCTGCTTTTCCTGCAGATTTCCACCGCAACACTGTGTGACAACGGTGTGCCCGTTCAGCGAATGAGCACACCGTTAACGAGCGACAAGACAATCTTCCGGTTAGAAGAAGACCATCCGCACGATAATCTGCAGCACCCAGATGATGAGGAACAGCACGATGACGGAGACGTCCAGCCCGATGTTCCCCAAGCGCAGCGGCGGAATGAGGCGCCGCAGCGCCTTCACCGGCGGGTCAGTAAGAGCCATGATGGGCTCCACGAGCATGATGAACCAGCGTGGCGGCGTAAAGCGCCGCGAGAAAGACTCAATCATTTCCACCACGATGCGGATAATGAGCGCCAAGGAAAACAGGCGCAAGAGCACGCTGAGGATTATTCCAACTTGAATCACTGTAGTTCAGGCCAGTTTCTAATGTAGATGGTTCGAGAAGTGGCCACTAGCGCAGGCCAGCGGCGCGCTCCAGCTCCAGGCTGGAAATGCCGGCGCCGGTCGGAACGATCGCAAATACGTTGCGCTCGGTGTCCATGCCGCGGGTGAGCTTGGTCATCTGGCCGGACAGGCCAAAGCACAGGCCAGCAGCGAAGTCGATAATGCGCTTAGCCTCGCCGCGGTCGGCGTCAGTCAGTTCAAAGACCACGGCGTCGCCGTCGCGGAAGGGCTCACCAATCTTCTTCGCCTCTGCGTAGGACACCAAGGACACCTCAACGATGGTCGGGGCGTACTCACGAGCGTCGGCTACATCGGCGCCGTAACGACGGTCCGCGTAGCGGTCTGCGGGGGCGGCGGCACGCTCGCCACCGCGACGGTAGTCGCCCTCCGCCACGCGGTCGTAACGCTCGTCCTCGGTGTAGTACGCGTCGTCTTCGTTGTCGTTCGCCGGGCCCAGGCCGAAGAAGCCCATGAAGTCGTTCTTGAAGGACATAATGTCTCCGTTGTCTCCTCTAATCACCACTCCCACCGCCACTGCTGTGACTGTTGTGAAAGAAGGTAATTTATGTGGTTTATAGTGCGGTTATGCTTGCAATTCTTCGATGCAGTAGGTGAATTTTAAGCTACTGGGCGTGCTCCCATGATGCCAGTACCGACACGCACGACATCACTGCCGTGAGCGATGGCGTCTGCCATGTCTGCGGACATCCCCGCGGACAACTCCATACCGCGACCGAGCTGCTGCCCGAGGGCGTCCGCGAGCTGGCGCACCGTGTCAAAAACTTCGGCGGCGTCTGCGTCCAGCGGCGGCACCACCATCAGGCCACGGAGGCTCACGTGTGCACAGTCCTCGATGGTACGCGCCAGCTTCTCGACGTCGCCGCGTTCCACCCCGCCCCGGCTGGTGTCACCGTCGTAAGAAACCTGGATATACACCGGCAAACCAGTACTTCGCTCCCCTGCCTCCAGCGCGCGGCCCACGCCGCGATCTAATGCCAGCGCGAGCTTCTCCGAATCAACCGAGTGCACACTCGCAGCCCACCGCGCCACGTGGTTGGCCTTCTTGGTCTGTACCTGACCAATCATGTGGAAGCGCAGCTGCGGCAACTCCGCCGCCTTGGCACGAGCTTCTTGCTCGCGATTCTCGGCCACGTCCGTCACCCCCAGCTCCGCCAACAGTCCGAGATCAGCGGCCGGGTGGAACTTGGTCACCGGCAACAACCGTGGTGGCTCCCGATCCGCCGCGGCAGCCAAACGCACGATCTCGTCCCGCACCTTGTCCAGATTCGCGGCCAGCTCCGCCTTCCGCGCCACGGCACACTCGGACTGGTGAGCCTCGGACTGTGGCCCTCCAGGTTGAGTGGGTTCAGGTTGAGTAGGTTCAGCGTTGGTCATTGATCCACACCACCCCTGCCTGGCGTCCAGTCGTGCCCTCGCGACGATAGGAGAAGAAGTCCTTGTCCTCAATCGTGCAGCGCGGGTCGGCATCGATGTTGGTCACGCCGAGGCTCAGCAGCTGGCGCACCAGACCGGCACGCAAGTCCAGACCGGTGGTGCCTTTCGCGGTCGTCGCCAGCGAACCCGGCAGCTTGGACTCGACGTCCAACGCTATTTCCTTGGGCAGTTCATAGTGCTTACCGCTGGCCGCAGGGCCCAGCAGCGCAGTGATTCCCGCGGGCGTCGCGCCGAGTGCTTGCATCGCGGCGACGGTCTTGGCCACGATGCCATTGCGCGCGCCGAGCCTTCCGGCGTGGGCCGCGCCCACGACCTTGGCGGTGCTGTCCGCGAGCAGGACCGGAACACAATCCGCGACCAGCACTCCCAGCCCTACGCCCGGGGTGGTGGTCACCACGGCGTCGGTGGCCGGGATAGGCAGCTCCTCAGTGCCATCGACAACCGTGACGTTAGGGGTGTGCAACTGTTCCATCCACACGATGTGTTCCAGCCCCAGGATGTCCTGGAGGCGCTGGCGGTTCGCGGCAACGGATTCGGGTGCGTCACCAACATGGTCCCCGAGGTTGAAAGAGTCATAGGGAGACGCGGAAACCCCGCCTGCACGGCTTGTAAAAACCATGCGGACGGGGCGTTGTTGCACGTCGTGGGTAGATTCCTCGTTTACTGACATGCACTCCAATATAACCGCTCCACCGCTAGCGGTGGGAGCTGCACGCTCCTTGAGCTAACGAGCGCCTGACCTGGCTAGGACAGGCGCGTTGCGAACTAGCGCATGAAGGACGGCACATCCAGGTCATCATCGTCGCCACCGCGGGTGGTGAACAGTCCACGGTCGCCGCGGTCGGAGCGCTCAGCCTCGCGGCGAGGTGCCGGGCGGCCACCGTTTTGGCCCACACGGTAGGTCTCGGTGCGGCCTTCGTTGCCGCGCGGGGCCTCGGTAGCCGACGCCGCGGCGGACGGCGCCGGTGTAGCCGATGCAGTGTTCTGGTTGCGGCTTTCGAACAAGGAACCGCGGGTTGCCTCGCGGGAGGCAGCAACCTCGGAGGCGTTGACGGCGCTGTTGCCGCCCTCCTGGGCCACAGCGGATGCGCCGCCGTTGTCTACGCGGTTCGCCACCGCGTCGAAGCCGGTGGCGATGATGGTCACGCGGACCTCATCGCCCAGGTTGTCGTCGATGATGGTGCCGAAGATGATGTTGGCATTCATGTCAGCACGCTCGGTGACCATGGAGGAGGCCTCGTGCACCTCGCCGAGACCCAGGTCGGAGCCGCCGGCGATGGACAGCAGCACGCCCTTGGCGCCGTCCATGCTGGACTCCAGCAGCGGGGAGTTGATGGCCTGCTGAGCAGCCTGCAGCACGCGGTTGTCGCCACGAGCGTTACCCACGCCCATGAGTGCGGAGCCAGCGTCGGACATCACGGAGCGAACGTCCGCGAAGTCGACGTTGATCATGCCCGGGGTGAGAATGAGGTTGGAGATGCCCTGGACACCGTTGTGCAAGACTTCGTCGGCGGCGCGGAAGGCTTCCATGATGGACAAGTTGGAGTCATCCAGCTCCATCAGGCGGTCGTTCGGGATGACGATGAGGGTGTCACAGACTTCCTTCAGCGCGTCGATACCTTCAATGGCCTGCTTGGTACGACGGTGGCCTTCGAAGCTGAAAGGCTTGGTGACAACGCCAACGGTCAGCGCACCCTGCTTCTTTGCAATGGAAGCAACGACCGGAGCCGCACCGGTGCCGGTGCCACCACCCTCGCCGGCGGTGACGAAGACCATGTCTGCACCCTTGAGGGTCTCTTCAATCTCAGACTTGTGATCCTCTGCGGAGGTGCGGCCTACCTCCGGGTTGGCGCCAGCTCCCAGGCCGCGGGTGGCCTCGCGACCGATGTCCAGCTTGGTGTCCGCATCGGAGAACAGCAGGGCCTGCGAGTCAGTGTTGATGGCCACAAATTCAACGCCAGTGAGGCCTTCTTCAATCATGCGGTTGACGGCGTTGACGCCACCGCCGCCGACGCCGACGACCTTGATGACGGCCAGGTTATTGTTCGGGGAGGTCATAAGCTTCGGATCTCGCCTTTCAGGATCTTAGTTGGGGTGCTTGCGTTCAAACGAGGATGTTGTACCCACCATCATGATTGACACGCGTGTAATTTAGCGGTTCATTTTGCCGCGTGTCTTTACCCTCAACCTTTACTTTAGGGTTATGAGCTGGGAAAACACCGCAGTACACAGCCCTTGACACCCGCTTTACCCACCGGATAACTCAGCCGAAAAAAATCAGAAATCGCGGACCACACACGCCGCTGGGCGTGGCGGCTATTTCTTGGTCACCATTTCTGGGTTGGTGATGTTCCAATCCTTGCCGCGCATCTTGAGCACAGTGTCCATCGCCGCGGCCTTAGCTTCGTTATTGTCATTGGCGCCCCACACGACGGAACGGCCGTCTTTGAGGTGGAAAACATATTTGTAATCGCCTTCGACTTCCAAACGGTCAACCTTGGCCCGTACCTTCTCACTCACCGCGGCGAGAATCGCCACAGCGGAGGCGCGCTGCTTCTCCCCTTTCGCGGCGTCGCCGTCCAGCCCAGCGATCTCCACTGCACCCTTGGGAGGGGCGGCAATCACAAACTCATTGCCGTGAGAATCGATGAGTCTATCGCCGTCCCGACTCTTCACGAAGGCCACGACCTCGCGCTCGGTGACTTCGATGCTGAGCGTCGACGGCAGCGCCCGATCGACGGTCACCGACTGGACCCACGGCACCTTCGCCACCGACCGCGCGGCGGCGTTAGTGTCAACATGCAGGAGGTTCGCACCCTCAGGGACCTGCGCGGCCTCCTGGATCTCTTCAACTGTGGCGATGTTGTTGCCGGTGACCTTGTACTCACGCACAGTGAAGACGGGCGCCATATACAGCACGGCACCGGCGATCAGCAGGAGGGCGAGCACCCCGGCGATGATCGCGACGATCTTGCGGCCGTTGCGGCGCTGCCCTTCTTGTGCGGCGACTTCCTTGCGGCGCGCCGCCACCCGAGCCTCAAAGTGCGAGTTGGTGGTCATAAGTCTTAGCGAGCTCCCTCGTCCCCATCGGCGCCAACGCTGCCGTCGGATTCCGCGAGCGTGTCAAGCTCTGCGAGGATTTCTTGCGCCAGCATCGTCACGGTGCCCGCGCCCATCGTGATCACCAGGTCACCGGGCTGGGCCAACCCGGCTACGGTCGTCGGGGCTGTCGCGAAGTCGGGCTCGTAGACCACTGCGACGTCGTCGGCCATACGGTCGGTGATGATCCGGGAGCTCACGCCCTCCACCGGCTGCTCTCGGGCACCGTAGATGTCCAACACCACCACGGCGTCAGCAAGCGACAATGCAGCGGCGAACTCCTCGGCGAATTCAATGGTGCGGGAGTATAAGTGCGGCTGGAAGCACGCGATGACCCGCGCGCCCTCCCCCTCGGCGTTAACCTTCTCACGGGCGGCGCCTAGCACCGCATTGACCTCCGTGGGGTGGTGCGCGTAGTCGTCGTACACGCGAATGCCAGCAGGGCTGGTGCCGCGGTACTCAAAACGGCGGCGCACACCGGTAAACTCTCCGAGCCCCTCGGCCACGGCGATGGGCTGACCACCCGCGGCAATACCCGCCAGCAGCGCGGCCAAGGAGTTAAGAACCATGTGGTGACCCGGCGTGCCCACGGTATAAGTGACGTCAATGGTTTCGTTGTTCGCCTCGCCGGACTTTCCCGCCTCGCTGCTCTCGCCACGCAACGGGGCCAAACGCAGGGACGCGGTCACCGTGGTGCCGGCGGCGGAGACGTCCTCGGAGTCCAGTCGAGCGGCCAGGGGGATCTCCGGGTACTGGGCCGCCGCCTGTGCGGAACCGTAGCCCACCACGCGCTCCCCCCGAGCGATGGCGCGCTGGCCCAGCCGAGCCGTGTTCGAGTCCTCCAAGCACACGATGAGCACGCCATTGTTGTCCGCCACTCTGGCAGCGAAGTCATCAAAGACCTGGAAATACGCCTCGTGGGTCTTGAAGTAGTCGAGGTGGTCGGGCTCGATGTTGGTCACCACCGCCACGTCAGGGCGGTAGCGCAGCAGCGAGGCGTCGGATTCGTCCGCCTCGGCCACGAAAGCATTGCCGGTGCCGTGGTGTGCGTTGGTGCCGGCGCGGTTGAGCTGCCCACCAATAGCGAAGGAAGGGTCCTCCCCCGCGGCCTGCAGTGCGCTCACGGTCATGGATGTGGTGGATGTCTTGCCGTGGGTGCCGGCCAGCAACACCTGGGTGCAGCCCTCCATGATGTCCGCCAGCAGGTCAGAGCGCCGAATAACCGGGATGTCCTGTTCCTTGGCGGCCACCAGCTCCGGGTTGTCTTGCGGGATCGCGGCAAACGAGGTGACCACCACGGTGGGCAGCTCCCCGGCGAGCGACAGGTTCGCGGCATCGTGGCCCACGGCAACCTGCGCGCCCATGGAACGCAGCACTTCCACCGGGGTGGAGTCCACCATGTCAGAGCCAGTCACCACGGCGCCGCGCGCCACCATGATGCGCGCCAGGCCAGACATTCCTGCGCCGCCGATGCCAATGAAGTGGACGCGAGCCAAATCGTAAGTCACGTGAGGTATCCCTTTGCCGTTTAAAATCTTAAGAATATAGGTTGTTGCGATGTAGGTTATTGCGTTGTGAAATCGTGTTGTGCGCACGCCCCGCGGCGCCCGCTGCGCGAGGAGGCTGCCGCTATGTGCGGATGTCGGCGATGATGCGCTCCGCGATGACCGCGGCGGCCTCGCCCACGCCGTTGCGCGCGGCAGCTCCCGCCATCGTCTCCGCCACGCCACCGTCGCCGATGATCTTCAGAACCTCTTCCACCAGACGGGAAGGATTCAATTCCGCATCGGGCACCATGACCGCGGCACCAGCCTCCACTACTTGCTTGCAGTTCAACGCCTGCTCGCCGTTGCCGTGCGGCAACGGGACGTACACCGCAGGCAGCCCCGCGGAGGTTACTTCCGCCACCGTCATCGCACCCGAGCGGCAAACGATCATGTCCGCCACCGCCAGTGCCGCCGCCATGTCATCGATATACGGCACGCCGTGGTAGTGCTCATGCTCCAGCGGCTTGGTGTTCTTCTTGCCGTAGGCGTGCAGGATCTGGAATCCCGCCTCCACGAGCTCCGGCACGGCGCCGGACACGGCCTTGTTGATGCTTTGCGCCCCCTGGGAGCCGCCGGTAACCAGGATGACCTTGCGCTCCGAGTCCAAGCCCCACTGCTCCTGGGCGCGGTGGCGGGCGCTGCCGTCCGGGTCGTGGCCCAGGCCCGGGCGCACGGGGATGCCCACGACGTCGCCAGGCATGCCCGACTCCTTCTGGGCGTTAAAGCCCACGCCACCCAATCGCACGCCGAGCTTGTTGGCCATACCGGCCAGCGCGTTGGTTTCCAGCACGTAGAACGGCAAGCCCAACGAACGCGCCGCCAGGTAGGCCGGTGCGGACACGTAACCACCGGTGCCGAAAACCGCATCCGCACCCACGTCTTTCAAGATCTCGCGGGTCTCGCGGACGGAGCTCAGCACCTTCCACGGCACGGCGAACAGTGCCGGGGAGGGCTTGCGCGGGATCGGAACCGGGGTAATCATCCGCAGGTCTACGCCGCGGGCCGGAATGATGTCGGATTCCAGTCCCTTCGTGGTACCGAGGGCGGTGATGCGCGCCCCGTGCTGGGAGGCAAGGACTTCGCCGACGGCGAGGGCAGGCTCAATGTGGCCAGCGGTGCCACCACCTGCGATGACGACGCTGGGGGAAGATGTAGTCATGGCCTTTACGCTACCAGCGCTGTCCCCGGTCATCGCGGAACTGCGCGCGGGAGCGTCGAGAAGTTACCGGGCGCCCGTACTCTTCCCGGCCGCCGCGAGCAGAACGGCTCCCACGTGCCCCACGGGCGGTGCGCTGCCCGCGCGTGTCCCTGTCGCCGGATCCAGGGCCCCGGCGACGCTGTGGTGCATGCCTGTCGACGTCGGCGGGCCGGTCACCCCGCACCTCACCGCGGCGACCGCGGGCCCGGGAGCCAGCCGACTGCGCTGGGCGCGGCTCCGGGATAAAGAAAAGGCGGTCAAACAGTGGGCGGCCGTAGTTTTGCATGGCCGAGATGTTCTCCGGTTCGTGGCGCGCCACCGAGGCGAGTAGCCCCATTGAGGTAATCGTAATGATCGCCGAGGTACCGCCCGCGGAGATCATCGGTAGCTGAATACCGGTCACGGGCAGCAGGCCCACCACGTAGCCGATGTTGAAGAAAGCCTGCGACACGACGCCCGCGGTGAGCGTTGCAGCCAGGAGCGCCTGGAATTGGGTTTGGGCGCGCGAGGCCGTGCGAATACCAATCCATCCCAGCCCGCCGAACAAGATGACCACGAGTGCCGCGCCCCACAGGCCCAGCTCCTCGCCGACGATGGCGTAGATAAAGTCGTTCTTGGCCTCCGGGAGATAGAACCATTTGGCGCGGGACTGGCCGAGGCCCACGCCGGACACGCCGCCGTCGGCAAGCGACAAAAAGCCCTGGTAGGCCTGGAAGCCGGTGCCCTGAGTGTCCTCGATATTGCCGCGCAGGGCATCGAAGTAGGTGTGGAAACGATGCGAGCGGAAGCCGCCGCCCAGCAACAGGCCCACCAGTCCCAGCGCGCCGAGGAAGAAGATGAGTGCCAGCGCCCGCCAGTCGAAGCCAGCGAAGAACATGGTGAGCACCACGACGACCGCGAAGGAGGCCGCCATGCCAACGTCGCCCTCCAAAATGATGAGCAGGAACATCGCGCTGGCGATATAGCCGTAAATGGCGAATGGATCCTTGAAGGACAACCGCGCCTGCTTGCGGTCAGCAAGTACCGCCGCACCGTAAATACCCACGGTCACGCGGGCAATCTCCGACGGCTGTAGGGACAGCGGACCGAGAACAATCCACGACTGTGAGCCCACTTCCTCACGGCCGGTGCCAATGCCCGGAATGAGCACGAGCACGAGCAAAAGGATGGAAATACCCAGCAACCAAGGCACTGCTTTGCGGATAAACGACGGCCGCAGGCGCAGCATCATCACGAAACCGATGAAGCCCGCAAACACCATGATGGATTGCCGCAGGGCCTGCGCCCATAGGCTGGTGTTTTCTGCCAGTGACCAGGTCATAGAGGCGGAATACACCATAGCCAGGCCGATACCCACCAGCAGGAAGATGATGATGCGGAGCATCAAATAGTCAAAACCCGGGCGTTGGCGGACGTAGTCCCAGGTGCTGGCGACATTACTGAGGAACCCGCGTCGGGGCGCCGCTTGTGACTGCGGCGTACCGCCTTGCGGGGAGCGGTTCGTTGTTGGTGCGCTCAATGCGTTCTCCCTGCCTCGCCTGGGTTTTTATGCCAATGCGCGTGCGGACGCAGCAAAAAGATCGCCACGCTGCGCCATGCCCGTGTACATATCCAACGATGCACCAGCCGGTGCCAAAAGCACGGTATCCCCGGCTTCGGCGTGTTGCGCTGCGTGCTTGACGACGTCGTCCATGGTCCCGGCGGGCTCCGTGCCCTCCACCACCACGACCGGCACGTCCGCCGCGGCCGCGGCGACGGCAGCGGCGACGAGTTCGCGGTCTAGTCCAAAGGCAACGACGGCCTTGAGTTGGTGGGCATGCGCCCGCAGTTCCGGGACCACGTCTGCGCCCTTGAGCTGGCCACCGGCGATGAGCACGACGTTGTCGAGCCCGCCGAGAGCAGCGCCCATCGCGTGCGGGTTGGTGGCCTTGGAGTTGTCGATGTAGGCCACGCCATTGATATTCGCCACGACCTCGCCACGGTGGCCCGCGACCTTGTACGCGGCCAGGCCTAAGGCGATCTCCTCCGGCGTGGCGCCTGCCTGGCGGGCGATAGCCGCGGCCGCCGCGGCGTCCAAAGTCCCCGCGCGCCCCGGCGGCTCAATACCTGCGACGCTGCACAGCTGAAGGTCTTGACCAGTGGAACGATCCACCAGCGTGGCATCGACGACCCCGACGTTGCCTGCCTCCGGGGCGGTGTCACTAAAGCGCACCACGCGCGGGGCCAAGGTGCCTGCTTGCTGCAGGCGCTCGCATTCCGCGACGACGGCGGCGTCCTCGCCCACCACCGCCACGGCTCCGGTCAAGGCCTTGGCCTTTGACGCGGCGTAGTGGCCAAAGCTGCCGTGCCAGTCTAGGTGGTCATCGGCCAAGTTGAGCAGCGCGCCCACGTCCGGGGTCAGCGTGGAGGACCAGTGCAGCTGGAAGCTGGAGAGCTCCGCAGCGAGTACGCTGATGCGCTCGGGAGATTCCAGGGCGTCGAACAGCGAGACCCCGATGTTGCCCACCGCAGCGGCCGTGTCACCGGTGCGCACCGCAGCCTGCTCCATCATGGACGCCAACATGCCCGTGGTCGTGGTCTTGCCGTTGGTGCCGGTGACCACGAGCCAAGTGCGCTGCGGGCCAAAGACCTCCGCGCGGTCGAGCCGAAAGGCCAGCTCGACGTCACCGATGACCTCGATGCCCGCGCCCTGTGCGGCCACGAGCAGTGGCGAGTCTGGGCGCCAGCCCGGCGAGGTCACTACCAGGGAGTAGTCTGCTACCCCACCGGCGATAAGTACCTCCGGATCCGCAGTGGATACTCCCAGTTCCGCCGCGACGGTCTCGCGGGCCTCGGCGCTGCCGTCGGCCACGGTGACCCGAGCCCCAAGCGAAGAAATAAAACGCGCGCAGGCCTTACCGCTTACGCCGGCACCAGCGACCAAGATGTGTCCTGAGAGCACCTGCGTTGCGGTGGCCTTATCCGCCGCAGCGACTCCAGCGTTGGGTTCCATGCAGTAATCCTTCTTTCACATCTGCATCGCGGCTGCAGTCGCGGTGCTTAATACATTTCAGACCGGGCTAAAAACGGAGAACGGAGAACGGACAACAGCGTTACAGAAGCGAGGCGTCGGTGGACATGAGCCACTCGCTGTAGAAGATAGCCGCGCCGGCCAAGGCCGCCATGGCTGAGAGCAGCCAGAAGCGAATGACCACCGTGGTTTCCGCCCAGCCACCGTTTTCAAAGTGGTGGTGGATGGGTGCCATGCGGAAGAAGCGCTTACCGGTGGTACGAAACACAATGATCTGGATGACCACAGAGGCCGCCTCGATCACGAACAGGGCGCCGATGACAATCATGAGCAGCTCCGTGCGGGAGGTCACGGACAGACCTGCCACCAGGCCACCGAGTGCCAGGGAGCCGGTATCGCCCATGAAGATCTTCGCCGGCGCCGCGTTCCACCACAAGAAGCCAAGGCAGGCGCCCAGACCGGCTGCGGAGAGAATCGCCAAGTCGAGCGGATCGCGCACCTGGTAGCAGCCGGCGGTCACTTCTTGCTCACAGGAGTTGCGGAACTGCCAGAAGGTCATCACCGCGTAGGTGCCCATCACCATCGCGGTCGCTCCAGCCGCGAGGCCGTCGAGCCCGTCGGTGAGGTTGACCGCGTTAGACCACGCAGCGATGAGGATGTACATGAACGCCAGGAAGATGATGATGCCAATGACGCCGCCCCCGATGGCGATATCGAAGGTGTCAATGTCGCGGAGGAAGGACAGGTGCGTGCTGGCCGGGGTGATGCCACGGTCATCCGGGAACTGCAGCACGAGAATGCCGAATGCCAGCGCCAGCGCGGCCTGCCCGATCAACTTGGCCTTCTTATTCAGACCCAGGTTGCGTTCCTTGAACAACTTAATGAAGTCATCCAAGAATCCCAGGAGGCCCAGACCCAGAGTCAGTCCCAGGACCAACAGACCCGACACGGTGAAGCCACCGCGGCCGGTGGCCATTCCCCAGATATTGACGGACGCATAGGCGACGACAATGCCGGCGATGATGGCCAGACCACCCATCGTCGGGGTGCCCCGCTTACGCAGGTGGGATTGCGGACCGTCTTCGCGGATCTCCTGGCCCTTGCCGGAGTCCGAAAAATAGCGGATCAGCAACGGTGTAGTGAAGATAGCTACGAGGAAGGCAACGATTCCCGCAACGATAATCTGCGTCATGTTTGTCAAGCTACTTTCTAGTTCTATCCACTATTCACCGTGAAGCAAGGCGTCTGCCACCCGCCACAGCGCATCCGAATTGGAGGCTTTGAGCAGCACGACGTCCTTGGCGTCCTGGTTTACCCAGTCTTGGGCACCGGCCGGTGGCTGAGCAACGATGTCGTCCACTATGGCCGCGGCCTCATAGACATCGCGAGCAAGTTTAGTTGATACGCCATTAATTTCAGCCTTCGCCACCATGGCGCGCACGTTTTCACTATCGCCAACGGCGATGAGATGGTTAACGTTGTACTTGGCCAATTCCACGCCGACTTGTTCGTGCGAGGTCAGAGCGTCGCTACCAAGCTCCGCCATCTCGCCCAACACCGCGATGGAACGCGCATCCCTGCGCGCGGCGGTAGTAAAGGCGAGCGCGGCGACGGCCGCGCGCATCGAGTCCGGGTTGGCATTGTAGGAATCATTGATGACCGTTAGTCCGTCCTTGCGCGTGACCACGTCCATGCGGTGGGCGGAGGCATTCGTGTGGGCATTGAGTGCCGCCGCCACCTGCTCTACCGGAATTCCGGACTCCATGGCCACGGCTACTGCTGCCAACGCGTTGGACACCTGGTGAGCACCAAAGACCTGGAGGGTCACTGGGACCGGGGCGTTGCCCGGCGTATGCAAGCTAAACGACGCCCGCGCGACATCATCGAGTTCAATATCGGTGGCGTAGTAGGACGCCCCCGAGGCAGGCGGGTTGGATGCAGAATAGGTCACCGCCCGCGCCGTGGTACGCGAGGCCATCGCGGCGACGAACGCGTCGTCGGCGTTAAGCACGGCGACGCCGCCCTCTGCGGCGTCGGGAAGCGCTTCCACGAGCTCGCCCTTGGCCTTAGCGATGTTCTCTCGGGAGCCGAACTCGCCGAGGTGCGCCGTGCCGACGTTGAGGACCACGCCGATGGACGGGGTCGCGATCGACGCCAGGTGGCGGATGTGTCCGATGCCGCGGGCGGACATTTCCGCCACGAGGTACTTCGTGTTCTCGTCCGCACGCAACGCGGTATAGGGGTGGCCGATCTCATTGTTGAAGGAGCCCGGGGGCGCGACGGTCTCGCCATCGGTGCGCAGAACGGTGGCCACCAGGTCCTTCGTCGACGTCTTTCCCGCCGAGCCGGTGATCCCGACGATGCTCAGGCCCTTGGCCGCCAGATTGTGGGTGACGTGGCTGGCGATCTTGCCGAGCGCTTGCACGACCGCGGCGGCGGACCCGTCTTCGTCGTGGGCGTAGATATCAGCGTTCGCGCCGTCGCCGGTGGGCTTGCCCACGGGCTCGACGACGACGGCGGGCACGCCCACCTCACGGGCGGCGAGCACCGCCACGGCGCCCTGTTTTACGGCGGTGGCTGCGAAGTCGTGCCCGTCCACCTTGGCGCCGGGCAGCGCGATAAACAGCCCTCCCGGGGTAATCTTGCGGGAGTCGAATTCGGGGAAAGCGGTGACCACTGCCTCAGGGTCCGTTACGTCGGCGAGGCGGCCACCGGTGATGTCGGCCAGTTGGTTGAGGGTCAATTCAATCATGAGGAACCTACTTTTCGCTCTCGTCCGTTGCCAGGCGTTGTTGAAGTGCGCGGGAAAGTTCTTCTCGGTCGTCGAAGTGGTGAGTCACGGTGCCTACGATCTGCCCGACCTCGTGGCCCTTGCCCACCACAATAACCGCGTCACCCGGCTGCGCCCAGGCAACCACCGCATCGATGGCAGCCGCGCGGCTGCCCTCCTCCACAATCTCCACCTGGTGGCCGGTCGCCCCGGCCTTCTCGGCGACCTCACGGGCACCGGCGATGACGGCGGCGCGAATTGCCGCGGGGTCCTCGGTGCGCGGGTTGTCATCCGTCACCACCACGTAGTCCGCGCGCTCGGCGGCCGCGGCGCCCATGATGGGGCGCTTGGAGGAGTCGCGGTCGCCGCCGGCTCCCACCACGATGCCGATGCGGCCGCCTTGCCCGGCGTTATCCAGCTGCTCACGCAAGGTGTCCAGCACCGCCGCGACGGCCGCGGGCTTGTGCGCGTAGTCCACGACGGCGATAAAGCCTTGGCCTTCGTCCACGCGCTGCATGCGTCCAGGCACCGCGACCTGCGAGAGGGCCTGGGTAAAGTCCTGCGCGTCCACGCCCACGGCCGCAACCATGGCGGTCGCCACGGCGGCGTTAGCCACATTGAAATCCCCCGGCAACGGCAGATCGAACTCCCACTCTGCGTCGCCGACGCTCAAGGCCACGCGCTGCTCGCCGGTGGGCTGAGTAGAGACCATGCGGGCGCTCACCCCTGCATTGACCGCGTGGCCGCTCCCCTTGGTGGCAACGCAAGTCGCGCCGTCGACCTCGTCGGCCAAGCGCTGGCCCCACTCGTCGTCCACACAGATAACTGCCTTGTCGGCGGCCACGGGGCCGTCGACAAGCTTCTTCTTCGCCTGGAAATAGTCCTCCATGGTGGGATGGAAATCCAGGTGGTCTTGGGACAAGTTGGTAAATCCGCCCACCGCGAACTGAGTCCCCTGCACGCGCCCCAGCTCGAGCGCGTGGGAGGATACCTCCATGACCACGTGGCTCACGCCGGAGTCCAGCATCTGCTTGAACAGTTCCTGCAGGCGCGGTGCCTCCGGCGTAGTCAGCGAGGTCGGCACCGGTTCCCGATTGATCCGCGTACCGGTGGTACCGATGAGGCCCACGCTGTGCCCTGCGGCCAGGAGCCCTTCCTCGATGAGGTAGCTCGTGGTGGTTTTACCTGAGGTGCCGGTGACGCCGAGAACGGTCAGTTCCCGGGTGGGATGCCCATAGATTTCCGCGGCCACATTGCCGAGTATCGCGCGAATATCTTCCACCACGATGACCGGGCGGGTCTCCCCAGCGGCTTTCAGCAGTTCGAGGCCTGCCTCATCAGTGAGGATGGCCAGCGCCGGGGTGCCGGCGGCGTAGCGTGCCCCGTGCGAGCGGGTGCCCGGCAGTGCCGCGAAGATCGAATCCTCGCGGAGCGCTGAGGAGTCCAGGCTAATGGAACCGACCGCTACGGCTCCGTGCTTATCGACGTCCTCGGTCGACGCGGCGTCGGCAAGCGCCAAGCGGCCCTGCGCCAGTTCCGCGAGGTGAGAGAGTGTAGTAGTCATATCGTTCCTTATTCTCAGGTCAAGCTATTGTTCGGTGCAATCTCAAACTAATAATGCTATTCAGTTCTCAACCGTGTTCTTAAGGTGGCGCGGGGCCACGCAAGGCTTATTGCTTGCGCAGCACCAGCGGCTCCTTGACCGGCTGGGACGGCGGAATGTTGTCACGCGAGAGCAGCCACGAAGCGATGTCCTTGAACAACGGCGCGGTGGACTGACCGCCCTGGCCGTCGTCACCCACGCCGGACTTCGGGTCATCGAGCACGATGGCCACCACGAACCGAGGATCATCGGCTGGGGCGATGCCAGCGAAGGTAATCCAGTACTCGGAATTGGAATACGCGCCAGTCTTCTCATCGACCTTCTGCGCGGTGCCCGTCTTGCCCGAGAGTTGATAGCCCTCAATATTGTTTCCAGAGGCGGTACCGTTTTGAATCCCTGCCGGGTCATCCTGGAAGATCGCACGGAACATGTTGACCACTTCCTTGGCGGTCTTTTCGCTTACCACGCGGGTCTTCTTCGCGTCGGGGCCCTTGGTGTCCTCTGACTTGGCGGAGGTCTCCTTGTCGGAATTCTCGTCATTATCGCCCGCATCAGTGGGGCCCGTATGCTCGCCGATGGACTTCACGATGCGCGGCTCAATGCGCTCGCCGCCATTGGCAAGTGTCTGATACACGCTGGCCATCTGTAGGGTGGTCCAGGACATACCCTGGCCGATGGGCAGGTTGGCGAAGGTGCCTCCGGACCACTGCTCCTGTGCGGGCACCAGACCCGAGGACTCGTTCGGCAGCTCCACGCCGGTGGTCTGCCCCAGGCCGAACGCCTTGAGGTACTCGTCATACTTCTTCTCCCCCAGCTTCTCCGCAAGCATCAAGGTGCCCACGTTGGAGGACTTACCGAAGATGCCCGTGGTGGTGTACGGCTCGACGTCGTGCTGCCACGCGTCAGCGACGGTCACGCCGGCCATCTCCTTCTTGCCAGGGACCTGGTGCACCTCGGTCGGGGTGGTCTTGCCCTCCTCGATGGCTGCCGCTGCGGTGATGATCTTGGCCACCGAGCCGGGTTCGTACGGGTGCGAGATGGAGCGGTTTTCGAAGTGCTTACCCTTCTCCAGCTGCTTCTCAATGTCTTCGTTCGGATCGATGGTCCCGGTATTGGCCATCGCGAGGATCTCGCCGGTGGCGGAGTCTAGGACTACGGCTTCACCCGACTTCGCCTTGGAGTTAGCACGCGCCTTTTCCAGCTTCTGTTGCACGAAAGCTTGCAGATCCAGATCAAGGGTCAGCTGCACATCCTTGCCGTCGACGGCGGGCACCACGTCGCGCAGCGAGCCGGGGATGACCTGTCCGCTCACTGCCACATCCTCGGTGGAACGACCATCAATACCGGTGAGCTTCGCATCGCCGGAGGCCTCGAAGCCGAACTGGCCCTGGCCGTCCATCGACACCTTGCCCACCACGTTCTCCGCAATGGCGCCGTTCGGGTACTGGCGAATATCTTGGTGGTCCGCAGCGACGCCATGGTAGGTTTCCGCGATGGTCGCGGCGACATCCGGGTCCACGTTACGCACCAGCACCTCGTACTGAGTGTCTGCCTTGAGCTTGTCCATGATTTCCTTGGGCTCGACGTCCCCGGAGGCCGCACCGGAGTCCGCAATGGCCTTGGGGATTCCCTCCGCCATCTCATCCAGACGCTGCTGGACGCGCTCATCCAACTCCTTGTTGAGGGCATCGCCTTCCACCGGTTTGTCGGACATCTCAATCTCGAGCTTCTCCTGCTCCCGGAGTTCCTTGCGCAACAGCGTCGGCGACACGGTCAGCGAGCGCGCCTGCATGGTGTAAGCCAGTCGACGCCCCGACGTGTCAGTGATTTCGCCGCGGCGCGCAGGTTCGACGTAGACCCGGGAGCGCTGCTCTTGGGCTTTGGCCGACAGCTCGTCTCCCCACACCACCTGAACGAGGAATAAACGCCCGATAAGCAAAGCGACGATGAGGAACACGATGGCTCCGGCGAACTTCAACCGGCCACGCATGACGGCGTGCTGCGTCACCGCGGTTGACCGCGGTCCGCGGGGTGCTTTCTGCGGCGACGGAGCCCGCCGACCTGCGGGTCGACGGGCTGGGGCGCTGCGCTGGTTGCGGCCACTCCGGCGCTCATTAGCCATGATGGGATGGGCTCTCCTGCCGTAGTCGAATCAGAATGTACACAATTACCCCTCATTGTTACGCGCTGCCAGCGCAAAGGGGCTATTCCGACACGCTTGGCGCGTAAGGAAGGTCCTGTGATTGCTCCCCCGCTCGCTGGCGGTTTGCTGAGTTATCGCCGTTACCACGGGAGGAGTTGTCGCCGCGGGAGGCGCCACTTTCTGCCGGGCGCTCGCTCGAGCCACGGTTGCTCTGCGGGATAGCAGATACCTCATCTGAGACGTCGCCGGTATCCTCCGGGTCACTCGAGGCCTTGCCCGGACGGATCGGGGCACCGTTAATGTCCACGATGCGATCAGTCTCCGGAGTGGCCTGTCGCTTCACCTGGACCTTGCCGTCCTTACCTTCAGCAACAATGCCCGGGTTGGTGGGGACTGCCAGCCCGTTTTCGGAAGCGCGGCGCACAACATCTGCGGACGAGCGCACGTTTTCTAGGTCGCGGTTCAAGGTCTCGATCTGGTTGTCTAACTGCTTTTCCTGGCTCGCAAGGTTCTGAATCTCAAAAGTCTGAATGGTGGACTGGCCCGACAGCCACATCGCCATCACCACACCACCGATAAGCAGCGCCAAGGAAATGAAGGACAACCGCGGTAGCTTCGAGTTCGCCTGGATCGGTGCCGTACGGCGCCCACGGACGCTCACTACCTGCTTGGAGCCTAGGCGACCCCCACCGCGCCGGTCCCGACCACCGTCCGGCCGGCCTGTTCGCCGCACAGGGCGATCGGTGCGCGACGGACGCTCCGGCGCCGACGGCGCGAAGGCGGAGGTTACCCCATCACTCACATGGCGACGCGAAGCTCGACTTTCGGTGTGCGCCCCACGCTCCAAGAGGGCAGTGCTGGCGCTGGAATCGTGGCCGGTGGTGAAATCTCTACTTGCGCCCATGGTGCGCTGTCCCTTCGCATCGTGTTGTGGGTGTAAGCGGTCGGTGTATCGATGTGTGGTGGTCATGCCGCACCCCCAGCGGGGAGAATGCGTTCAATGGCACGGACCCGGACGGAGGCCGCCCGGGAATTTTCCGCAATCTCATCCTCGCTGGCTTTCTCAGCGCCGCGAGTGACAATGGAGAATTCCGGCTCCGTCCCCGGCAGGTCCATCGGTAGGCCCGCCGGGCTTTTCGACGCCGCCAGTTCGGCAAAGGCATGCTTGACTAAACGGTCCTCCAAGCTCTGGTAGCTCATGAATACCGCGCGGCCGCCAACGGCCAACTCTCCCGTGATGACGGGAAGTACCTGCTCGATGGCCTCTAGCTCACGGTTGACCTCGATGCGCAGCGCCTGGAAAGTGCGCTTCGCCGGGTGCCCGCCGGTGCGGCGCGACGCCGCCGGGATGGTGGCATACAGCAGCTCCACCAGGCGCGCGGAGGTAGAAAAAGGCTCCTTGTCCCGCTCACGGAGAACGGCCGAGGCGATCTTGCCGGCGAATTTCTCGTCGCCGTAGGTCTTCAAGATGCGGGCTAAGTCCCCGTGCTCGTAGGTGTTGAGCACGTCCGCTGCGGTGAGTGGCTGGGAGGCGTCCATGCGCATATCGAGCGGGGCGTCCGTGCGGTAGGCAAAGCCGCGATCTACCTGGTCCAGCTGCATAGAAGAGACCCCGAGATCAAAAAGCGCGCCGGCCAGCCCGTGCTGCTGTGCCCGCGCCGCGATGGGCGAATCAGAGCCCTCGACCTCGCGCCACACGTCGTCGAAACGTGCGTTGATAGGTAAGAATCTGTCGGCGAACGGTGCGAGCCGCTCGGTGGCTTTGGCCAGCGACGCACTATCGCGGTCCACGCCGATGATGGATACCTCAGGGAAGGTCTGGAAGAAATACTCGGTGTGTCCACCCGCACCCAGGGTGCCGTCAACGATAACGGCATTGGAGCCAAGCTTCTCGACGCCCGGGGTCAACAGCTGAGCCATACGATCGCGCATGACGGGAACGTGGCCGTGGTTCGCCGCAATGTCGAAGTTGTCCATCTGTCCCCCTTTCCCGAAGTAGCTGCTTTCATCCCAGTGACGCCAAGAGTGCGTATAGGGCTCCGTCCGAAACCGCTTCTGATGTCGGGGAAGTACACCAGCGCGCGGTCTCGAACGAAGTCCGTACACACACTCTCTAGTTCTTTATTCACACGACGGGCCCTGTGGTGCGACGGCTTATAACAGCCCCGCGAGAACGTCGTCTGCATCGGCCGCCGAGTAGGCGTCCTCTGTCTCGTTCTGGTACGCGGTCCAGGATTCTGCATCCCAGATCTCAAGAAAATCCACCGAACCAATGACTACGCATTCCTTGGAAAGGTTGGCGTACTCGCGGTGTGCAGCCGACAGCGTGATGCGCCCGTTTCCGTCTGGCCTTTGCTCATCCGCACTGGCAGCCAGGTTGCGGATGAAGGCGCGAGCCTTCGGGTTGGTGCGCGAGACCGCAGCCGCCTTACGTGCACGTTCTGCGAACTCTTCACGCGGATAGACCGCTAAGGAGTGGTCCTGCCCTTTGGTCACCATCAATCCCCCGGCCAGTTCATCCCTGAACTTCGCAGGCAACGTCAGGCGGCCTTTGTCGTCGAGCTTCGGAGTGTAGGTTCCGAGAAACATCCCGGCGAACCCCTTTCCTTAACTCGATTCCACGGGCGTGTGAATTGTCCTTGCGATACAGAAGCGATCAGATCACCTCTCCACCGCTACGCCCCACTATAACCCACTTTCCCCCACCAGCACCACCACAACACCGCCCAAAACCTAATTTTCACCACAAAATCGCAGGCCACACACGAAAAAATTTGTGGGTGGAAATCCCCAACCACCCCTTGACAGCCCTCTTACACACGCCAAAATAGCCCCTCCAGACACTTCCCCCACTTATGCCCCATAGGGCAAAATAGCGATTTTCTCCCCCTCTATCCCCGGACCAACTGGGCTTTTCACCTCCACACGCCACCTAACGCCAGCCCCACAACCTCCCCTCCAACCCCATCCCACACCGAGTGGGGCAAAGTGGGGAATTTCAGTGGGGCGAAGTGGGGAATTTCGGAAAGGGCACCATGGGCCCAGTGCGAGGCACCGTGAAAACGCCAAAGCCCCTCCTCGTCACCAGCTCAAAAGCTAGCTACGAGAAGGGGCGAAATCTAACGGCTTACGTTAGCCGCTGGCGCCTAGCGTTCGTCGAACCTGCGGCGGAAGTTTTCCTCCATGCGATCCCCGAAGCTGGAGCCGCCACCAGAAGTCCGGCCACCACGGCTCCGGCCGGAATCCTGCGACGCAGAAGTAGAGCGCAGACGCAGCGACCCGCCCGCCGAGTCACCTCGGCCGCCTTGCAGCATCCAGATGCAGGCGCCGAACATGACAAGGAAGCCGACGATGGACAAGGCTACGAACCACAGACTCTGCTGCGCAAGTGCTACACCGCCGATAAGCATGACCAGGCCGACGACCACGAGAGCAACACCACGCAAGGTGATGCGTCCGCCGGAGTAGTCCCCGAAACTCGACCCTCCAGCAACCGAGGCACCGAACTTAGGGTCCTCTGCGAGCAGGGACGCCTCCATTTCACGAAGGGTCCGCAGCTCCTGCTCTGATAGCGACACTGTTCCTCCAAAGTACGTTTAGGGCATTTATTCGTGGCGTGCTGCCGTGCCTTTTCTCACCGCGCTCGGTGTCTTTCACACTAATACAACGCACCAGGAAGCCATAAAGTTCCCTCCACCCTACGTACCGGCCTTACCGGCAGCAAACGCGAGTTTCCGGCACAGCCCACGGAGCAATCGCACCACCTTGAAGCTACGCCGCGAAATCCGCTGCGCCGCCGGCGTGATCAACCTCATCAATAAACGCCGCCGTCAGCGCCATCAACTCACGCGCCTTCGCCGCATCCACGTCAACGGTCAGGCCACTTAACAGACGCGAACGCATCCGGGAGTAGCCGCGGAACTTGTCCGCCCATTCCTTCTCCGCCACACCAACCATGGCCAGCCGGTCCCACGCACTGGACGGCAGGCGCTTCCGCTTAGCCAGGGGCGAATCTGCAACCCGCGCGCCCGCGCAACGAAGCGCAGCCTGGTAGGCAGATTCCACAGCGGCATCCACCTTTCCGTGAAAGATGTGGTTACGCGCGTCATTCATGAGGTGGTACGCACTGTTAAGATAGGACTGCTTCCGTCCAGCCGCCCCAGAAGGGCGACCAGCGAACTTGGTAGTGGCGGAAATGACGGTAGCCATGATGACTGGCCGCTCCTTTCTAATCTTCCTCGAACGTCTCTGTCGTTCCTTTCGACACCCCTAACCTAGAACACCCTGCAGACATCACCCCCTCCCGTCTCGAACACCTTTTCGAACAACGTGTGACTTTGCCGCTCCCTGCATGTTTTCCTGCGTGAGAGCGTCGCGTTTGGTTCCATAGAAGATGTGACCGTTACCCTTCGCCGACTGACCCCCATCGAATTCAGCATGCTGACTCCCCTGTTGGTGGAGATCTATATTGAAGCGATGGGTTATCCGCGGGAGAAATATCTCGACCGCGCGCACGCCTGGAAGGGCGAGACCATGCGTCCCGGCTTTACCGCTGTCCTCGCTGAAGACGAATCAGGGGCGCTGGGCTTCGCCTATGGCTTCATCGGGTCCCGTGACACCTGGTGGGACAAACAGGTGCGTCGCGGCTTCGACGAACGCGGAGGCGCCACCGAGTCCCAGGAAAAAGTCATGCAGGACTACTTCGAGGTCGCTGAGATCCACGTGCTCCCCTCGACCCAGGGCCGCGGCATCGGCCGCCAGCTACTACACGGTTTGTTGTGGAACCAGCCCAGTGCCTTCGCAGTACTGTCCACCCCGGAAGTTCCAGGGGAATCCAATCCCGCGTTCCACCTCTACCGCTCGTTCGGCTTCTTCGATCTCCTCCGCTTCCTGGAATACCCCGCGGACACCCGCTCCTTTGCCATCCTCGCCCTAAATCTGCATGACTTCCAGCGCCCCAATCGCGCCTGAACGCCCCCGAACCCGCCTCACTGTCCACCACCCTCCCCGTCGTGCCCGTCACAGTGCGGGTCCGGGGTATCCTGAGCACGTGACTAACTCAGATTTCTCCTCCTACCCCAGCAACCTCGAGGCCGTTCCAGAGCACGTGCATCGCGTGCTTTCGGATTTTTTCCACGCCCGCAATGCCGAGGTAGCAGAAATCGGCACCCCGGTCAGCGAGGCCATCGCCCACCTCGAGGCCTTCGTCCTTGGCGGCGGCAAGCGCATCCGCCCTCTGTACGCGTGGGCAGGTTTCGTCGGCGCGGGCGGCCTGGGCGGCACGCACGGTGCAGCGGAAGATCCCGCGGCCATGCTGCGGGCGGCGGCGTCGCTGGAGTTTATCCAGGCGTGTGCCCTGATCCACGATGACATCATCGATGCCTCCGACACCCGGCGCGGCAACCCAACGGTCCACCGCGCTGTAGAGCAGCATCACCGCGACCAGGGCTTGCGTGGCGACGCTTCGACTTTCGGCGAGTCCATGGCCATCCTCATTGGCGACATGGCGTTGGTGTGGGCGGAAGACCTCTTTCAAGACTCCGGCCTGAGCCCCGCCGCGCTGCAGCGCTCCCGCGACGCCTGGCGCGGGATGCGTACGGAGGTCATCGGCGGACAGCTGCTGGACATTTCTCTCGAGGCCACAGGTTCCGAGTCCGTAGAGTTGGCCAACGCAGTAAACCGCTACAAGACGGCCGCATACACCATCGAAAGGCCTCTGCACTTGGGAGCCGCCATCGCCGGGGCGGACGAGCGCACCATTAAGGCTTTCCGCGGTTATGGCCGCGACATCGGTATCGCCTACCAGCTGCGCGATGACGAGCTGGGGGTCTTCGGCGACCCCGCCATCACTGGCAAGCCCGCCGGAGACGATCTGCGTGAAGGCAAGCGCACGGTCATGTTTGCCCTCGCGCTGCAGGGCGCGGAAGACAAAGACTCCGCAGCCGCCGCCTTGCTGCGGGAGAACATTGGCGCGACCGATGACCCCCAGCTCATCGCGGAAATGACACGCATCATTGCGGAATCCGGGGCCCGTGAAGCCGTGGAAGAACGCATCACCACGCTCACGGAGTCGGGACTGGCGCACCTGCGCGAGGCGGACATCGACGATTCCGTGACCGCCACGCTGGAGCAGCTGGCCATCAAGTCCACCGCGCGAAAGATGTAGCAATGCCTACCCCGCCGCCCTCTTTGACCCCTCCTGACGCCGCTGCGCAGCAGCGCCCCACCGAGATACGATCCTATCGCCTGCCTGATCCGTTCCTCCTCGGCATCGTCGGGTCCGTCATCCTCGCTCTGTCGTCCTTCGGCGGCGGCGCCTCGCGCAACCGCGGCGGCATCTTGGACGCCTGGAACATCGGCGTCCTCGCCTTTGGCCACGGCCGCAACATCATGATGTTCCTCTTTTGGGTGGGCCTGTTCCTCCTGGTGGCCGCGTGGATCCTGGCAGGGTACCAACTGTTCGTCGAAAAGCGCGGCGTCAACGTCCACCGCCTGCTCCTGGGATGGCTCACCCCGCTCGCCTTCGCCGGGCCTTTGGCCTCGCGGGATGTCTATTCCTACCTCATGCAGGGAGCGATGGTGCGCGACGGCTTCGATCCCTACTCCGAGGGCGCGACCGTCAACCCTGGCCCCTTCTTGCTCGAGGTTTCCCACGACTGGCGCAATACGACCACGCCGTACGGCCCCCTGCACTTGTGGGTGGGCGAAGGCGTCACGACGATCGTGGGCGACAACGTCGCGCTCGGCATCATCGTCTACAAGATAATCTCCCTCGCCGGCTTTGCGATGATCACGTGGGCCGTGCCGCGTCTGGCCCGCGCGCTCGGCGGCGACGAGAAACTGGCCCTGTGGTTATCGGTGGCCAACCCGGTGCTCATCCTGCACCTGGTGGGCGGCATGCACAACGAGTCCATCATGGTGGGGCTCGTCAGCATCGGGCTGGTGATGATCCTCCGCCACGATGTCCTAGGCTGTGCCGGCGGCTTGGCTCTCATTGGGCTGGCCGTCGCGTACAAAGCAACCGCCTTCATTGCAGTCCCTTTCGTGGTGTGGATTATGCTCAACCACCTCGCGCCGCGAGAAGCCTCCTCGGTGGCGCAGCGCCTCGGC
This sequence comes from Corynebacterium incognita, assembly GCF_014217255.1. Classification (NCBI taxonomy): domain Bacteria; kingdom Bacillati; phylum Actinomycetota; class Actinomycetes; order Mycobacteriales; family Corynebacteriaceae; genus Corynebacterium; species Corynebacterium incognitum. Next base: position 458,603 of record NZ_CP059404.1, read on the forward strand.
GCTTTCGTGGTGGCCGGCTTCATTGCCGTGGCTGAGATTATTGCCGCGGTGGCGGCGGTGACGTGGATGTCGGGGTCATCGTGGGGCTGGATTTCGGAGATCTCCGGCAACTCCAAGATCATTAACCCCTTGGCGGTGCCTACTCTCCTCGCGGACAGCGTAGTCCCTATCGCTAAGGTTTTTAACCCCGAGTTTTCCTATAACCAGACCTTGAGCTTCTTCCGCGGGATCTTCGTTGTATTGATGCTGGTGGGCCTGGTGACGGTGTGGTGGTTGTTCCGCAAGAATGACCGCGAGGCCATTGCCGGCACGGCGGCCGCGTATCAAGTGGCCTTCCTGTTCAACTCGGTGACCCTGCCGTGGTACTACGCCTCGGTGATTACCCTGCTGGGGGTGTTCTCCCCATCGCGCCTGGTCACCAAGATTGCGGTGGGTGCCTCGGTATTTTTGGCGCTGGCTTTTTCCGGCGACGGCAACCACCAGCTTTACAACTGGTGGTGGATCATCGGAACGGTCGCACTGGGTTGGTGGGCCGCGGAAACTCTCTTCCCCCACCCCGCCGCCGACGAAGCACCCGCGAGCTCTGCAAAGACTGCCGCGGCTTAGAAGGCCATCGCCTGAGCGCGGCGGATGACCTCACGGGCCAGATGGCCGTGCAGGGCGTCGATAGGCCGACCCGGCAGAGAGTCATCGGCGGTGAACAGGTAGCGGAAGATGTCTTCGTCGTCGTACCCGCCATCAGTCAAAACAGTGATGGTGCCGCTCACAAATTTGTTGATGGCACCCTTGTCGTTAAAGAAGGATTCAGGAACCACGCGAACATTGTTGACCTTCCAGGCCAACATCTTGCGAGCATTCAGCAGGTCGTGCACGCGGGTCACCGCGATGCCGAGCTTATCCGCCACCTCGGGGAGATTGAGAAGCGTTTCCTCGGCGAGCAGCTGCTCAACTGATACTGGGGTTTCGTCGAAATTAGTCACGACACCCACTCTAGTGGTTTGGCATCGCGTGACGTTTTTCGACCATACTAGAAAGCATGTCTCACACGACCGCGGGAAAACCCAGTGCCATTGGCGACGTCTTGGACGGCCGCTACCGCATCGATCACCCGATCGCCCGCGGCGGCATGTCCACGGTCTACCGCTGTGTGGACGAGCGCCTGGGCCGCGCGGTAGCGGCCAAGGTGATGGCGGAGCGCTACCAGGAAGACCCGGTCTTCCTCAACCGCTTTAAGCGGGAGGCGCGCGCCATGGCGCAGTTGAACCACCCCAACCTGGTGAACGTCTACGACTTCTCCACCTCTGGCGATGACGTATTCCTCATCATGGAGCTCATCACGGGCGGTACCTTGCGCGAGCTTCTGGCGGAGCGCGGCCCCATGCCGCCGCATGCCGCGACCGCAGTGATGCGGGCGGTGTTGACTGGCTTATCAGTCATCCACGCCCGCGGGCTCGTGCACCGCGACATCAAGCCGGATAACGTGCTCATTAACGGCGACCACCGGGTCAAGCTGGCGGACTTTGGCCTCATCCGGGCGACGAGCGCGTCCACGCATTCCACCGACTCCATCGTGGGCACGGTGTCCTATATTTCCCCGGAGCAGGTCTCGGGCGAGGACATCACCCCGGCCAGCGATGTGTACTCCGCCGGCGTAGTCTTCTTTGAGTTACTGACGGGCACCACCCCGTTTAGCGGTGACACTCCTCTCGCGCACGCCATGGCGCGGTTGGAGAACGATGTCCCTGCCCCGTCGTCGCGCATCGAGGGGGTGCCGAAGCTTTTCGACGCCCTCGTAGCCTCAGCGACCGCACGGGACCCCGAGGAGCGTTTCCCCGACGCCGGTCAATTCCTCGCAGCGCTTGACGACGTCGCGGCGGAGCTCGAGCTCCCAGCGTTTACCGTGCCAATCCCGCGCAATTCGGCGGCGGCGCGCACCGCGGCGGTGCCCACCGACCTCCCGCCCCTGGGGGAAAACACCACGGAGCTGCACGCTGCCCCACAGGACGAGAGCACCACGGTTCTCCCGCCCGCACAGCCCCCGCTGCATGAGACCCGGGTGTTGAGCTTTCAGGAACCAGAACCAGAGCCCGAAACGGTGCCCGAGTCTGATCCGGTCCGCGAACCTCAGTGGGAACCGCGACCGGAGCGGCAGACCGCGTATCGTCCAGACAATCGCGAGACACACATGTTTCCCGCGGCGGATTCCCGCGCGGTACCACAGCAACCCGTCCCGGCGCCGATCCCTGCGCCTGCCCCGGCGCGCTCTGCTACGACGGAGCCGCCGGAGAAGGTACTCAGCAACCGCTCCGGCGTGAAGTTCCTGCTCTTCCTCGTCCTCGTCGCCGTGATCGTGGGCGCCGTGGCCGTGGCCGCCTGGTGGTTCGGTTCCGGCGCCTACGGCCAATACCCGCGGTTGTTCTAGTTGCGCGGGTTTTAGTTACGCAGCATCTCCGCGACGAGGAACGACAGCTCCAACGACTGCTGAGTATTCAGGCGCGGGTCGCACGCGGACTCGTAGCGGCCCGGGAGATCGATGTCGGTGATGTCCTCGGCGCCGCCCAGGCACTCGGTGACGTCCTCACCGGTGAACTCAAGGTGGATACCGCCCGGGTGGGTGCCCAGCTCGCGGTGCACCTCGAAGAATCCCTGAACCTCGTCCAGCACCTTGTCAAAGTGGCGGGTTTTGTAGCCGTTGGACGAGGTGAAGGTGTTGCCGTGCATCGGATCCGACTGCCACACCACCTTGTGACCGGACTCCTCCACTGCGCGGATGACCGGGGGAAGCACGGTGCGCACCTTGTCGTGGCCCATGCGGGCGACCATGGTGAGGCGGCCCGGCTCCCGGTGCGGATCGAGCTTCTCGGCGTAGGCCACTGCCTCTTCCGGTGTGATACCCGGACCGATCTTCACACCGATGGGGTTACCGATGAGCGCGGCGAAACCAATGTGGAAGTCATCCATCCCGCGGGTGCGCTCGCCCACCCAGACTTGGTGCGCGGAGAGATCGTAAAGCTTGGTAGTGCCGAACTCATCCTGGCCCAGACGCAGCATACCGCGCTCATAGTCCACCAGGAGTGCCTCGTGGGAGCAGTAAATCTCCGAGCGGCGAAGCTCGGTATCGGACACCCCGCAAGCGTCCATGAACTTCAGAGCGTTTTCAATCTCCCGAGCCAGTGCCTCGTAGCGAGCCCCAGCCTTCGAGTTGGCCACGAATTCCCGGTTCCACTCGTGCAACTTGTACAGGTCGGCCGTACCCGAGGAAGTCAGCGCGCGCACGAGCCCCATGGTTGCCGACGAGTTGGCGTACGCGCGGATCATGCGGGCAGGATCGGGGCGGCGCCCCTCCTCAGTAGGTTCCACGCCGTTAACGATGTCACCGCGGTAATTGGGCAGCCCGTTGCCATCAAGATCCGAGGACCGTGGCTTGGCGTACTGGCCAGCAATGCGCGCGAGTTTCACCACTGGCGTGGACGCGCCGTAGGTTAACACCGCCGCCATCTGCAGCAAGGTGCGCACGTTGGAGCGAATATGCGGCTCGGTGTTGGATTCAAAAGTCTCGGCACAATCGCCACCCTGAAGCAAGAAGGCTTTGCCGTTCGCAACGTCCGCCATCTTCCGGCGGAGCGCGTTAATTTCCGGGGGCAGGACAATCGGCGGGACTGACTCGAGGATCTTGCGGACGTTGTCCGCGGTAGCCTGGTCCCACTTCGGCTGTTGTTTGGCGTCGCGGGAGATGACGTCCTCAAACTGCTCGCGGATGCCATCTGGGAGTGGGGGCAGGTCCGGAAGAACCCTTTTGTCGATGTCAATTGTCCAGCTCATTGCCCCATTATGCCACGCCGTGTCAAGGCCCGCGCCGCCGTGGTGGGTTAGCCCTGACGCCGTGCGGCCAATGTCTCCGCTGTTTTTGCAGCCTGGCGGGCCTTTTGCCGAGCGTGGCGGCGCTCGGCGCGACGTTCTGCTACCCCATCCACGTGATCCTCGAGTATCCACAGGTGAGGAGGTTGCACGAACCATCCGAGAACGGGAATCTTATTTAGGCCCCAGACGAGGAAGCCAACGAGTCCACAGATGACAACGCAATAGATAATCCAGAAGTTGGGATTCTCCCACGGCCAGGCGCCGCCGTCGACGATGTCCACGCCCATGCGCAGACGCACCAAACCGTAGGCCAACGACAGGGCAACCGGGTGTGAGAGATAAATCGGAAGTGTATTGCGCCCGATGACCTGGAAGCCCCACGACAGCGGGCCTGTCGCCGCCAACACTAGCGCGCACATGATGGCGAAGGGCATGGTGATGTACTGCTGCAGGCTTTTGACTAGGACAAGCAACTCGACGTCGACAAGCGTCTCAGCGTTCCACAAAGGCCAGTCCGCGGTTTGCAATCCCTCCAGGCTGTCCCACCAAGCTCGAAGCCGCAGGCCCCCCACATACAACGCAACGGATATTGCGACGTAGATCGCGCCCCGCGGGCTGCGGTAGGCTCGCCGCACCTCGTACACGAATGTGGTGACGGCGTCCTTAAACAACGCCCCCACGAGGAACAACGGCAGATACATCAACGCCTTGGACACCATGTGGAAATGCTCGTAATACGGAAGGCACACCAGAGGTATCACGACGGAAAGCACCATCGCCAGCCAGCGTGGGAGGAACTTGAGCAACCACAGGGCAATATTGAAAAGTGCCAGGGCGTAAAGAAACCAACCCATGTTGTGCCCGCGGAACATGCTGTCCATCACCGCTGGAAGCGTGATCAAAGGGCCCGCACCTGATAGGTGGTAGTGCCACGACGAGGCGTAGTGCTGAATGGGGATCCACATGAAGTACGGCACGAGGAAGAACCACACGCGTTTGAGCATCAGCTGGCCAAAACTTTGCCGCAGTACCTTAGTAGAGAAGTAGCCGCTGACCAGAAAGAACAATGGCATTCTTAGCGGCGACAACACCTTGTTGGTGGTCACCAGCCATTGCTGCAGGTCCGCATCGGGCACCACGAGAGAGATGTGCAGCAAGACGACGCCGACGATGGAGACACCTTTGGCAGCATCAGGCCATGCCAACCTCTTGGGTTGTGCCCGATGCCGCGCCTTCACTCGCGGTACCGCCACGTCTATTTCCTTGTGTCCCTGTAAACTTCCTGAATCAAAGGATTGCCACAAGGATTATGACACAGCGGGTTTACCCCGCAACCACACGGGTTGTCGAGTCAATTGGCAGCACCGCCTGGCAGGCTTGAAACTTGGCCAAGTTATGGCGCGCGTCCACCAGGGCGTCGTGGTTCCCTGACGGCACCGCAGGTAGCGACGGTTTTCCGGCGAATTCCCAATACTGCTTGAGTTCGTGGGTAAAGCGCGGCAGTTGCCGCGGCAGCCCCGCCATGTCCCCCCACAATTGGGCAAGGACCACGTGGTCGTAACCGCCGACCCACGCCCATAGCTCGGGGCGCCTCCCTCCCGCGGTGAGGAAGTCCAACACCTCCTCGCGGATGGTTCGGGCGCTCTTCCACGCGGGGTGCTGAGGTGAGGGAAGTTTGTCCAACACGTTCTCTCGCACCCATGCGTTGGCGCGGGAAGCGTGGAAGTCGGTGGACACCGCGTAATACTCACGGCCGTCTTCTGCGACGATCCCTATCGAGACCAGCTCGATGGTGTTCCCATCTTCAATAAACTCTGTGTCGTAGAAGTAGCGCACGCTCTTGAGCCTAGCGGGTTGACTTCCACTCAGCCGCGATGGGGTCGGCTTCATCTGGCTTCCCCAGCTCGGCCCGATCCCGTAACCGTTCCCACACCGCCACCAATGACGGCGGATTCAGGGTCCACCCCACCACCGGGAGTTTGCCCAGCCCCCACAGCGCCAGCGAGGCCAGGATGCTGGCCACGAAGCTGATGAGGATCCAGTACTGCGTGGATTCCATTCCCCACTGTCCATCCAAGGTGACGGTGACGCCCTGATAGAAGATCGGCATGCCCACGCAGACGGTGAGGGCGATGGGGTGCGCCAGGTAGATGGGCAAGGTATTGCGGCCGATAAGTTGCAGCATGGTGCTTATCTGCGGGATGCGGGCGACCATGACGGCCAGCACCACCGCGATCGGCAATTTGAGATGCTGTTCGGCAGCCTGGACTAGGTAGTGCACCTCGGCGTCGCCAAGCCACGGCGCATTGGCCAAAGGCCACGGCAGCATCGCTTGGAAGTCTCGGAGGTCCCACAGATAACGCACGCGATACCCCACCATGAAGAGACCGGCAGCTCCCACGGATAGCACCCAGGCCCACGGGTTACGCGGCCCCTTTTCCACCTCGGCCGCGAACTTCGCGATAAGCGGGCGACAGTACGCTCCGATAAAAAATACTGGCAGGTACATCCACGCTTTAGAGGCGAAATGATATTCGTGATGCCAGGGTAAACAGGCCAGTGGTACAAGGAAGGACAGCGTTACCGCCAGCCACGCGGGCAGGCGTTTCGACGCCCATAGCGCCACGTTGAAGATAATCAGAGCGTGGAGAAACCAGCCCATGTTGTGGCCTAACAGCAGAGATTGTTTGAGGTCAGGCCAAGTCAACAGCGGCTCATCAAATACGACGTGGAAATGCCTGCGGTTCAGCCAGATCTCTACCGGTGTCCATGCCAGGTACGGCACGAGGAAGAACCACAGACGACGCAGAAACAACTCGCCTGCGCTAAAACGCAGCACTTTCACCGAGAAGAAGCCACTCACCAAGAAAAACAGCGGCATGCGCAACGGCGCAATCAGCTCGTTAGACTCCCACAGCCAGCTCTTCTGCCCTTCGGGCACCATGAGGGTGATGTGGAGCAGCACGACTCCGATGATGGAAATTCCTTTGGCCACGTCGGGCCACGCCAGGCGTGTTGTTGGTTGCGGCACGCAGTGTTCACCCTCCTTAGCGCTTGTCGACGTCGACTTCGGCCCCCGCCGGATATCCATGTCCGGCTGCGAGAGACTCCTTCACCGTGGAGGCGTAGACGTCGATATAAGGCTGGTCGGCCATCTCGGCCAGCAAGTGCATGATGTAGTCGGTGAAGTCGCGCGCAGTGGCGTGCTCCGCAGGATCAAGGCCGCGCTCGGCCGCCCACTCGTGCGGCATGATGGGCGCATGGACCTTCATCCCCACCCGTGCCGGGCGGGGGATCCAGGTGCCGATGGGGTTGGCGTTACGGCTACCGATCATGGCCACGGGGATCACGGGGTGACCAGAGGACATCGCCACCCGCGCCAAACCGGTGCGTCCCTTGTATATGCGGCCGTCCGGTGAGCGAGTGCCCTCCGGATAAATACCGAAGATGCCACCTTCTTCGAAAATTTCGTTGGCGGCCTTCAACAAAGCGTCGGAGGCGTTGTCCGACTCACGGTCCACGGGGTGCTGGCCAACAGCGTTGAAAAACCAGCGCTGCACCGCGCCCTTGACCCCGGTGCCGGTGAAGTACTCGCTCTTGGCCAAGAAAGTAATCTGGCGCGGGCACATCAGGGGGAAGTAGAAAGAATCCATGACGGACTGGTGGGTGGATGCCATGATGGCGGCGCCTGAGTCGGGAATGTGTTCCATGCCCTCGGCCCACGGGCGGTTCCACACACGCAAGGCTGGTCCGAAAAACACGTGTTTAAAGGCCCAGTACCACCGGTTGATCGCCATCGTCACTCGTCTCTTTTCTGTATTCGCACTGCCTGTGTTCGCGCTGCCTAGGTCCGCGCCAAATCGGCCACGCCTATAATACCCGCCATTGAGCCCAATTCCGCGGAAGCTAGCCGCGGCTGGGGCCGGAAGCCCGCGCCCACGATGTGCGTGCTCATACCTTCGGCGACCTGCGGGAGGAACAGCGACGCGGATTTAGACACCCCGCCGCCGACCACGATGAGCTCTGGGTCCAACACGTCGGCGACCATAGCCAGGCCCACGTTGAGCCAGTGGGTGAAGTCTGCGACCACGGCTTTGCCCAGCTCATCGCCCGCTGCGGCGGCGTTCATGACGGTCTTGCCGGTGACCTCGCCCGTGTCCAGGGCCGCGGCGAGCTGCGTTGCCCGGAAACGTTCTGGCTTCGACGTCGCGAGCTCCTGGGCGGTAGTGACCAATGCCGTGCCGGAGGCGTAGCGCTCCAGGCAGCCGCGTTTGCCGCACGGGCACTCTCGGCCGCCGGCGACCACGGGAAGGTGCCCGAACTCCGGAGCGGTGCCGAAGGCACCGCGGTAGATTTCACCGTCAATCACCAGCGTGGCGCCGATGCCGGTGCCGAGCGCAAAATAAACCCAGTCGCGCGCATCGCGGCCGGCACCGAAGCGCAATTCACCCCAGGCTGCAGAGTTGGCATCGTGTTCAATTCGCACCGGCAGCCCGAGGCGCTGATGGAGAATGTCCCGGACGGGGGCGTCCCGCCACGGCAGGTGCGGCGCAAAGCGCACGATCTCGCAATGGGGGTCCAAGAACCCGGCGATCGCGACTCCCACGGCGGCGATTTCATGACGAGAGCCGAATTCCTGCACGATGGCGCAAAGGGCTTCCTCCAGCGCCTGTTCGGTGCGCGGGGTGGGCACATAGGTGTGCTCCAAAACTTCTCCCTGGGCACTGACGACACCTGCTTTGAGGTTCGTCCCGCCGATATCGAAGCCGACGGTGATGGGGTCAAGTGCGTGGGGCATAACTGACAGGATATACCGGCCAGCCTCCCCCGGTCACATCGAGCCACGCGACGCCATCAGGCCTCCGGCCCAAGTTCTAGGAAGTTATCTCGCGCAGGCGCTGGCCCATGACCTCCCATGTCCAGGACTCTTCCACGTGCCGACGTCCGGCTGCGCCCATCTGGCGCCGCAACGCATCATCGCCGAGGAGGCGCACGAGGGCGTCGGTAAGCGCGGCCTCATCCCTGCCGTCGACCACGATGCCCGAGTCAGCGGTCACCGTCTCCGGCGCGCCACCGGACTGGCCGGCGACCACGGGGACGGCGCACGCCTGGGCCTCGAGGTAGACAATGCCGAGGCCCTCCACGTCGAGGCCCTTACCCCGGGTGCGCGCGGGCATCGCAAAAATGTCCGCCGCGCCCAACAGGCGGACCATCGCGCCGAACTCCAGCGGCCCGGTCAACGTCACATGTTTCAGGCCGCGGGCCATCTCTTTCAGACGCTTGGCGTAGGACCCCTTGCCGACGATTATCAATTGGGCATCTGGGAAGCGCTCGTGCACGCTAGGCAAGGCGCGCAACAGCGAGTCTTGGCCCTTGCGCGGCACGAGCCGGGAGATGCACACGATGACCGGCCGCTCCCCCAGCCCCCACTGCTCCCTCACCGCCGCCCGGCCGGAGGCGTCCAGCGGCCGGAAGGTGTCCACGTCCACGCCTGAAGGCAGATGGACAAACTGAGGATGCGAGCCGAAAGCCCGACGGAACCGCCGCAAGGTGTAGTCGGAAATATAGGTGACGATGTCCGCGTTGTTGCCGATGACGCGCAGCGCCTGGCGGGCACCGGGCAGCATGGACCAGCCGACTTCGTGGCCGTGCGTCGTGGCGATGACCGTCCGCGCGCCCGCTTCGCGCGCCTTTGCCCCCATGAGCGCCAGCGGCGCGGCGGCGCCGAACCACACGACCTCGATGCCGTTGTCTCGGATGATGCGCTGCATCTCCCGCGCGGTAGCCGGGGTGGGCAGCATCACCCGACGTGGCCACCGGATAACTCGGTGCGGCACCTCCGCATCGTACATTCGTGCCGCCTCCCGGTCCTGAGTGGAGGCAAACACCATCACCTCTTCCGGTGGAAGCGTGGCCAGAAAATCACGCAGATACGACTGAATCCCGCCGATCGTCGGCGGGTAGTCGTTGGTTACTAAGAGGATCCGGGGCATGGCATCCATGCTACAAAACGGGCACTGCTGATGGTTTCGCGCCGACCCAGTTCGGGCCTAGTAGCGGGCGACGCCGGAGACCGGCATCGAGTTCAGCGGAACCACCTGCACAGGAACACCATACGTGGAGGCATGAACAACCTGGCCGTTGCCGATGTACATGCCCACGTGGGTGACACCTGGGAAGTACCCCACGATATCGCCCGGCTGCAGGTCCTCGATAGCCACCGGGGTACCGCCGGCGATCTGAGCCTGCGAGGTGCGCGGAATGGTCTTACCCTGCTGCTGATAGGACCAGTACATCAAGCCGGAGCAGTCGAAGACATCCGGGCCGGTCGCACCCCAGCCGTAAGGTGAACCGATCTTGGACAGCGCGGAACCCACTACTCCCTCGGCGTCCACAGAAGAGGATGCCTTCTTGAGCTTCTCGACGTCCTCTTCGTCCAGGTCCACTGGGTTGTGCTGGCCCTCCCAGGCCTCACGCTCCTGCTCATTGAGGGCGTCAACGCGCTTTTCCATGTGCTCGACCTGCTTTTCCAGCTTGTCGCGCTCGTCGCTCAGCTTCTTGTGCTTTGCTTCCAGATCGGCCTTGGCCTTCGCGGCGTCATCGACGGCGGATTCGGCTTCTTCCTTCTCGGACTTCGCATCCTTGGCCGCCTGCGCAAGGCGCTTGAGGTCAGCATCAGCAGAGCGGGTCAACGCTGCCATAAATGACATACGGTCCACCGCCGCGTGGGGATCGTCAGCGTTCAGGGAAGCGGTGAGCGGATCCATGCGCAATCCGTCGTAGCGCTTGTTGGCCAAACCGTTAACGCGCTTTTGCTGCTTCTCCAGTTCCTTTTCGGCCTCGGTAGCCTCAGACTTAGCTTGCTTGGCGTCTTTCTTTGATCGCGCCAAATCCTTCCGCGATTCCTTAATGTCCTCTTCTAGCTCTTTGACAGTCTCGTTCTTGGCACCGGCCTCGCGGGCGAGTTCCTCCATCTCCTCCATAAGCTCGTCAATGTCATCCGCTTGCGCCGCGACAGGCGAGACAAGACCGAGCCCCACGGCGACCATGGCTCCTGCAGCGGTAGCTGTGAAAAAGCCAGGACGACGAGAAGCGCGGTGTGCACCACGGTAGAGGTAGGGATTGGAGGTCACGGGGGACTACTTTCGGATCAGAAATCTAAGACGTTTCTTAAATCAATCAAGAAAAAACTATAGCCGATGACAAGGTCTCTCACCAAGATTATCGCCGGTGGCAAGTAATATGTTTCGCAATAATCCTAAGAAAAGTTGAGAGCCGGGTAACTCCTGCACCAGAAGGCACAACAGTTACCCGGCTTCACAGCGCCAGAGCTAAATCTTAGAAGCGCACTGCAGAATGAATCGGCATGTAGTTCAGCGGACGCTCCTGAACGGTGGAACCAGAGTTCAGGGAGTCGATGATCATGCCGTTACCAACATAGATGCCAACGTGGGACGCGCCACCGTAGTAGGCAACGATGTCACCGGGCTGCAGATTGCTGATAGCCACCGGAGTGCCAGCAGCTGCCTGAGCAGAGGAGGTGCGCGGGATGGACTTGCCTGCCTGAGCGTAGGCCCAAGAGGTCAGGCCGGAGCAATCGAAAGCGTGAGGGCCGGCAGCACCCCAGCCGTACGGAGCACCAATCTTGGAACGGACAGCAGCAACGACCTTAGCGCCGGTGGAGCTGGATGCAGATGCCTTCTTGGTCTGCGGGGCGGAAGCCTTAGCCGAGTAGTTGGAACGAGCCTTCGTCGCAGACTTCTTCACAGCCTTCTTGGCGGTGGTGGACTTGTGGGAAGACTTCTGGGCCTTTACCTCACGAAACTCAGGAACCCACTGCTCAATGTTAGGGACCTGACGGATACCCTGGACGTTCTCCAGGCCCTTGACCTCGGCGCTGAAGTTGGTGTTAGGAACGACAACCTCGGCTGCGCCTGCGACACCAGGGGTCAGAACGGATGCGCTCGCTGCAACAACGGAGGCAGTTGCAATTCGGGTGAGGGTCTTATTGCCCTGACGAACATGCTTAGCCACGATAAAATCTCCAAATCTTTCCACGCGCCTACCTTTCGCACGGAATGCTTCCCACTGGTGTCGGTCACTGGCGTTCACACTTTCCTAGCCCATGGCTGGCCGGAGCCACTCCACTCGTGCGGGCCGCGATTGGCTCCCAATCCAAGTTCCGGGCTGCTCCCCTTTCTGGAAGCATTGGACCCATCCCTTCTCGGACGATTGGGATACGACGCTATATTTCTTTTCGTTGTATTGCGCTCCCGTATCGGTTAGCAACGCAATGTCTCGAATAGGTTACGAAACTGTCACAAGCGTTGTCCATCCGACACGCGCCGTTAACCCCGTTACCAAGCCGTTATCTCGACGTTGCATTGCCGCGATGGTGACAAATCACCTAAGTTTCCATTTTCTCACGATGGTGAATATTTCCGAAAAAGAGTGCCACTTACTGCGCCAACCATGCATAAAGCACCCACTTTGGGCATCAAAGTTGTTCAAAGGCAAAACGAAATAACTTTCACAAAGAGTTTTTTGAGACGTCCACCACACACCCCACGGACGCCGCCACATTTTTACCAACCATCACTCCCCTAACACCCCACAATGCCCCCACACTCCACTACGCCTGTTGCCCTCCGGGACGCACCCCAGCGTTGCCATGCCCCTCCGCCTCTAACAACTGGTTCCCGCACCAATGCCCCAAAACAGCATCGCTACAGCGCTACAGCGCTACAGCTACGCCGTCTAAGTGCCGCCAGTGCTTAGCGCCCTGAGCACAAAAGTCCCTCCCAGGCGGCTGCTTGGATTGCTGCCGCGTTGGGAGGGACGTTTCTCCTTATTTATAAGGAGCGGGATTAGATGAGGCCCTTGTCCTCGTCTTCCTTCTTGTTTGCTTCGTTGAGGCGACGGAACATCTCTGCTTCCTCAGCAGCGTTGTCCGCGTGAACCTCGTGGATGCGGTGGACCATGGACTCGTCATCGGAGGAGAACAGGCCCTGGGTCTCGGAGTCGGCGAAGCCGAGCTCGTTAAGCTGCTTCGGTACGCGAGCGCCAGCGTACGGAAGCGGTACAGCGTGGCCATGCTCGTCCACCGGGCCAAGCGGCTGGTGGATTTCAATGAAGGCGCCGTTAGGCAGCTGCTTGATAACGCCGGTCTCAATACCGTGCGCCAGGACCTCGTGGTCGGAGCGCTGAAGAGCCACACAGATGCTGTAGGTCACCCAGTAAGCAATCGGAGGCAGAACGATGATGCCGATACGACCCACCCACGTCATGGCGTTCAGGGACACCTGGAAGAAGTGAGCGAAGTGGTCGTTACCACCGGAGAGGGTCACCAGCAGGAAGAAGGTGATGGCCATGGCGCCGATGCCGGAGCGAACCGGCACGTCACGCGGGCGCTGCAGCAGGTTGTGATGCGCGTCGTCGCCCGTCATCTTCTTCTCAATCCACGGGTAAGCGAACAGCAGTACAACCATCAGACCACAAAGCAGGGCGACCCAGAATGCGGACGGGATGGTGTAGTTGCCGATGTAGAGCTCCCACGCCGGCATAACACGGGCGACACCGTCGGTCCACAGCATGTAGATATCCGGCTGGGAACCAGCGGAGACCTGCGACGGGTTGTATGGGCCCAAGTTCCAGATGGCATTGATGGTCAGCAGACCAGACATCAGAGCCAGAACACCGGCGGTCATGAGACCCATGCCGATTGCCTTGGTTGCGAACACCGGCATAATGCGGACGCCCACAACGTTGTTCTCAGCGCGACCCGGTCCGGGGAACTGGGTGTGCTTCTGGTACCAAACCAGGATGAGGTGAGCGGCAATCAGGCCGAGAATAATGCCCGGGATAACCAGCACGTGGAGAATGTAGAAGCGGTCCAACATGAGGTCGGACGGGAAGTCGCCGCCGAAGATGGCCCAGTGCAGCCAGGTGCCGATGATCGGCAGGCCCAGGATGATGGCGGACATAATGCGCAGACCCACGCCGGAGAGGAGGTCATCCGGGAGGGAGTAGCCGAGGAAGCCCTCGACCATTCCCAGCAGGATGAGCGCGCAACCGATGATCCAGTTGGCCTCACGCGGGCGTCGGAACGCACCAGTGAAGAAGATACGCAGCATGTGCGCAACCATGGACATCATGAACATCAGTGCACCCCAGTGGTGCATCTGACGCACGAACAGGCCGCCGCGAACCTCGAAAGACAGGTCCAGGGCCGTGGCGTAAGCGCGGGACATCTCCACGCCGTTCAGCGGAGTGTAGGCGCCATCGTAGATGACCTTCGTGATGGAAGGGTCAAAGAACAGTGCCAGGTAGATACCGGTCAGCAGAAGGATGATGAAGCTATACAGCGCCATCTCACCCAGCATGAAGGACCAGTGGGTCGGGAATACCTTGTTGATTTGGGTACGGATCATGCCCGAGGCGGTGTACCTCGAGTCAATGTTGTCACCAATTTGTGCGAGTTTATTGCTCATTATGACTTACGCTCCCAGAATGCCGGGCCAACTGGCTCGATGAAGTCGCCCTTGGCTACGAGGTAGCCCTCTTCATCCACAGTGATAGGCAGCTGCGGCAGAGCACGGGCGGCCGGACCGAAGACCGGCTTGCCGTACTGCAGCGCATCGAACTGCGACTGGTGGCAAGGGCAGAGAATGCGATTGGTTTGAGCCTCGTACAAAGAAGTAGGGCAACCAATGTGGGTACAGATCTTGGAGTACGCGTAGTAGTCGCCGTAGTGGAAGTCCTCTTGGCCTTCGCGTTCGGTGACCTTCTGCGCGTCCGAATTACGCAGGCGAATCAGCATCACGGCGTTACGGTTGCCGTGAATCGAGTGCATGTGCTGCTCGTAAACGTCCTTGTTCTTGTCGTACTTGTCGCCGTCGTTAACGTGCTCTTCGGCCAGCGGGAAGACCGTCTCCATACCACCAGCGGCAAGGTCCTCCGGGCGCACGCGCACCAGGCGGGCGACGCCCTGGGTGGTGTAGTGGGAACCGGTGACACCCTCGTGGCTCTCCGCGATGGTGCCCGTGTCACGAGCGAGGTACAGCTTGACGCCGCCCTCCTGCAGGGACCAACCAGACTTCCACAGGGTGCCGTCGCCGGCGTAGTTCATGGAGTGGCGCTTCTTCCACGGGTTGTTTACTGCGCCGCCCAGCGGGGCAACGACAGTGAGGCCGAAGAGAACTGCCGCGCCGCCAAGCAGACCCTGCAGAGTCTTACGACGACCGAGGGTGGAGGTCTTCCACGAATCGTTCAGCAGAGCGGTCAAGGTACGGCGGTCAATCTCGTCGGACGGACCGTCGTGGCGACGCTGCACGGAAATCTCTTCCGGCATGATGCGCTTCACGTACTGCACGATAGCGAAGCCCAGCGCCAAGATGGACAGACCGGAGGTCAGACCAAGCAGCGGCGTGTACAAGGTGTGCCACCACAGGCCGTCCTCGCCCAGGACCTTGTACTCCCAAGGCCAGAACAGGTACACACCGAGGAAAGCAAGTGCAGCAAGGATGGAAATTGCCGCCCAGATGGAGATACCAGCAGCGGCCCGCTTCTCGGCTGGGTCGCCGTCTACCGGGAAACGTTCCTTGCGGAACGCCACAGTAACTTCATCGAGCTGCGTGCCCAGGGCAGCCAGCTCGTCATTGCTCATCGCATTGAGCTCTGCGTCTGTGTAGTTCTTCTTGTTGTCGTTACTCATGAGCGAGATCCAATCCACATTGCGGCGCCAAGCAGCGCGGTGATGCCGATGATCCACATTGCAAGGCCCTCAGCAACCGGGCCGAGACCGCCAAGGTCCCAACCTGCTGGAGACGGGGTCTCGCCTGCAGACTTAATGTATGCAATGATGTCCTTCTTCTCGTCCGCGGTCAGCTGACGCTCTGAGAAGCGGGGCATATTCTGTGGCCCGGTGAGCATGGCCTGGTAGATCTCCTGCTCGTTGGCAGGCGCCAGCGGCGGAGCGTACTTACCGGAGGACAGCGCGCCGCCCTGGCCGGTGAAGTTGTGGCAGGATGCACAGTTCATACGGAACAGCTCGGAGCCACGAGCAACGTCAGCCGGATCAATCCGACCGTCGTAGTTCTTACCGCGAAGTTCCTCCATGGCGATGGAGCCGTCTTCGTTGCGGACAATATCGGAACCGCCACCGTTAGCAGCAACGTAGGCAGCGAGTGCCAGCGTCTGCTGTTCGGTGTAACGCGGAGTCTTACGCTCTGCCTGAGCGTCGTTCGACATCATCGGCATACGACCGGAGTGAACCTGGAAGTATACGGAGCCCTCGCCCACGCCGACGAGCGACGGGCCGCGGTCCTGTACGCCCTGAAGGTTGGCACCGTGGCAGGTGATGCAGGCTGAGTCGTAAATGTCCTTACCCTCTTGGATAAGTGCCTGGTCATCCTTCTGCGCGGTGGCGACCTGTGCGTCGGGAGACAGCGCAGACGCCAAAACGCCTGCGCCAGTCAGGCCGATGGACAGTGCGAAAGCACCGGCCAGCGTGCGCTTCGCCTTGCGGCGGCGACGGGTCTTGTTGGCAGCAGCGGTGTCCGAGGTGACCTCGGAGGCTACTGCGTTCTGCGGATTGGTATCCATCATTTTCCTTTGAGAAGTTTCGTGTCTGGAAAGTGAAGGGCTGTAGGCCGGCCTTGAGGCAGGCTACGGCCTACTGGACCAGATAAATAACGACGAAGACACCGATCCAGATGATGTCAACGAAGTGCCAGTAGTAGGACACTGCCATAGCGGCGGTAGCCTGCGCTGGCGTGAACTTGGACTTAGCAATACGGAGCATGATGATAACGAACGAAATGATGCCGCCCGTCACGTGTGCTGCGTGGAAGCCAGTCAAGATGTAGAACACGGAACCGAAGACGGAAGCCTGGATGGTCACACCATTGTGAATCATCTCGTACCACTCGAATCCGACCAGGCCCAGGAAGATTACACCCAGGGCAATGGTTACCGAGTACCACACACGAAGCTTAAATACGTCACCCCTTTCAGCTGCGAAGACGCCGAACTGCGAGGTCACGGAAGACAGAATCAGGATTGCGGTGATGATGCCACCGTAAACCACATTCAAATGGGCGGTTTGCTCCGCCCAGTCACCTTCCTGGCCGTTAGCACGCGAAGTGAACCACATCGCGAACAGTCCGGCGAAGAACATCAATTCCTGAGACAGGAACACGATGGTGCCCACACTGACCATGTTGGGTCGGTTGAGGGTAGCCACTCGTGGTGCTGCCATACCTTGGTTTGAAACTGCGCTCGTCACGCCCATTAGTATGACGGGTACGGAGCTAAAAGTCATCTCGATTCCCCCCGAATTTTTCTTCTCCAGGGAGGTCATCGGCTTTTTCTTAGCCTACTCGCCCGGGTTGAAAACTTTTTGGAAACATCGGGAACTATTTAGGCAACATATACGACGTGATGTTTTGGCAGGTCAACCAGCCCGTCGCCACAATTGTGCTCAGCACCTCTATTTTTCAGCTTTCCGACGCCCCGAATGGAACACACTTGGCAAGTTCCCACGCGGTTCCCGCATGAGAGTTAATTCACACTCACCGCACGCCAGGAACTCCCAGGGTTGCAACTTTCGGATGACCCCCGGCACCGCTCCCCCTCAACCATGCAGCACAGCCCTAGGCCGACTCCACGGGACGTCGACAAACCGAACCGACACCGAAAACGCAGAGCACCCGCCCGGAGAAACCGGACGGGTGCGCCAACGTGCCGCGAAAGGCAGCGACACAACAGAAGCTTTAGTGCTTTTCCTTAGGCAGACCGTACTGCAGGGAAAGTCCACCACAGGCGAAGACCAGAGCGGCCGCGCCAAAGGCGATCAACCAGTAGTACATGAAGATGATGCCGAAGCCCAGCAGCGCAATCGCCACGGACATAAAGAACGGCCAGATGGACCACGGGGAGAAGAAGCCGTAGATACCGGCCTTGTCCTCAACCTCGGCCTCCTCCCAGTCTTCCGGGAGGATGTCCATTCGAGCCTCGGTGAAGTGGAGGTAACCAGCCAGCATCATGGCCAACAGGAAGGCTAGGAGCAGACCAACGGTACCTGCCCACTCCGCACCGTAGAGGTAACCATCATCCTTGACGTAGACAGTGCCGAAGATGTAGACGATGAGGGAAATACCCAGGTACGTCGCGATAGCGTAGAAGACTTTAGAACCTGCGCGCATTGCTAATTCTCCTTAACCTATGCCTTCTCGTTCGGAGCGACGAAGTTCTCGCCGTCGCGGGTGGTACGAGAAGAGTTGAACGGCTGGGTGGTCACGGCGTACGGATCCTCACCGATGTGAGCCAGAGCCTCAGAGTTAGGAGCCTCTGGGTTGTCGATGCGGAACTGCATGTACTTCTGGAAGTTCTCCGGGCTCACGGCGCGGATCTCGAAGTTCATCATGGCGTGGTAGGTACCGCACATCTCAGCACAGCGGCCGACGAAGGCACCTTCCTCGGTAATTTCCTCAATCTGGAAAGCACGCTGCTGCTGGTTGTTCTCCGGGTGCGCGTAGACGTCGCGCTTGAACAGGAACTCCGGAACCCAGAACGAGTGGGAAACATCAGCAGAAGCAAGGCGGAACTCAATCGCGGTCTGCGTCGGAAGAACCAGAACCGGAACCTCCTCGGTGGTGCCCACCGTCTCCATGGTGTTGTAGTTCAGGTAGGAGAGGTCACCCATGGACTTGCCATGGATGGGGTTGGCGTTCTTCATGTCCTCCGGATCCTTAGAGGACTTCTCTGCCAACTTGTTGCGCTCTTCGTCAGCACCGTTGAAGTCCTGGCCACCCGCAAAGTCACCAGCAACCTCTGCATAACCAAACTTCCAGTTCCACTGGTAGGCGGTGACGTCCACAGCAACCTGCGGCTCCTTATCGAGAGCCACGACCTTGTTCTGCGTCTGGACGGTGAACAGGAACAGGACCATGATGGCCACGACCGGCAGGAAGGTCAGAACGAGCTCCAGCGGGACGTTGTACTGCAGCTGGTTCGGGAACTCGCCCTTGCCAGCCTTCTTGGCACGCTTCGCGTTCCAACGGAAGATCGCGGTGAGGAACATGCCCCACATCACGATGCCAACTGCCCAGGCCGCGACCCAGACCCAAATCCAGAAGTTGCGCATTGCCTCAGCCTCCGGGGTGATGCCATCCGGCCAACCGAAGTCAAGGATGTTCGCCATCGCCTCTGGCGGAGCAACCTCACAGCCCGCCAAGGCGAAGCCGCCCATAGCGATAACGCCAGCTAGACCCGCCTTACGGGCAAGGGTGCGCTTGTTTCGCTGTCCCACGTGTGTTCTGCCTTTCTGTCCACACAAACTTAAACTGAACGCTCTGCGAGCATTCCTACCCACTAAGGATAGTGGATCCAGGGGTTTTTCCCGCACTGAAATGGGGAACCGTTTCGGCACCCACGGCGCTCAGCTTTCTCACTGCACACAGGATGTTACAGGCTAGGCGGTTATTACACACACGAGTGCCCCCACGCTCCGCACAGGTTTGTAACTCAATTCACAACAGGATGGCGGCACCTTCAACCGAAAGTTTGCACCCAATCGGGGAAGCTGCAGAAATCCGTGGCGCGTTCCCCTCTCGCCCCCGATGCGCCGTAAGCTAGTGCCCCGGTAATACTTCATAGTTAAGGAGCGACTACTTCCCCCATGTGTGGCCTATTGAGTTTCCTCAGCGCCGATGGCAGCGCCTCCCAGTTCGTGCCCGCCATAGAAGGCGCCCTGCCCTGCATGCGCCACCGCGGCCCTGACGCCGCCGGCACCTGGAACGACAGCGACGCCGTGTTCGGCTTCAACCGCCTGTCTATCATTGACTTGGAGCACTCACACCAGCCCCTGCGCTGGGGCCCGGAGGATAACCCGGAGCGCTACGCCCTCACCTTCAACGGTGAGATTTACAACTACATTGAGCTGCGCGAGGAACTCCAGGCTGCGGGGTACACCTTTAATACTGAAGGCGACGGCGAACCCATTGTCGTCGGATACCATCACTGGGGCGCGCAGGTGGTGGAACACTTGCGCGGTATGTTCGGCATCGTCATCTGGGACACCGAAACCAAGACGATGTTCGCCGCCCGCGACCAGTTCGGCATCAAGCCACTGTTTTACGCAACCACCCCGGCGGGCACCGTTTTCGCTTCGGAGAAGAAGTCCATCCTGGAGATGGCGGAGGCGATGAATCTAGACCTCGGGCTTGACCGGCGCGCGATCGAGCACTACGTCGACCTGCAGTATGTGCCGGAGCCGGAGTCGCTGCACTCCGCTATTCGACGCCTCGAATCCGGCTGCACCGCTACCCTCACCCCCGGCGGCGAGGTTGTGGCCAAGCGCTATTTCCGTCCGCAGTTCCCGGTCCAGAAAGTAACTAAGGGCGAAGAACAGCAGTTGTTCGATCGCATCGCCCGCGTGCTGGAGGACTCCGTCGAAAAGCATATGCGCGCCGACGTCACCGTGGGTTCCTTCCTTTCCGGCGGCATCGACTCCACCGCCATCGCCACCCTGGCCAAGCGCCACAACCCGAATCTGCTGACTTTTACCACCGGCTTCGAGCGCGAGGGTTACTCCGAGGTCGACGTGGCCGCCGAGTCCGCCGAGGCCATTGGCGTGGAGCACATCGTGAAGATTGTCTCCCCGGAGGAATACGCTAACGCCATTCCGAAAATCATGTGGTACCTCGACGATCCAGTAGCGGATCCCTCGCTGGTACCGCTGTTCTTCGTGGCCCAGGAGGCGCGCAAGCACGTCAAGGTGGTGCTGTCCGGCGAGGGTGCCGACGAACTGTTTGGCGGCTACACCATTTATAAGGAACCACTCTCGCTCGCGCCGTTTGAGAAGATCCCTTCCCCGCTGCGCCGCGGCCTGGGCCGACTCTCCCAGGTCCTGCCCGAGGGCATGAAGGGCAAGTCCCTGCTCAACCGCGGGTCGATGACCATGGAGGAGCGCTACTACGGCAACGCCCGTTCCTTCAACTTCGAGCAGATGCAGCGGGTCATCCCGTGGGCCGAGGAGGAGTGGGATCACAAGGAGGTGACTGCGCCTATTTACGCGCAGTCGCGCCACATGGACCCGGTTGCCCGCATGCAGCACTTGGACCTGTTTACCTGGATGCGCGGCGACATCCTGGTCAAGGCCGACAAGATCAACATGGCCAACTCCCTGGAGCTGCGCGTGCCGTTCCTGGACAAGGAAGTTTTCAAGGTGGCGGAGACCATCCCGCACGACCTGAAGATCGCCAACGGCACCACCAAGTACGCGCTGCGTAAGGCGATGGAACAAATCGTTCCCGCGCACGTGCTGCACCGCAAGAAGATGGGCTTCCCAGTGCCAATGCGCCACTGGTTGGCCGGCGACGAGTTGTTCGGCTGGGCCCAGGACACCATTAATGAGTCGCAGACCGAAGACATCTTCAACAAGAAGGAAGTCATGGAGATGCTCAAGGAGCACCGCGACGGCGTCTCCGATCACTCCCGCCGCCTCTGGACTGTCTTGGCGTTTATGGTGTGGCACGGCATCTTCGTCGAGCACCGCATCGATCCCCAGATTGAGGACAAGGACTACCCGGTCCGTCTTTAGGCCCTCACCACCTACAACGGCGCTATGCGCACATGCCATCGCCATAGCGCCGCCGGGAGAAAGGGCTTACCCGAGCAGGCGCTGATGATCTGGCACACCACGTCCTCTCGGTGATATTTCACGCACGCGCCGGTATATCTCAGGACGGTGTACCCGCGCAGCGTAGCGTCGTTGCCCTTCCACCGGTCGCGGAAGAACGTGTCCGCGTTCTCGGACGAGTGGTAGCGGAAACCGTCGATCTCCACCGCCACCTTCGTGCGTGGCACCACGATGTCCCAGCGGTAGTCCCCGATGCGGTAGTTGGACTGCACCTTCAGGCCTCGCGCTTTAAGGTCGCGGACCACCTCACGCTCGGGCATGCTGTCCGCGCCGATCGCCGCTTGCCCCAGGAGTTCCCGGGCCCAAGCCGTGAGCCGCGGCGCTACCGCCTCATGCCTTTCCAAGAACTGAAGGCCATTCTTCTCTGCGTACACTTCTTCCAGCGCAGCCAGCGCAAAAGCTCGGGAGTCCACGCTTGGGCAAGCACCTCTACGAGTTCGCCTGCCGACGGCGCGCGCCGCAACACCACGCCCGGCGCCACCCGCACGGCGTCGCCACGCTTCACCATCGCGCTTAACGTATTCCGAGATACACCTGTCACTACCAAGGGATACACAATCCCCCTTGTGATTGGTGTCCCTCCCCCGAGGAACACCCCGAGAATACGTCAGCTTGTATAAAACTGCGAGAGCTCCGATTTCAGCGCGAAACTTGGGGAGCTTTTACAGTTTTTGCACAATGTTCACGCCACCACAATGCCCACGCCGCCACAATGCGCGCGCACAACAAAAAGCCCGCGACCCCAAGGGGGCCGCGGGCACGCAACGCAAAAGTTTTAGTTGAACGAATCACCGCAGGCGCAGGAGCCGCCGGCGTTCGGGTTGTCAATGGTGAAGCCCTGCTGCTCAATGGTGTCAGCGAAGTCAATGGTCGCGCCGGTCAGGTAAGGCACGGACATCTTGTCTACGACGAGCTTCACGCCGCCGACCTCGTCGGCCTTGTCGCCGTCCAGGGCGCGGTCATCGAAGTAAAGCTGGTAACGCAGGCCTGCGCAGCCGCCTGGCTGCACGGCAATGCGCAGTGCAAGGTCGTCGCGGCCTTCCTGATCTAGCAGGGCCTTTGCCTTGGCGGCAGCAGCCTCGGTCAAAATGACGCCGGTGGCGGATGCTGGGGCAGTCATACACTCTCCTTGTAAAGCGTTAGCGGTTCTATGGTGCACCACCCTACTCCGTTTTCGAAGCGAATTAAACAACGGAACGGGTGGAGAAACCTTGGTGTAGTGGTTGCAACGTTGACACCCCTGCATTTATTTCCCGCCCCGTGCCTGATGCCCACTTCCGTGGCCAGGCCTTGTAACCTTAGTCAACGTGAGTGAGATGGAAGAAAACAAGTCTTATCCCAAGGGCTACACCCCGCCGAAGGGTCGCCCCACCCCGAAGCGCGTGGAGCAGGAAATTGCCCGCGGCGTGCGCCGCGATCCCCACGGCATGACTGACGCCCAGCGGCGCCAGAACCGCAAGGAGCTCAAGGCTTCCATGTCCAAGCAGGAGTGGAAGGAATACAAGAAGAAGGAGCGCGCGGAGCGCCAGGCGGAGACCAAGCGCGCCCAGGAGCGCATGGCGGCTGGCGACGAGCGTTACCTCATGGAGCGTGATCGCGGCGAGGAGCGCCGGTATGTCCGCGACTGGGTGGACTCCAAGCGCTTCCTCAACGAGTGGATTATGCCAATGTTGCTGGTCATGCTGCTGTGCATGTTCATTGGCATCTACAGCCCGCAGGTGTCCACCGTGGCGACGCTGCTGGGCGTTGTGGTCATCGTCGTCTTCGGCGCGGAGGGCGTCATTATCGGCCGCCGCGCGAACAAGGCCGTGCTCGAGAAGTTCCCGAACTCCACGGAGCCGGGCTTCGGTCTGGGCATGTACGCCTACTCGCGCGCTAACCAGCCACGTAAGTGGCGCACACCGAAGCCTCGCGTCGCCGTGGGCGACACCGTTTAAAGGCGTCTAGGCTGGACAATCATGGTCGATCCTTCAGCAGCTGCTCCCCTCCCCGCCCCAGACAGTGACGCTTTCGCCGCCGTCGTGGCGGGCGCGTCCGCGACCCCGCGCGGGGTCTCATTCGGTCGGCTCGTGCCTACCGTGGCATGGTTAGCCAGCTGCCAGGGCCAGGCCCCCGCGCGCCCCATCACCGCGGCGCGTGCTGTCATCGTGGCTGGCGAGCACGGTCTCGCGCACGCTCTGGAATCCACCGCCGAGTATGGGCCACTGTCGGCGTTTGCCGTTGCGGCCACCGCTGAGCAGGCCAATGAGCTCAACATGGGCGCTGGCCCCGCGGCTACGGCAGCGCGGGCCGCGGGCGTATCCGTGCGGGTGGTGGCGGATGCGGCGGCGCCTCCAAGCGGGGACATCACCCGTGAAGACGCCTTGAGCGAAGAGGCCGCCCAGGAAGCCTTCGAGCGCGGTCTGGCCATCGCGGATGAGGAGGTCGACGGCGGCTGCGATCTGCTCATCCCCGGCGATATCGGCGTGGGCAATTCCACCGTCGCCGCCGCGATCGTCGGCACGATTCTCAGCAAGGAGCCCGTGGCCATCGTCGGCCCCGGTTCGGGCGCGGACGATGAGATGTGGAAGACCAAGGTGTCCGCGTTGCGCGACGCCATGTTCCGCGTCCGGAATTTTGCCGACGACCCCTGGAACGTGGCGCGCCTCGCGGGCTCGGCGGATTTCCTCACCTTGGTGGGCCTGTGCGTGCGCGCCGCGCAGCGCCGCACTCCCCTGCTTATCGACGGCGCCTTTGTCACCGCCGCGCTCCTGATTGCGGATCGCCTGTACCCCGGCGTCCATCGCTGGGCGCTGGCCGCGAGCATGGGCCCGGAGCACTCCCAGCGCTTCGCGCTCGCCGACATGGACTTGGAGCCACTGCTCGATCTGCAGCTGCGCACCGGCCAGGCCACCGGCGCGCTGCTGGCACTTCCGCTGCTGCGCACCGGCATCGAGCTGTTGGCGGACTAGTACTCAACCAGCGGCTTTAGGCTTCTGCCACCAGCGTGTAGAGCCAGCCGTGGGTGTCTTCCACGGTGCCGCGCTGGATGCCGGTAAGCTGCTCACGCAACTTTAGCGCCCAGCTGGCGCCCTCGGACACGTTGTCGCCGACGGTGAATTCGCCACTATCGGATTTCACGGTGCCTACCGGGGTGATCACCGCGGCGGTGCCGCAGGCGAAGGCCTCGCTCATCGCACCGGAGGCGGCGTCCTCGCGCCACTGCGTGGTGGAGATGCGGGTTTCTTCCACCTCCAGCCCCATGTCCTGGGCAATCTGCAGCAGCGACAGTCGGGTGATGCCCGGCAATAACGAGCCGGAGAGCTCTGGGGTGACCACGCGAGCGGAGTCGCCCTGACCGTAGACGAACATGAGGTTCATGCCGCCCATTTCCTCGATGTATTCGTGCTCGATGGCATCGAGCCACACCACCTGGTCGCAGCCCTTCTCTTGTGCCTGCTGCTGCGCCAGAAGCGAGGCAGCGTAGTTGCCTGCGAACTTCGCCGCGCCGGTGCCGCCGGGCGCCGCGCGCACGTAGTCGGTGCACAGCCACACGGACACGGGCTTCAGGCCGCCGGTGAAGTAGGAACCGGCCGGCGAGGCGATGACCACGAAGCGGTAGGCGTTGGCCGGGTGCACGCCCAGGCCCACCTCGGTGGAGATCATGAAGGGCCGCAGGTAGAGAGCGGCCTCACTGCCGGCGGCGGGCACCCAGTCGGCGTCGATGGTTACGAGCTGCTTGAGCGCCTCCAGGAAGGCCTCTTCCGGCAGCTCCGGCATGGCCATCCGGCGCGAGGAGTCTTGGAGACGCCGGGCGTTGTGGTCAGGCCGGAAGGTTTTGATGGTGCCGTCGGGCTGGCGGTAGGCCTTGATGCCTTCGAAGATGGCTTGGCCGTAGTGCAGGACGCTGGAGGCGGGGTCCAGCTCCAATGGTCCGTAGGGACGAACCTGCGGCGCGTGCCAGCCTTCTTCCTCGTTCCAGTCGATGGTCACCATGTGGTCGGTGAAGAAGTCGCCGAACCCGGGGTTGTCTAGTATCTCGGCGCGGCGCTCGGCGGGGGTGGGAGAATCGGTGCGGTTAATCTCAAAGTTCGGGAAAGTCATACCAAAAACCATACGCCCTCGTGACAACTGGTAGAAGTGATATAGACGAAATAATCTTTCTCAGAAAGGACAGTTCACACTCATGGCTCTCATGAAGAAGAACAAGAAGCAGGACGCCGCCGCGCAGCGCACCGTAATTCAGCCCTCCGAGGTCGCCGTTCCCGTGGCGGGCCTGACCAGCGAGGTCGAGTTCGCCACGGCCGCTCCTGCGGGCGCCGACGCCTTGGTCGTGGCTGTCACCAAGGGCGAGGAAGACCTGGAGCTCCCGGGCACCGCGCTTCTCGACGCCGCGGCGACCCGCGAGGTCTTCGACGCCCTCACCGCCGTCGGCGCCACCGGCAAGGCGGAAGAGATCACCAAGCTGCCCGCTCCGTCCAAGGCAGACGCTTCTTACCTCGTGGCAGTGGGCCTGGGTGACGCCGAGGATTTGGCCGAGGACACGGTTCGCCGCGCGGCCGGCACCGCAGCGCGGGCGGTCAAGGGCGCGGACACAGTGGTGACCACCCTGGGCGATTTCGGCCTCGGCGCCGCGGTTGAGGGATTCATCCTGGGCGGCTATACCCATCGCGGTGTGCGCTCCGCCGAGGCCGGCGAGGGCGAGGGCCCCGCCGCGAAGGTGGTGTTCCTTGATTCTGCTTCCACGGGCGCCAAGGGCAAGAATGCCAAGGAGGCGCAGGCAGTCGTCGATAAGGCACGCATCATCGCCACCGAGACCGCGTTCGCGCGCAACCTGGTCAACACCACCTCCAATTTCCTGTACCCGGAGTCCTACGCCGATGCCCTGGTGGCCAAGGCGGGCAAGCTCGGCCTGGCGGTTGAGGTTCTGGATGAAAACGAGTTGGAAGCCCAGGGCTTCGGCGGCATCCTGGCTGTGGGCAAGGGCTCGCAGCGCCCACCTCGCCTGGTGCGCCTGACCTGGGAACCGAAGAAACTGAAGAAAAACGCCAAGTCCGTCGCCCTGGTCGGCAAGGGCATCACCTTCGATACCGGCGGCATCTCTCTGAAGCCGGGCAACGGCATGTGGGACATGATTTCTGACATGGGCGGCTCCGCTGCCGTGGCGGCCACCGTGTTCGCCGCCGCGCAGCTGGAGCTACCGATCAAGGTCACCGCTACCCTGCCGCTGGCAGAAAACATGCCGAGCGGCTCCGCGACCCGCCCGGGCGACGTCATCGTCCACTACGGCGGGCTGACCTCCGAGGTGTTGAACACTGATGCCGAGGGCCGCCTCGTGCTCGCGGACGCCATCGCGCGCGCGAGCGAGGACAACCCGGATTACCTCATCGAGACCGCGACGCTCACCGGCGCGCAGATCGTCGCTCTGGGCAACCGCACCGCGGGCGTCATGGGCACCGACGAGTTCCGCGACCGCGTCTCGGAGCTGGGCCGCGAGGTCGGCGAGAACGCCTGGGCCATGCCGCTGCTGGCGGAGCACGATGAGGACATCAAGTCCAAGACCGCGGATATCCGCAACATCCACATCGGCCGCGACGGCGGCATGGAGTTCGCGGGCACGTACCTCTCCCAGTTCGTGGGCGAGGGCATCGAGTGGGTGCACATCGACGTCGCGGGACCGTCCTGGAACGGCTCCGGCGCCCGCGGTTACACCGTGCCGCGCTCCACTGGCGTACCTACCCGCACCATGATTGCCACGCTGGAGGACATCGCCGCGCAGGCGTAGTCTCTACCGCAGTCATCTGCGGCGTTGCCCGCCCCCGCGCGGGCAACGCCGCTAGTCGGCGTCGCCACGCTCCAAGCGTTCGCGGCGCCGTTTTTGTTCCTCTCGCTTGCGCAGGATGCGTTCGCGCTCCAGGCGGTCGCGCATGCGCTGCGGGTAGCCGGTGTCCTCGACGTCGTAGATGGGGCAGCCCAGCAGCGTGGCGACGGCGTCGATACCCTTTGGCCCGCCGATGGGGCGGCGGATGAATTCGCCGTTGGCGTCGACAACCACGACGGACATTTCGTTGACCACGGTCTCGGGCTCGACGAAGGCCTCAAGCATGACGCGTCCGGCTGCCCATTCCTGCAGCGCGACGGCGTCGGGTTGTCTGATGGTCTCGCCGGGCGCACGGGGTGGCCGGAGGGTGGACGAGGACCTGTTGCGACGGAATGGGTTAAACACGGTTTACCATTCTATATGTGCCCGCCAGACCGCACTACTACGTTTTGGGGTCTAAGTGACTCAAAGTTTGCGTCGACGCGGTAGGCTGGGAGCGAAGCTTTCTCAAGTATTTATCGATTATCAAGGAGTCTTTATCTCATGGCGCACTCCGTAGAGATGCCCGAACTGGGCGAATCCGTCACCGAAGGCACGATTACCACGTGGCTGAAGTCCGTCGGCGACACCGTCGAGGTGGATGAGCCGTTGCTCGAAGTGTCTACTGACAAGGTAGACACCGAGGTTCCGTCTCCGGTCGCGGGCGTCCTGCTCGAGATCAAGGCGGAAGAGGACGACACCGTGGATGTCGGCCAGGTTATCGCCATCGTGGGCGAGGAAGGCGAGTCCACCGGTGGCTCCGCGGCCGCTTCTGCGGACGATGCTGCGCCTGCTGAGGCTGCGGAAAAGCCAGCCGAGGATAAGGCCGAAGAGAAGCCTGCCGAGGGCAAGAAGGAAGCGGCCCCGGCCGCTTCCGGTGATGCCACCGACGTAGAAATGCCGGAACTCGGCGAATCCGTCACCGAAGGCACCATCACCACCTGGCTCAAGGCCGTCGGCGACACCGTCGAGGTCGACGAACCACTGCTCGAGGTCTCCACCGACAAGGTCGACACCGAGGTGCCTTCCCCAGTAGCCGGCACCCTGCTTGAAATCCTCGCCGAAGAAGACGACACCGTCGACGTCGGCCAGGTCATCGCCCGCGTCGGCTCCGGCGACGCCGCAGCCCCGAAGCAGGAAGAAACTAAGGAAGAGCCAAAGGAAGAAGCCCCTAAGGCCGAAGAGAAGCCTGCCGAAGACAAGAAGGAAGCGGCCCCGGCCGCTTCCGGTGATGCCACCGACGTAGAAATGCCGGAACTCGGCGAATCCGTCACCGAAGGCACCATCACCACCTGGCTCAAGGCCGTCGGCGACACCGTCGAGGTCGACGAACCACTGCTCGAGGTCTCCACCGACAAGGTCGACACCGAGGTGCCTTCCCCAGTAGCCGGCACCCTGCTTGAAATCCTCGCCGAAGAAGACGACACCGTCGACGTCGGCCAGGTCATCGCCCGCGTCGGCTCCGGCGACGCCGCAGCTCCGAAGCAGGAAGAAACTAAGGAAGAGCCAAAGGAAGAAGCACCTAAGGCCGAAGAGAAGCCTGCCGAAGACAAGAAGGAAGCGGCCCCGGCTGAGGAGAAGTCCGCACCGGCCGCTGCTTCTGCTTCGTCCTCCAAGGTCAACAACGGCGACGACGTTCCTTATGTCACCCCGCTGGTACGCAAGCTGGCTGACAAGCACGGCGTGGACCTGAACTCCGTGAGCGGCAGCGGCCTGGGCGGCCGCATCCGCAAGCAGGATGTGCTGGCTGCCATCGAAGGCGGCGACACCGCTGCTGATTCCGAGCAGGCTCCGAAGGGCGCCCGCGCCAACTGGTCCACCAAGTCCGTGGATCCGGCCAAGGCTGAGCTCATCGGCACCACCCAGAAGGTCAACCGCATCCGCGAGATCACCGCGTCCAAGATGGTTGAGGCGCTGCAGATTTCCGCACAGCTCACCCACGTGCAGGAGGTGGACGTCACCGCCGTCGCAGAGCTGCGCAAGAAGTCCAAGCCGGCCTTCATGGACAAGTACAACACCAACCTGACCTACCTGCCGTTCTTCGTGAAGGCAACGGTCGAGGCCCTGGTCTCCCACCCGAACGTGAATGCGTCCTACAACCCGGAGACCAAGGAGATGACCTACCACCCGGACGTCAACGTGGCCATCGCCGTCGATACCCCGCGTGGTCTGCTGACCCCGGTCATCCACAAGGCTCAGGACATGACCCTTCCGGAGATCGCTCAGGCTATCGTCGAGGTGGCTGACAAGGCCCGCAACAACAAGCTGAAGCCGAACGACCTGATGGGTGCCACCTTCACCATCACCAACATCGGCTCCGAGGGCGCGCTGTCCGATACCCCGATCCTGGTGCCGCCACAGGCCGGCATCCTGGGCACCGCGGCTATCACCAAGCGCCCGGTAGTGGTTACCGAGGACGGCCAGGACGCCATCGCTATCCGCCAGATGTGCTACCTGCCGTTCACCTACGACCACCAGGTGGTTGATGGCGCCGACGCCGGCCGCTTCATCACCACCATCAAGGACCGTCTGGAGACCGCGGACTTCGAGTCCGACCTGGACCTCTAAACGCAGTCCGTGGCTGAAACCGCCCTCCAAGACCTCGCATTCGTGGGGGCTTGGAGGGCGGTTTTTATGCATTCAGGCACTGCCCCCACCGTGGGTGCCACACCCAAAAATGCCAAATGTTGAACTTTTGATTTACGCACCCCTCTGCACCCATATACTGGAGCATTAGTACGGCTTTCGCACCCCTTATCCAAGGAGACAATTCATGGAATTTATTTCCCGCCATCTTGGCCCCGATGCCGCTGAGCAGGCCACCATGCTGGAAACGGTTGGCTACTCTTCCCTTGACGCCCTGGTGGATGCGGCCATCCCGCAGTCCATCCGCGCCGAGGAAGCCCCGGTGTTGCCGCCCGCACTGTCCGAGGCGGATGCGCAGGCCCGCCTGCGGGAGTACGCGTCCAAGAACGTGGTGCTGAAGTCTTTCTACGGCCAGGGTTTCTACGACACCCTCACCCCCGCCGTCATTCGCCGCGGTCTGCTGGAGGACGCTGGTTGGTACACCGCGTATACCCCGTACCAGCCGGAGATCTCGCAGGGCCGCCTGGAGGCGCTGCTGAACTTCCAGACGATGATCGAGGATCTGACCGGCCTTCCTATCGCTAATGCTTCGCTTCTCGACGAAGCGTCCGCCGTCGCGGAGGCCGTGGGGCTGATGTCCCGCACCGTGAAGAAGGGCCGCCGCGTCGTCCTGGATTCCCGTCTGCACCCACAGATCCTGGCCGTGGCGTCCGAGCGTGCCCGCGCGATTGACCTCGAGGTGGAGATCACCAACCTCACCGAGGGCTTGGTCGGCGAGGACATCGTCGGCGTCGTGCTGGCCTACACCTCCACCGAGGGCGACGTGTTTGACTTCCGCCAGCTGGCTGAGGAGGTCCACGGCCGCGGCGCGCAGGTCTCCGTAGTGGCTGATCCGCTGTCTCTGCTCTTGCTCGAGGCCCCGGGCCAGCTGGGGGCCGACATCGTGGTGGGTTCCTCGCAGCGCTTCGGCGTGCCGATGTTCTTTGGCGGCCCGCACGCCGCGTTCATGGCCGTGACGGAGAAGCTCAAGCGCCAGATCCCGGGACGCATTGTCGGCGTGTCCAAGGATGCCGAGGGCCGTCCGGCTTACCGCCTGGCGCTGCAGACCCGTGAGCAGCACATCCGCCGCGAGCGCGCGACGTCCAACATCTGTACCGCGCAGGCGCTGCTGGCCAACGTGGCGTCCATGTACGCCGTCTACCACGGCCCGGAAGGCCTGAAGCAGATCGCTTCCCACGTCCACGGCCTGGCCGTCGCCTTCGCGGAGGCCGTCAAGGGTGCGGGCGTAAGCGTCGTTGCCGAGCAGTTCTTTGACACCGTGACCGTTACCGGCGTGGATGCGCAGGCGATCGTCGCCACGCTCCAGGAGGCGGGTTACCTGGTGCGCGCGATCGGCGCGGACAAGGTCTCCGTCGCCTTCGGCGAGTCCGCCACCGCCGCGGACGTCGCCGCCCTGGCCGGTGCGTTCGGCGCCGAGCTCAACGCCGACGCCGCCGGCGCTCTCGTGCCTGCCGACGCCGCAACCGCGGGCCTGGACGAATCCGTACAGCGCACCAGCGAGGTGCTCACCCACCAGATCTTCAACACCATCCACTCGGAGACCCAGATGCTGCGTTACCTGCGCAAGCTCGCCGACCGCGACCTGGCGCTCGACCGCACCATGATCCCGCTGGGCTCGTGCACCATGAAGCTCAACCCCACCGCGGCCATGGAGCCGATCTCCTGGCCGGAGTTCGCGGGTATCCACCCGTACGCCCCGGAGGACACCACCGCGGGATGGCGCGAGCTCATCGCTGAGCTGGAGGAATGGCTGGCGCAGCTGACCGGCTACGCCAAGGTCTCCATCCAGCCGAACGCCGGTTCCCAGGGCGAGCTGGCCGGCCTGCTGGCGATTCGCCGCTACCACGTGGCCAACGGCGACAACGAGCGCGACGTCGTGCTCATCCCGGCCTCCGCGCACGGCACCAACGCCGCGTCCGCGACGCTGGCGAACCTCCGCGTGGCCGTCGTGGCCACCGCGGACGACGGCTCCATCGACATGGCGGATCTGGATGCCAAGCTGGAGCAGCACGGCGCGCACGTGGCCGGCATCATGATCACCTACCCGTCCACCCACGGCGTGTTCGACCCCGAGGTCCGCGAGGTGTGCGACAAGGTGCATGCCGCGGGCGGCCAGGTCTACATCGACGGCGCGAACATGAACGCGCTGACTGGCCTGGCGCAGCCGGGCAAGTTCGGCGGCGACGTCTCTCACCTGAACCTGCACAAGACCTTCACCATCCCGCACGGTGGCGGCGGCCCGGGTGTGGGCCCGGTCGGCGTGGCTGAGCACCTCATTCCGTTCCTGCCTACCGACGCCGCATCCGCGGACGTCGACCCCGCCACCCCGGCGGCTGTGGGCACCGGCGTTCCGATTACCGCGACCAAGTACGGCTCCGCGGGCGTGCTCCCCATCTCCTGGGCCTACCTGGCCATGGTGGGTACCGAGGGCGTCACCGACGCCACGAAGCACGCCATCCTGGGCGCGAACTACATCGCGCGCAGCCTCAATGACTCCTTCCCTGTGCTCTACACCGGCAACGAGGATCTGGTGGCCCACGAGTGCATCCTGGACCTGCGTGAGCTGACTGACGCATCCGGTGTCACCGCCGCGGACGTATGCAAGCGCCTGGTGGACTACGGCTTCCACGCCCCCACCCTCGCCTTCCCAGTGGCCGGCACCCTGATGGTGGAGCCCACCGAGTCTGAGGACCTGGGCGAGCTGGATCGCTTCATTGAAGCGATGCGCTCCATCCGTGCGGAGATCCAGGAGATCATCGACGGCAAGGTCGAGTACGAGGCATCCGTCATCCACAACGCGCCGTACACCGCCGAGTCCGTGACCAGCGACGAGTGGGAGTACTCCTTCGGCCGCGAGCAGGCCGCCTACCCGGTGGCGTCCCTGCGCGGCAACAAGTATTTCCCGCCGGTCCGCCGCCTGGACGAGGCTTTCGGCGACCGTAACCTGGTTTGCTCCTGCCCGCCGCCAGAGGCCTTCGAGATGGACGCCTAAGCGACCGGGCCCCACCGCCTCCGCTCCCGCTCCTACCCACCACAACTGAGGAGAAACACATGACCGACAACACCGACAACGCCGAGCTCAAGAACTCGCCGCTGCACGCGGAGCACGAGAAGTTGGGCGCCACCTTCACCGCGTTTGGCCCCTGGAACATGCCGCTGAAGTACGGCAACGAACTGGACGAGCACCGCGCGGTACGTAATTCCGTGGGTCTGTTCGACCTGTCCCACATGGGCGAGATCTGGGTCAACGGACCCGACGCCGCCAAGTTCCTGTCCTACTGCTTCATCTCCAACCTGGAGCCGCTGAAGGTGGGCAAGGCTAAGTACTCGATGATCTGCGACGCCGAGGGCGGCATCATCGATGACCTCATCTCCTACCGCCTCAAGGAAGACAAATTCCTGGTGGTCCCCAACGCGGGCAACGCCCAGGTGGTCTGGGACGAGCTCAACGCCCGCGCCGAGGGCTTCGACGTAGAACTGAACAACGAGAACGAGACCGTCGCGCTCATCGCCGTGCAGGGGCCGAAGGCCATGGAGGTCCTCGTGCCGCTGGTCAACGACGCCAAGCAGGAAGAGGTCGCGGAGCTGCCGTACTACGCCGCCACCTCCGGTCAGGTGGCCAAGGAGCACGCGATCATCGCGCGCACCGGCTACACCGGCGAGGACGGCTTCGAGATTTACGTCTACAAGGACGTCGCTGCCACCGTGTGGAACGAGCTGCTTAAGGCTGGTGCCGAGTACGACATCCTGCCGTGTGGCCTGGCCGCGCGCGACTCCCTGCGCCTGGAGGCCGGCATGCCGCTCTACGGCAACGAGCTATCCCGGGGCATCACCCCGGTGGAGGCCGGTATGGCCCGCGCCTTCGCCAAGAAGGAAGCGGACTTCGTGGGTGCCGAGGTGCTGCGCCAGCGCGCGGAGGAGGGGCCGAAGGTAACGATCACCGGACTGACCTCCGAGCAGCGCCGCGCCGCCCGCGCGGGTGCCGAGGTCTACGTCGGCGACACCTTGGTGGGCACCGTGACCTCCGGTCAGCCATCGCCGACCCTGGGCTACCCGGTGGCCCTGGCTCTCCTGGAGACCTCCGCGGGCTTGGAGCCCGGCGCGGAGGTCGAGGTGGACATCCGCGGTAAGCGCTACCCGTTCACCGTGGCGCAGACCCCGTTCTACTCCCGCGAGAAATAGCAGCCCGGGCGCGCCCGCGCTGCTACCCTAAAAGAGAAATCCCCCTTACTTTCATAGAGAGGACTACCGCCATGGCATCCTTGCCACAAGACTTCACTTACTCCGAGGACCACGAGTGGATCAACGCCGCCGCTGACGCCATCGAGGGCAAGACCGTTCGCATCGGCATCACCTCCGTGGCCACCGAGCGCCTGGGCGAGGTTGTCTTCGCCGAGCTGCCTGCCGTAGGTGACACCATCACCGCCGGCGAGACCTGTGGCGAGGTGGAGTCCACCAAGTCGGTCTCCGATCTGTACTCCCCGGTCACCGGCACCGTCACCGCCGTCAACGAGGGCGTGCACGATGACTACTCCGTTATCAACAACGATCCTTTCGGCGAGGGCTGGCTCTTCGAGGTGGAGGTCTCCGAGGTGGGCGAGGTCATGTCCGCTGACGAGTACGCCGCCGCCAACGGCGTCTAATCCGCTTTCCTTTTACCACTGCCACCCAGCTCACCGTGCTGCTGGGTGGCTTTGGTGTATCCGGGGCAAAGCCACGCCGTGCAGGCTCCTATGATGGATGCCATGACTGCACCCCGCGATCCCTTCTTCCCTGCGGACAAGTCCATCCGCGCTGCCGCTAAGCACGGCGAGATTGATATCAGACGCCTCGGCCGCGTCGACTACGAGGAGGCGTGGACCCTCCAGTCCGACCTGGTTGCCCAGCGCGCCGCGGACGAGATTCCGGACACCATCCTGGTGCTGGAGCACCCCAACGTCTACACCGCGGGCAAGCGCACCCAGCCGGAGGACCGGCCCACCAACGGCCTTCCGGTCGTCGACGTCGATCGCGGCGGCCGCATCACCTGGCATGGCGAGGGCCAGCTGGTCATGTACCCGCTCATCAAGCTCGCCAACCCCGTGGACGTCGTGGACTACGTCCGCCGCCTCGAAGAGGCCCTCATCCATACCGTCCGCCAGCTGGGGGTAACCACCGCCGGGCGTATCGACGGCCGCTCAGGCGTCTGGGTCCCGGGCACCACCCGGGCCGCGGACCCCGCGGCGTCGACACGCGATCGCAAGCTCGCCGCCCTCGGCATCCGCATCACGCAGGGCGTAACCATGCACGGGCTGTCGCTCAACTGCAATAACACCTTGGATTACTACGATCACATTGTGGCCTGCGGCATCGACGACGCCGACGTGACCACCCTGGCCCTGGAGTTGGGCCGCGACGTCACCGTGGACGCGGCCACGGACCCGCTTCTCGACGCCCTCATTGAGACCCTCGAGGGCCGTCGCCAGGTAGCAGACCATACGTTCGCCTCCGCCCCGGATCCGACGAAAATCCCCCGGAAGAATAAATAAAGAAATACCGCGGCGTTTGATAGCGTTGCAAGAAGCGATACACCGAAAATCTTTAACCATTGTTGTCTAAAGGCAGGAAGCACCAGTGACTGTAGCCCCTGAGGGACGCAAGCTGCTCCGCGTGGAAAAGCGCAACGCAGAAACTCCTATCGAGTCCAAGCCACGCTGGATTCGTAACCAGGTCAAGACTGGCCCGGAATACGAAGACATGAAGAAGAAGGTGAAGGGCGCGGGACTGCACACCGTGTGCCAGGAGGCTGGCTGCCCGAACATTCACGAATGCTGGGAGTCCCGCGAGGCCACCTTCCTCATCGGCGGCGACACCTGCACCCGCCGCTGCGACTTCTGCGACATCAAGACCGGCAAGCCGGGTCTGCTGGACCGCGACGAGCCGCGGCGTGTGGCTGAGGAAATCCGCGAGATGAACCTCAACTACTCCACCATCACCGGCGTCACCCGCGACGACCTGCCCGACGAGGGCGCGTGGCTGTACGCGGAAATCGTCCGCAAGATCCACGAGCGCAACCCGAACACCGGCGTGGAGAACCTCACCCCAGACTTCTCCGGCAAGCCGGACCTGTTGCAGGAAGTCTTCGAGGCCCGCCCGGAGGTCTTCGCCCACAACCTGGAAACCGTGCCGCGCATCTTCAAGCGCATCCGCCCGGCCTTCCGCTACGAGCGTTCCCTGGACGTCCTGCGCCAGGCGCACGACTTTGGCCTGATCACCAAGTCCAACCTCATCCTCGGCATGGGCGAGACCCGCGAAGAGGTCATCGAAGCGCTCAAGGACATGCGCGACGCCGGCACGGACATCATCACGATTACCCAGTACCTGCGCCCGGGCCCGCGCTTCCACCCCATTGAGCGCTGGGTGCGCCCGGAGGAGTTCATCGAGTACTCCGAGATCGCCAAGGAGCTGGGCTTCGGCGGCGTCATGTCCGGCCCGCTGGTGCGTTCTTCCTACCGCGCCGGCCGCCTGTACACCCAGGCGATGGAGGCCCGCGGCCTGGAGATCCCAGAGCACCTGAGCCACCTGAAGGAGACCTCGCAGGGCGCCACCGCGCAGGAAGCATCCACCCTGCTGGAGAAGTACGGCCCGTCCGAGGAGACCCCGGTCACCACCCGCGCCGCACGCGCCTAGGTGGCGGTTGTTGCTTTCGGCCGCTGACCGCCTAAAGTAGGACGCATGGCACAAGGCGATGACAAGGCAGCAGCAAAGGCTGCCAAGAAGCAACAGCGCGCCGCGAAGCGCGCGCAAGGCAAGCAGACCCGCTCCCAGATGTGGCAGGCGTTCAACCTGCAACGCAAGCAGGACAAGGCGCTCATCCCGCTCATGCTGCTGGCGTTTTTGGGCCTGGGACTTCTCTTCTTCCTCATCGGCCTGCTGTTCAACGGCCAGTGGGTCATGCTCATCGTCGGCCTGCTGCTCGGCGCAGTGTTGGCTATGTTCATCTTCACCCGCCGCCTGGAGCGCGACATGTACAAGCGCGTCGAAGACCAGCCGGGCGCGGCTGGTTGGGCGCTGGAGAACATGCGCAACACGGTGGGCATCGTATGGATCGCCAAGTCCGGCATCGCCGCCACCCGCCAGCAGGACCTGGTGCACCGCGTCATCGGTAACCCGGGCGTCATCCTGGTCGGCGAGGGCGACCGCAAGCGCCTGGCCCCCACTATGGGCCAGCTGCGCAAGCGCATTGACCGCATCGCCGGCGGCGTGCCCATCCACGAGGTCTACGTCGGCTCCGGCGAGGACGAGGTCCCGATTTCCAAACTGCAGCGCCACCTGATGAAGTTGCCGCGCAACTACAGCAAGGACCAGACCTACGAGATTGCCCGCAAGATCGAGGCCATGGACAACCTGCCGGGCGCCGGTGGTGCCCCAGGCATGCCAAAGGGCCCGATGCCGAAGCAGGCGCAGAACATGGCGGGCATGAACCGCCGCATGCGCCGCATGGCCGACCGCAAGAAGAAGTAGCGCGTCACGGCGCCAAAGCGCCTTCGCACCAGCTCAACACAAAGCCGCCGGGAATACCTGCGGCTTTGTGCATCTTTCATGGGAGCATGAAAGCCCAACAACCTAGCGGTTATTCGCAGCCTTTTGATTCCTCTGTCGAGCAATCAGTCGCCTGCCCGCCGGTCTCCTGTTCCTCCCCTTCGTCGGGAACGATTTCTACGGCACAGCAATCCTGTGATTGGTTCTTTTTGAATAGGTCTTTAAATCCCATGATTCTTGTTAATCCTTTCCGTATTCTTTCGCGTTGACATAGTTACGCAAGCAACGTCATGGCGTAGCCTGCGATGACGGCGGCGCTCACGATAGATGCCACAAAGCCGACCAATAGCTTCGGTTTGAAGACGGCCGAGAGCATGGACAGCTCCGGCGGCGAGGCCCCCGCCCCACCGACCATCAGGGCAAAGATTGGTCCTACAGCAACCCCGGCTCCAGAAAGCGCCATTCCTATCGGCAGCATGGTTTCCAGACGGACGTAGAGAGGAATCCCTACTACGGCAGCGAGCGGAACGAGCCACCAGATTCCATCGCCGACCAAAAACTGAAGGGATTCCGCGGGAACTGCCCCGTAGATAAACGCACCAATTGCCACGCCGATCGTCATGGGCAGCAAGAGCGGGCGAAGATCCTCCCACGCAGTACGCAGCGCTACGGGCGATTCTTTCCGCACGCCCTGCCAGGGGGCGTCGTCGCCGACTTTGCCTCCCTGCACCTTGACGCGCCTCATGTGGCCTTCCAGCCCCAGAACCGACCACAGGACCGGGATGATCAGAGAAACAATAACCATGATCGCCGCGTAACTGAGTGCAATTCGCCCACCGAACAACGCCCACATGCCAGAGACGATGATGGGGTTGAGCAAAGGGGACGAAATCAGGAAGGTCGCTGCTGTGCGAAAACCGACGCCAGAGTTGAGCATGTTAACGAACATAGGAATCGTCGAGCACGAGCAGAATGGGGTAATCATTCCCAAGGCTAGCCCTTTAACCTCCGCAGGAACTTTCCCTCCAGCGAGCCATGATTGAATCCGCTGCGGCCCCCACCGTCGATTCACTAAGGCAACGAGGAAGGACACCCCGAGGAAGAGAACAAACAGCTCGGCGAACAGGACGGCAAAGGTCTGAACGACTTCAAGCATCGTCGCTCCCCATGGCCACATTGTGTGGTCCTAAGTTCGACGAAGCGGGCGTCTCGACGCAGCAGGCTTTCTGCCCCTCCGGAGTCAATGTGGCAATGTGAGCCAACCATTTCACCGGCTCCGCGAGCTGTTCACAGCAAATCGAGTTGAGCGTTGCGCGGCCCTTCGGCACGGACTCGACGACCCCCGACTTCCGCAGCGCTGCCAGATGGTGGCTGACCAGTGCCTGACTCATTCCGGTGACCTCGTGAACCTCCCGGTTAGTCATTGGGCGCTCCGCAAGCGTCAACACGATGCCGAGGCGTTTCTCATCGGACAAGGCCGCGAGAGTTGGAGCTAGCAACTTCGCTTGTTCCAGCGGAGTTAAATCGGATAAAGGCAGGTGAAAGATTGCAGATTGAACCATGCCCCCGACATTATCAAACGAACGCTTGTTAAACAAGCGATCGTTTGAATGACAAGTAAGAGCTAGGACAAGATGACCGCAGTACCCGTAGCGCGGTCATGGACGCCGCGGCCGTCGTGATCCACCATCGCGGCCGGGAAGAAGAACGCGGTGAGTACGGTGCGCACCGCCGCACGCCAGAAGCCCACGCGCTCGGACGGGACGTCGACACGCGCCACGCCCATGCCCAGCATTGCCATGCCCGGGGTACGCGCGAACAACCAACCGGAGAGGATGCCGAGCGGGAGCCAGATAAGGTACGTAGCCGTGTAGACATCACCTAGCGCGCCCGTGAAGTTCACGATCACCGCAGCGATGCCGGCGGCGATGAGCCAGTCAATGAGAACGCCGAACGCACGGCGACCCACCGGCGCCAGCGCCCCCGAGCCCGACTTCGGCACACCGAGCTTCTCCCCCGGCCACCGGCCCGGGGTGCCGTCATCATGCTCGCCGGGGATGGCCGGGCCGTCGAGCCAACTGCGCTTGTGTTCAGACATGATTAACAATCTAGCCGTTTCACACCCCGGGGCAAAGAACGCCCACCACTACTCCACAGCTGTGGGATGAGCCACACCAAAACTTGAGGGACTACCCCAACCACAACCCGCAACCTTGTAGGCTAGGAGGGGTAAAACCGACTGGCAACACAAACCTAGAGGAGATACTTCCCGTGGCCTTCGAGACCGTGCAGGACATCGTCAAGTTCATTAAGGACGAAGATGTCCAGTTCGTTGACGTGCGTTTTACCGACGTACCCGGCACCGAACATCACATTTCCATCCCCGCATCGCAGTTCAACGAAGAAACTGCTGAAGAAGGCTTCGCCTTCGACGGTTCCTCCATCCGCGGGTTCACCACCATCGAAGAATCCGACATGATGCTGCTGCCGGATCCGAAGACCGCCATGCTGGACCCGTTCCGCACGGCCAAGACGCTGAACATCAAGTTCTTCGTCCACGATCCGTTCACCCGCGAGCCGTTTAGCCGCGACCCCCGCAACATCGCCCGCAAGGCTGAGGAATACTTGGCGTCGACAGGCGTTGCAGACACCTGCTTCTTCGGTGCTGAGGCCGAGTTCTACCTCTTCGACTCCGTGCGCTACGAGGCCGGCCTGAACTCCTCCTTCTACCACGTGGACTCCGACGAGGGCTGGTGGAACCGCGGCAAGGAAACCGACCTGGACGGCGGCCTCAACCGCGGCTACAAGAACCGCGTCAAGGGCGGCTACTTCCCCACCGCACCGCACGACCAGACGGTGGAGGTCCGCGACCAGATGGCGCTCAACCTCGCTGAGGCTGGCTTTGAGCTGGAACGCTTCCACCACGAGTGCGGCACCGGCGGCCAGCAGGAGATCAACTACCGCTTCAATACCCTGCTGCACGCGGCGGACGACATCCAGACCTTCAAGTACATCGTGAAGCAGACGGCCTTCCTCAACGGCAAGACCGCCACCTTCATGCCTAAGCCGCTTGCTGGTGAGGCTGGCTCCGGCATGCACGCCCACCAGTCGCTGTGGAAGGACGGCACGCCGCTGTTCCACGACGAGGAGGGTTACGCGGGCCTGTCTGACATCGCCCGCTACTACATCGGCGGCATCCTGCAGCACGCCGGCGCGGTGCTGGCGTTTACCAACCCGACGCTGAACTCCTACCACCGTCTGGTGCCGGGCTACGAGGCCCCGATCAACCTGGTCTACTCGCAGCGCAACCGCTCCGCCGCAGTGCGCATCCCGATCACCGGTTCCAACCCGAAGGCCAAGCGCATTGAGTTCCGCGCCCCGGATGCCTCTGGTAACCCGTACCTAGGCTTCGCCGCGATGATGCTGGCTGGCCTGGACGGCGTGAAGAACCGCATTGAGCCGCACGCCCCGGTGGACAAGGACCTCTACGAGCTCCCGCCGGAGGAGGCCAAGTCCATCCCGACGGCCCCGACCTCCCTGGAGGCTTCCCTCAACGCGCTGGAGTCCGACATGGACTTCCTCACCGAG
This sequence comes from Corynebacterium incognita, assembly GCF_014217255.1. NCBI lineage: Bacteria > Bacillati > Actinomycetota > Actinomycetes > Mycobacteriales > Corynebacteriaceae > Corynebacterium > Corynebacterium incognitum. The sequence continues at coordinate 499,759 of NZ_CP059404.1, forward strand.
GGCGACGTGTTCACCGAGGACCTCATCGACTCCTACATCAAGCTCAAGTACGACCGCGAAATCGAGCCCCAGCGCGTGCGCCCGACGCCGCTGGAGTTTGAGTTGTACTACGACTGCTAGTCGCTAGAAGTCAAGCAACCCCTCGACGATTCCCCTGTGACGTCGAGGGGTTTTGCCTTCGCGCACTCCCACACGACTCTCACTTTCGGGCGGTCAAAAGTAGCCCGCGCCGGCTCTGAATTACTGCGAATCACGCATTTCACATTGCGCAAGTTGGGTTTTATTAGGACTTAACAGATACCCCCTCCGAGCTTCTCGTCAGTTCAGCGCAAGATGTGAGGGGCGCTTTGCTATTGTCAAGCAAGTACCGGTTTGGGCAGCGGTTGAAGTTGTGTCTTTTGGCACGTTGTCCAAAGCCATCGCCTATCGCAATGACGGAGGCAAAGTCTATAAGAACGCCTGTGACCTCGTAGGGGTAAAACAGACGCACCTCGCGGGGCACCTCAAATCTTTTACTTTTCTCCGAAACAGATGCACTCATCACTCCAGAATGTGGAACCTGTTTATCCAAGATCAGGCATCGATACCACCGAATATCAAGAAAGGGCCACAAAGCAGTGTGGGCAGTACGACGGTAACTCGGTGCTGGTGGCTATTGCGGCCCTCGATGACTTTCTGTTCAAAACGGGTTTGCACGAGGGCTTTCTTGATGAGTGTTTAGGTCTCATCGCCGAAACACCTGGCTATTTTGAAGGTATCGCGCGCCCAAGGGCTTCCTCAAGTTAGCAGCCTGGTCACGGGCATTCCGCACTGCTCCCTGCTTGTTACTCAACTTCGCCAACGATGTCGAGGTGAATCGTGGCCGTGTCTGGTGACGTGGGCCTCCATTCCGTCCCTTTACACTGTGCCATACTTTCCTTCATGGACGACTCTTACCTGCCTCCTTCCGATTCTCCATCTTCCCCTTCCCACCACCCCTGGACCCCACGCCACGAGTGGACGGCCGCGCACGCGACGGGCGATGTGGTGTACCGGGTGGTGCTGGCGAGCCCGCGTTGGTCGGCGCGGCTGTGGTCGGCGTTGCGGGCGGCGCACCCGACGGACGGGGACGTGGTGTCGTTGGGCGGGGCGTATATCGGGGCGTCGGAAAGCGGGGAGATTGAGGTAGTCAGCGCCGGCGAGGACGCCCTGGAATCGCTGGACTACGCCATCAACGACGTACTGGTGGGCCCCCTGGAACCGGGGCATGACCTGCGGGTGCGGGACGAGGAGATCGCGCCGCTGAACCTACCCCCGAATTAGCCCCTGTGCCCACTAAAGGGACAGGTCTACATGTGTGTTGAGGGGTGGAATTAGCTTTATCGGCAGCGAGTTCGTCCAAGTTGAACAATCTGTCCTACCATAGTGCGAGACATTCCCCCCATTCTCACCCGAAACAAGGACACTGACGATACTCATGGGACAAAGCTCTAAGGGCTCTAGCAGCTCGAAGATCTTCAAGTACGTTGCTGGCGCCGCGGCCGCCGGCCTGAGCGGGCTCACCGCCTACGACCTCACCCAGAAGAAGCACTCCATCCTGCGTAGCTACCCCGTCGTGGGCCGTGCCCGCTACATGATGGAGCACGCCCGCCCGATGATTCAGCAGTACTTCATCGAGCCGGATTATGACGGCCGCCCGTTTGACCGCGAGACCCGCTCCGCGATCTACGAGAACGCGAAGGACCTGGACTCCGTCGCGGGCTTCGGTACGGAGCGCCAGCTCGAGGAGATTGGCCACGAGACGCTGGTGAACTCCTTCGCGCCTGTCGACGCACCCAAGATCGCCCCGCGCGTGCGCGTCGGCGGCCCGCACTGCACGCAACCTTATGACTTGTCGCTGCTTAACGTGTCCGCGATGAGCTACGGTTCCCTGTCCGCCAACGCCGTGCTGGCCATGAACAAGGGCTCCGCCAAGGGCGGCTTCGCACACAACACCGGCGAGGGCGGACTCACCGAGTACCACCTCAAGTACGACGCCGACCTCATCTGGGAGATTGGCTCCGGCTACTTCGGCGCCCGTACCGAGGACGGCCGCTTGGACCGCGAGCTGTTCGCGGAGAAGGCGCAGCACCCCAACGTCAAGATGGTGGCCATCAAGATGTCCCAGGGCGCAAAGCCGGGCGTGGGCGGCCACCTGCCCAAGGAAAAGATCACCCAGGAAATCGCGGACATCCGTGGCATCCCGCAGGACGTGGACTGCATCTCGCCGTCCTACCACAAGGAATTCTCCACCCCGGAGGAACTCGTGCGCTTCTGCGCGGAGCTGCGTGAGCTCTCCGGCGGCAAGCCGGTGGGCATCAAGTTCTGCGTGGGCGACCGCGTGGACGTGCTGGCTATCTGCAAGGCCATGGTCGAGCTTAACGACGGCCCCGACTTCATCGACGTCGACGGCGGCGAGGGCGGCACCGGCGCGGCGAACCGCGACTTCACGGACTACGTGGGCCTCCCGCTGACCGAGGGCTTGCTCACCGTGCACAACGCGTTGAAGGGCGCGGGCCTGCGCGACCAGGTCGTGGTCACCGCGGCCGGCAAGATTGCCCGCGGCAAGGACATCGTGGCCCGCCTCATCCAGGGCGCGGACGCGACGATGTCTGCCCGCGCGATGATGATGGCCGTCGGCTGCATCCAGGCGCAGGTGTGCCACACGGGCGAGTGCCCGGTGGGCGTCGCGACGCAAAACCCGCGCTTCACCCGCTCCCTGGACGTGGCGGACAAGGGCGACCGCGTGTACTACTACCAGAAGAACACGGTGCGCTCGGCGCTGGCGCTCATGGCGTCGATGGGCGTGACGGACCCGAAGGACCTCACCCCAGACATGCTGCGCCGCCGCGTCTCGACGTCCGAGAACCCGTCATATGCGGAGATGTACCAGTGGCTGGACGACGGCGCGCTTCTCGACGGCACCGCGCCGCAAGAGTGGCGTGCTGACTGGGAGCGCGCGGACTCCTCCCGCTTCGGCCGCGCGAAGTAGGCCGTGCGAATCTGGTCGCTACATCCCCGCCTGCTGGACCGCTACGCGCTGGTCGCGGGCTGGCGGGAGACGCTGCTCGCGCAGAAGGTGCTGCGTGGGCTCACCAAGGGCTATACGCAGCACCCGCAGCTCGAGCGTTTCCGCGCCACAGAGGACCCGGTGGCGGCGGTGGGCTGCTACTTGACGGGGCTAGCGGATGAGGCAGACCGGCGAGGCTATGCCTTCAACCGCTCGCTGATTGTGGACGCGAACTTTCCGGGGACGCTGCCGGTGACTACTGGGCAGTTGGCCTTCGAGCTTGAGCACCTGCGCGCCAAGTCTGCGGCCCGGACGCCGGAGTGGTGCGCGGAACACCTGGGCGTCGATAAGCCTGCTGCGCACCCTCTGTTTGCGGTGGTTGATGGGGAGATTGAGCCGTGGGAACGCCCCTAACGCTCGTGTCGGTGGACCGCGCGGACGTGGCGGCGGTGCGTGACGTGCTGGCGCCGCTGCCCCGCGAAGGAATCTATGTGCGCGGGGCGACGCTGTTGCTGGAAACTTCCTATGTGGGCGCGGGCGCGGCGGACTTCTACGCGACGGCGTGGCGCTGGTCAGCGGCGGACGCAGAGTTGTTGTTTGCGCTGTGTACGCGGGGGCGGCTGGTGCTGACGTGGGAGTCGACGGTCCTGCTGTGCGGCGTGGAGGCCGACTTGTCGGACACCTATGGTTCGACTGCGGTGCGCTGCGATTCGGTTCCCGCGCTGCGCGAATTTTTGGCGGCTGTGGAATAACCCGGCTTCCGTGGCGACCGGCGGGTGCGGTTGTCCACAGGCGCGGTGCTTGTGTCTGTTGCGCGGCGCGGGAGCTGGCTAGCGTGCGGGGTATGAAGACCTATCTTGATGCCTTAAAAACAACGTCTGCAGGCCTTATTACCTTGGCCAACAATACTCACATTCCTCACCTTCGAGTCCATGTTAGCCGCTATACGGAACAGGGAGACCTATTCAAGCTGTTCCCCGGAGTCTTTATCCGAACCTCGGACATACCGCCGCAGCCGTGGGAAAGATACCGGCTATTAGCGCTCGGGCTGGGACTTCGCCCAGGACGAATCCTTGGCGGCTTCGCTGCGGCCGTGGCATGGGGACTGTGGCTGGTTCACTACTCCCACATCCCCGTTGAGTCCTATACGCGAGCACGTGGAGGTCGTCATAAGCCCCTGCCGAATGAGAAGGCTCTCAATGGTGCACTACTGGAGCACCACACCTGTGATGTTGGGGAAGCGACGGCCACCACGATCCCACGGACCCTGCTAGATATTTACCGCTACTACGGGTTTCTTCCGACTTTCGTGGCCGCGAGCGGAGCCTTTAAGCAGGGAAAATGTACGCCCTCGGACGCGTTGCAGGTATTCGCTGAAGCCCGCGAACTGAAGCTTCGGCGCATCAAGGGCTTCGATTCACTGGTGTGCCAGGTGCCATTGTGTTTGGACTCCGCGCTGGAGGCAATCTTCTTGGCACAAGTGCTGGTGCAGGGCAGTTTTGTGGTGGAGCCGCAGGCAGTTGTCGAGGTGGGCGGGATGCGGTACCGCGTGGACTTCTTGGTCCGGGATGCTGGGTTGGCTATTGAACTGGATGGTCGCGCAAAATACGGGGAGAAGGGGCCTGAACAGTTTTATAACTTGGAGGCCGAGAAGATGCGCGCGGATGCATTGCAGAACAGCGCGGGTTTGACGGTCTTGCGCTTTGGGTATCGCGAGGTGATGAGTCTCCAGGCGCTTTCCACGGTCATGCACGCGCTGGGTTGCGACGCTCCCCTCGCGGCGGAGCTCAAAGAGTTGTTCAACCCCGAAAATCGCTAATGGCATAAAAGGCTACAAATCACGCACTTTGCTTAGTGTTTTTCTGTAAGCACAGTGCATCATTAGCAACTTTTTACATCATTAAGCGGATTGGAAGCGCAGCGCGCTAGCCGCGCTAGCCGCGCTAGCCGCGCTTGCCAAAGCCCATGCGCGGCTTGAAACCCGCGGGATGCTTCATCTGCGCGATGGCATCAGCGATGAGAACGCGGTGGCGCGGGGCCAGGCTGGTGGGCAGCTGCGAGACGTTGAACCACGCGACGTCGGTGTTCTCGTCGTCGCTAAGGCGCGGCTCAGCGTCCGCATCCACGCTCAGGCGCAGTGCGGTGTCCATGAACATGCACTGGTCCCCGTTATCAAACACCACTGGTCCGACCTTGCCCACGCCGAGCAGCGCCTCGCAGTGCGCCTTGAGTCCAATTTCTTCTTCCACCTCGCGCACCGCAGTGACCTGCACGTCTTCGTGGGGTTCGCAGATGCCAGACACCGGCGCCCAGTTGCCGTTGTCCGCGCGGCGGGCCAGCAGCGTACTCGGCACCTCAAATACCGGGGCACCCGCAGGGACGTCGCGGACAATCACGCAGGTCACCGCGGGGAGGAACAGCTCGTCGTGGCCAATCTTTTCGCGCAGTTTCAGTATGTATTCCGGGGTAGACATGGTGTTCAGTCTAGGCGCTATGTTCAATCGAGCGGACGATGAAGTCCTTGACCACCGCGGCGTCGTTGGGCAGGTCCGTGACAAAGCGGCCACCGTCCATGACGTCGGCAAACCGGGGCGGCACGGGCGGTTCCTGGCCGATGGCCTCGCGGATCGTCTCCGCGAACTTGACCGGCAGCGCGGTTTCCAGGCACACGATCTCCGAGCGCACGCCCTCCTCCTGCGCCATGCGCGCCACCTTGATGCCGTCCGCGGTATGCGGATCAACCAAGTAACCATAGCGCTCGTACACGTCCTTGATGGTGGCCAGGCGATCCGCGTGCGTAGAGGAACCAGATACAAAGCCGTAGCGCTGCGCTGCCGCGTCCACCGCGTCCTGCTCCACCGAGAAGCCGCCGGCGCGGACCTTCTCGCCGAACAGCTCCCCTACCAATGAAGCGTCGCGGCCCAGCAGGTCAAAAGCGAAGCGCTCGAAGTTGGAGGCGCGGGAGATGTCCATGGATGGAGAAGACGTCTTGAAGGTCTCCGCCGCCGGGCGCGGCCGGTAGTTGCCGGTGCGGAAGAACTCGTCCAGCACGTCGTTTTCGTTTGTGGCCAGCACCAAGCGGTCAATGGGCAGGCCCATCTGCCGGGCGATGTGGCCGGCGCAGATGTCACCGAAATTTCCGGTGGGCACCGCGAAGGATACGGGCTGCGCCGCCCCCAGCTTGTCCGTCACGCGGATCCACAGCGCCACGTAGTAGACCACCTGCGCCAGCAGTCGGGCCCAGTTGATGGAGTTGACCGCACCGATGCGGTGGGTGGCCTTGAAATCAGCATCACCGGAGACCGCCTTCACCACGTCCTGGCAGTCGTCGAACACGCCGTCCAGCGCGATGTTGAAGATGTTTGGGTCGTCCAGCCCGAACATCTGCGCCTGCTGGAACGGGGTCATGCGCCCAGCCGGGGTCAGCATGAACACGCGCACGCCCGCGCGTCCGCGCATCGCGAATTCCGCGGAGGACCCCGTGTCGCCTGACGTGGCGCCCAGGATGTTCAGGGATTCCCCGCGTCGGCCCAGCTCGTATTCAAACAGCTCACCTAGAAGCTGCATGGCCATATCTTTGAAGGCAGCGGTGGGGCCTTCGGAGAGGTGGCCGACCCAGAGGGCGTCGCCAAGCTGGGTGGCGGGCACGATCTCGGGTGAGGAGAACGTGGGGTGGGTATATGCACGCGCGGTGATGGCCTCGAGGTCCGCGGCGGGGATGTCATCGATGTAAAGCTTGAGCACCTCGGCCGCCAGGGCAGCGTAGCCGCGTTCGTGGAGCAGCTCGCGCCACGTCTCCAAGACTTCCGCGTCCAGCTGGGGGTATTCGACGGGAACGTAGAGGCCGCCGTCGGGGGCGAGTCCGCCCAAGAGGATGTCGGTGAACTTCGCGGGAGTGGCCTGGGGATCGCGGGTCGAGATGTAGTCCATCACCACATCTTATACCGGTGCACGCAAAGTATCAGGTCAATCCCCAAGGTATTCCACGTCCGGGGCGGTCACATACTTCACAACGCCGCTCGGGTCCGCCAGGAACTCACGCGTCGCGCGCACGGCCTCGGTGTCCTCGAACGCGATGGGCACGATGCCGTCGTCCCCCACCTCCAGGATCGTCGCGCGCGGGATGCCCAGCAAGATCGGCGAATGGGTGGCGATGAAGAACTGCCCGCCGCGGGTCACGGCCTGATCTATCTCCGCGAGCAGCGCCATCTGGCGGATGACGGAGAGGCCGGATTCGGGCTCGTCGAAGAAGTAGATCCCGGCGCCGTCAACGTGTTCGGCGAGGATGTCCATCACGGACTCTCCGTGAGAGCGGTGCTGCAGGTGGTGGGACGGCGGCAGCCGGTTGAAACCCGCCTGAGCCTTGGGGCTCACCATGCGGCCCACGAGTTCCGAGTGCGTGTCCGCACGTAGAAAGAACCCACGCAGCGGCGGGCGCACCGGGTACACCGGCCGCAGCACCGTGCGCTTGTGCAGGCTCGACTGCAGGCCGGACAATCCCGCGGGTCCGTCCGCCAGCGGGCCGCCAGCATCGGGGAAGCCCGCACTAATAGCCAGGGCCTCCAGCAGCGTGGACTTCCCGGCACCGTTAGGTCCCACAAAAACGGTCACCGGGGTGCGGAACTCCAAGAGCCCCCGCGCGCGGAGGTGGCACACGGCGGGCAGAGAAAAAGAAAAGTCTTCCTCCGCGCGCTCCCCTGGCTTGAGGTCTCGGATGCGGGCGGAGGAATAGAACATGGCTTTTTATTTGGTGTCGGTTTGCAAAAAGGGCACATCGATGATGCCCAGATCATAGGCTTTGAGTACCGCGTCAGCTTCGGCGTTGGTGAGCTCACCGTTGGCCACCTGTTTGGCTAAGACGTCCGCGAGCAGCTCGCGTAGCGCCGTGCGGTCATCGCTGTTGACCGCCTCGGGCGGGAGGTCTTTCGTGGGGATGCCCAGAGAATTAGCCAGGTCGATGAGTTTGGAGCCGGCGGATTTCTCCGGGGCGTCGGGCGCCTGGGCCTCCCCCGGATAGGCACCCGTGCCGATGGCGTCGCCCACGGTGCGCTGGTTTTCCAGGTCAGGTGGCATACGGTCAATCGCCATGCCACCAGCCACTCCGATGAGCACGACTCCAGCTGCGATCATTCCGTACGGCAGGCGCGTGGCGTCGCGTTTATCGCTCGTACGGGAAGGCATGGAAATAGATTATCACTGCTCTTGGTCGCGGTCGTCCTGGGTATCGGGGGTTTCTGGTTCGTCGGCGGCGTCGTCGAAGTTGGTGGCCTTCAGCCGCTCGTCAAAGTTGCTGGCATCGAAGTCCCGGAAGGCGGAATGGTGACCGTGCTTGCTTGCCGACGCCGCGTTGTCCAGGTCCGTGCGCAACTCGCGCACGAACTCGCGGCCGACGTCGGAGAGACGGCTCAGCTCGTCAGAGAGCCGGCTGGTGGATTCTGTGACGCCGAAGGAATCAAACAGCCCTCGCAGTGGCGACGATAGCGGGGACGACGGGGTGTCCATGAACTCCTCCGGCATCACGAAGTCCTCGTCCGCACCGGTGTCATAGAGCCACGGGTTTTCCGCGATGTGGTCCTCGGCGGTGGTGGAGATCGTGACGGTCAGTCGGCCGTCACGGATGGTGAGTTCCTCGTGGGGGTCCGCGCCGTTTTCCTGGGCGTCGTTCATGAAGATGGCGAGGTCGGCGAAGGTAGCGGTGTTCAGGTCGATGGACATCTCGTAGGACATGGTGGACTCCTTCAAGCAGCTGGTGCGGCGGTCCCCACCCAGTCTAGGGAAAAGCCGCGTTAGTGGGCGTGCTCGAAGCTTTCGGCCTCGCCCCAGAACACCTCGTCCACCACCCGGCGCGCCAGGCGTGTGGTCTTGAGGTACGCATCGAGAAACTCCTGGTTGTCCTCCGGCGGCCAGCCCGCCGCGCCTGCCACCTGCGCGAGCTGCGGTCCCGGTTGCGGGAGCTGGTCCGTGCGCTTGCCGCGCACGAGCACTAGGGCGTTGCGGGCGTTGGTGGCAAACAGCCACGCCTCACGCAGCGTGCGCACCTTGTCCGGCGCAATGATCTCCTTGTCTTCGATCACGTCCAGCGCCTCCAGCGTGGAGGTGTTGTGCAGTTCCTCGTGTTCGTGGGCGTGCATCATGGTGAGCAGCTGCACGGTCCACTCGATGTCCGTGAGCGCGCCGCGTCCGAGTTTGGTGTGGGTGTTGCGGTCCGCGCCACGGGGCAGGCGCTCGTTATCCACGCGGGCTTTCATGCGACGGATCTCGCGAATCAGGGATTCGCTGGCGCCGTCTTCCGGGTAGCGGAACGGGTCAATGGCGTGCAGGAATGCACGTCCGACCTCGACGTCGCCGCCGACGAAGGTGGCGCGCAGCAGCGCCTGCACTTCCCACGGCTCGCCCCAACGGGAGTAGTAGCGCTCATAGGACGCGACGGTGCGCACGACGGCGCCGGAGCGGCCTTCGGGGCGCAGCCCCAGGTCGACTTCCAAGGGCGGGTCGCCGGACGGCTTAGACAGCCGCGAGCGCATGGAGTCCACGATGCCCGCGGCCCACTTGATGGCCGCGTTGTCATCAAAACCGTCCAGCCCGGTGGGCTCGGCTACGAACATGACGTCGGCGTCCGAGCCGTAGCCGAGCTCCATGCCGCCAAGCCGGCCCATTCCGATGACGGCGATGCGGGCCGGCGGCGTGTCGACGCCCGCGTCCAGCAGCCAGGCGCGCACCTCGGCGCGGAGGCTGGCCTCTAGCACCGCGTTCCACAGCAGGGACAGCTCGCGGCAGACCTGGCTGACCGGCATGAAGCCCAGCAGGTCGGCGGCGGCGATGCGCGCCAGCTCCACCCGACGGAGGGAGCGCGCGATGGCCACGGCCTTGTCCGGGTCCTTGTGCCGCTTGGACGAGTTGACCAGCGCCTGGTTGGCCTGGTGTGGGGCAGTTTCCATGAACTTCGGGCGCAGCGCGCCGTCGGAGAGCAGCTTCACCACGTCCGGCGCGGCGATGATGAGCTCGGAGGTATAGGGCGAATTGCCCAGGATGATCATGAGGCGCTGGCCGACCACGCCTTCGTCGCGAAGCATGCGCAGGAACCAACTGCGGTCGTATGCGGCCTCGGAGAGCTTGCGGTAGTTGAGCAGGCCGGCGTCCGGGTCGGCGGTGCCCGCCAGCCACTCCATGAGGGTGGGCAGCAAGATGGCCTGGATGCGGGCCTTACGGGAAGTGCCGGCGGCCAGCGCGGTGAGGTGCTCGAAGGCGCGGGACGGGTCGCCGTAGCCGAGCGCGGCCAGCTGCAGCTTGGCGGCCTCCGGGGAGAGCTTGAGCTCGTAGGCGGACATGGAGGCCACGGAGTTGAGCAGCGGGCGGTAGAACAGGCGCGAGTGCAGCTCGGAGATGCGCACGCGCACAGTCTTGAGCTCCGCCAGCATGAGCTGGGCGGCGGAGGCCGAGTTGGTGGACGCGAAGCCGGAGATGCGGGCCAACCAGCGCAGGCCGTCCTCGTCGTCGTCGGCGGGCATGAGGTGGGTGCGGCGGAAGCGCTCGAGCTGCAGGCGGTGCTCGAGCAGGCGCAGGAATTCGTAGGCGTCGATGAGCTGGTGGCCGTCCTCGCGGCCCACGTAGCCTTCCTGCACGAGCCGGTCCAGGGCCTCCACCGTGGAAAGCACGCGGAGGGATTCGTGCGAGCGGCCGTGGACCAGCTGGAGCAACTGGACGGCGAATTCGACGTCGCGCAGCCCGCCCACGCCGAGTTTGAGCTCGCGGTGCTTGAGCTCCTTGGGCACGTTGTCCAGCACCCGGCGGCGCATGGCCTGGACGTCCTCCACGAACGAGTCACGCTCGCTAGCGGACCACACCATGGAGCCGATTGCGTCCAGGTAGTCCTGGCCCAGCGGCACGTAGCCGGTCTGCGGGCGCGCCTTGAGCAGCGCCTGGAACTCCCAGGTCTCGGCCCAGCGTTTGTAGTACTTGATGTGGGATTCCAGGGTGCGGACGAGGGCGCCGGATTTGCCCTCGGGCCGGAGGTTGGCGTCCACTTCGAAAAAGCAAGCGGTGCCGATGCGGTTGAACTCCGCGGCCACGCGGGTGGCGGCGGAGCTGGCGTCCTCGGCCACGAAGATGACGTCCACGTCCGAAATGTAATTCAGCTCCTCGGCGCCGCACTTACCCATGGCGATGACGGTCAGTCGGGCGTCGATAGGCTCGGTGCCGTAGACCTTGCCGTTGGCGAGGGCGAGCGCGGCGGTGAGCGCGGCGTCGGCTAGCGCGCTGGTGAGCTTGGTCACCTGCGTGAGCGACAGGCGCGGCTGGGTGGCGCTCAGTCCCTTGCGGGAGATGAAGGTGCCGGCTAGGTCGTGGGCAGCCACGCGCATGATCAGCGTGCGGTAAGTCATGCGCAGGGTTTTCTTGGCCTCCGTCTCGTCCATCGTGGAGACGTAGGTGCCGGGAGTAGACAGGTCCGCGCGCGCGGTGTCTGCTGGCTTATCGACGTCCCCCTCCCCGGCGTCAGCGAACTCCGCCGGGTGGGCGTCGATGGCGCCCAACATCGCCTGGTGCATCTCCACCTCGTTGGGCAGCGGGCCCAACAACTCCTCCCACAGGTGCGGGTTCGCAGCCAGATGATCCCCCAGCGCCGTGGAGCCGCCGAGGAGTGAGAAGAAGCGGGCGCGGAAGCCCTGGTTGTTGCGGAGCTTCTCGTTGACCTGGGCGAAGCCCTCGCCGAGGCCCTCGCGGATGCGGTAGGTGGTGTTCAGCGCAAGGTTGGGATCGCCGGCGGCAGCCAGGCAGAACAAGACGTCGCGGTAGTCCGCGCTGGTCCAGCCCAGCGTCTCAAGATCCGCCGCGGCGTGCGGGCTGCTGAGCCCGAGGGTCGCCGGGGACGGGGTGGAGGAACGTCCGGCCATGAAAATCCAGCTCCTGTAGAAATCCGTGAAGGTCTAGTAGTCGATGTGGTAGCGCAGCTCGTAGGGGGTGATCTGCTCCTGGTAGGCGTGCCACTCGTCCCACTTGGCGCGCAGGAAGTACTCGAAAACGTGCTCGCCGAGGACATCCGCCATAAAATCGGAGCGCTCCAGCTCGCGCAGCGCCTGATCGAGCGAGGACGGCAAGTCCTTGTACCCCATGGCGCGGCGCTCGCGGCGGGTGAGCGAGTGAACGTCGTCCTCGGCGGGCTCGCCCAACTCGTATCCCTCGCGGATGCCCTTGAGCCCCGCGGCGAGCAGCACCGCGTAGCCCAGGTAGGGGTTCACGGCGGAGTCGATGTTGCGGATCTCGATCCGGCGGGATTCTTCCTTGTGCAGGCGGTAGGTGGGCACGCGTACCAGCGCGGAGCGGTTGGACACTCCCCACGTCACGGCGCCCGGGGCCTCGTTGCCAAACACCAAGCGCTTGTACGAGTTCACCCACTGGTTGGTGATCGCGGTGAGTTCCAGCGAGTGCTCCAGGATGCCCGCGATGAATTGCTTTGCAGTAGTGGACAGGGAGAACTCGTCGTCCGGGTCGTGAAAGGCGTTGGACTCCCCCTCGAACAGGGACATGTGGGTGTGCATGCCGGAACCGGAGTGCTCCTGGAAGGGCTTCGGCATGAACGTCGCGCGCACGCCCTGGTCCGCGGCGACCTTCTTGATCACGTAGCGGAAGGTCATGATGTTGTCCGCCATGTCCAACACGTCGCCGTGGCGCAGGTCAATTTCCTGCTGTCCCGGCGCGGTCTCATGGTGAGAGAACTCCGTGGCGATGCCTAGGGCCTCGAGGCTGCGCATGGCCTGGCGGCGAAAGCGCGGCGCCTCGTTGTAGGTGGCCTGGTCGAAGTAGCCGCCGTTGTCAGTGGCCACCAGTTTGTCGATGCCGCCACCGGCCTGAATGAGGTAGAACTCAATCTCCGGAGAGACCTTGCAGGTAAAGCCGTCCGCCGCGGCGGCGGTGACCTGGCGGCGCAGGACGTTGCGCGGATCCACCATAGACGGCTGGCCGTCCGGCATGGCGATGTCGCAGAACATCCGCGCGGACTGCAGGTCGGGCTCGTCGGCGTCGAAAGGCATGATCTGGAACGTGGACGGGTCCGGGAACGCGATGGTGTCGGACTCGGAGATGCGGCTGAAGCCCTCCACGGAGGAGCCGTCGAAGCCAACGCCCTCTTCAAAGGCCGATTCCAGCTCGGACGGGCTCATCACCACGGACTTAAGCGAGCCCATGATGTCGGTGAACCAGAGGCGGATGAACCGGATATCGCGGTCTTCCACGGTGCTGAGCACAAATTCGTGTTGGCTGTTCATACCTTCCAACCTTAGGGGAATTCAAAGCCAGGTAACATCGCGTTGAGTACCCGGTCTTTTTCTATAAGGAGCATTCACCGTCATGGCACTGAAGACTGCGTTGGAAATTGAAGCGAAATTCAGCGTGGCTGAAGATACCATCGTTCCCGACCTCACCTCCCTGGCCGCCGTCGAGGCGGTCACCACCATCCGCACTCACCAGCTCTCGGCCATCTACTACGACACCGAGGATCTGCGCCTGACGCGCAACAAGATCACCCTGCGCCGCCGCACGGGCGGCAAGGACGACGGCTGGCACATCAAGCTGCCGGGCACCCAGGGCCGCGTGGAGTTACACGCGGAGATGGGCGAGCCTGTCGACGGCCAGTACCAGGTCCCGGAGGAGTTGCTCTCCCAGGTCCGCGCCGTCGTGCGCAACCAGCCGCTCGTCCCGGTGGCGCAGGTGGACAACAACCGGATTGAAAGCGACTTCGCGAACGCCGCGGGCAAGCCGGTGTGTGAGTTCTGCGACGACCGCGTGACCGCGTGGTCCTTCCTGCCGGACGGCCAGCAGACCACCTGGCGCGAGTGGGAGGTGGAACTGGCCGGTGAGTACAACGGCTCCGAGGAGGGCAACGTGGTGCTGCGCGCGGCGACGTCGCTGTTGATTGGCGCGGGCGCGCGCCTGTCCTCGTCGCCGTCCAAGCTGGCGCAGGCGCTCGGCGACTCGGCGCAGTCCGCGCCGCTGCCATCATCACTACAGGTGGCACAGGTGGACGAGGACTCCCCCGCCGCGGCGGTCATCACGGCTTTGAGCGCGAACCGGGACAAGCTCGTGGAATACGATCCGAAGGTGCGCCGCGACGAATGGGATTCGGTGCACCAGATGCGCGTGGCTACCCGCGAGCTGCGCAGCCACATGCAGACGTTCCGCGGCGTCATCGGCGGCGAGGACATCGACCACATCGAGTCCGAGCTCAAGCTGCTGGCCGGCATGCTGGGCAAGGCGCGCGACGCGGAGGTCGTGGAGGAACGTTGGCAGTCCCTGCTCGCCGCGGAGGATTCCGGGGTGCTGGATGAGGAGACCCGCCAGCACATCGCCACGGACATGGGCGACGAGTACCGCCGCGCGCACCGCCACGTGGTGGCCGCGCTGAACTCCGAGCGCTACCTGGAGCTGCTGGAGTCCCTGGACCGCGTGCTGGTCAACCCGCCCGTGATGCAGAAGGACGCCGAGCTGCCGCAGCCCCTCGACGCCCCAGAGACGGACGCCGCCGAAACCTCTTCCGACTACGAGCCGAAGCACGCCGTCGTCGCCGAGGCGGGCGTCGCGGACGAAGCGGGCATCACGGATGAGCCGGAGACCGAGGCAGCAGCCAAGGACGACAAGAAGCCCGAGGCGAAGCCAGAGCCAGAGGCGGACATGGAGACCGTGCTGGCGCAGCACCTCAATGAGGCCTACACCAAGCTGCTCAAGCGCCACGAGAAGGCGGTGAAGAACTGGGACAACGAGGAGCTCACGCTGCACGAGCGCGAGGAGTACTATCACGACATGCGCAAGGCGGCGAAGAAGCTGCGCTACGCTGCGGAGGCCGTGGGCTCGGCCACGAAGCTCAAGACCAAGCGCCTCTACGCCGCGTGCAAACAGCTGCAGTCCACGCTGGGCGACTTCCAGGACTCCGTCACCTCGCGCGACAAGCTGCTAGAGCTCACCGAGCAGGCACGCCGCCGCGGCGAGGACACCTTCGGCTACGGCCTGCTGTACCAGCGCGAGCGCCAGATTGGCCTGCAGGCGCTGGAGGACTACAACGAGGACGTCAAGGCTATTAAGTCGGCGTTCAAGCCGCTGAAGAAGAAGCTGAAGAAGTAATCAACGGCGCGCATCGGCGCGCACTACCTCTCCCAGGAGGCCGGCTCACCCCAGTTGTCGTCGGCCTCCTCTTCTGCTTCCGCGGCCTTATTGCGCTGCTGCGCGATGTCGATGGCGTTGCGCGCCTCGGCCTCGGAATCGTACGGGCCCATGCGGTCATCCCACGAACCCTCTTTGCCCTGGGTAACCTCGCCGGTAGAGGGGTTGTAGTACCACTTTTGATCGTCGTTCATCGCGTTCATGGTCGTGACTCCTTAAGACTGTCGGTTCAGGGATATGGGTTATATTGGTCGATGTTGCGTTCCGCGGGCCATCGCTGGGCGCGGCTCGTGTTCACCAACCCGTGTTGTCCTAGGGTACTTAAAAAACCGGGTCGCCTAGCCCCGCCGCCCGCTGTTGCCTCACCGCCGCACCTACATACATTGAAGGAGACTGGTCACACATGCCTTTGTGGCACACCGCGCAAGAATCGGCCGCCCAGCGCGTCACCCGCGCCCACGAGGAGGACACCGGCACCGCGCCGGCGCACGTGGCCAGCGCCCCTGCCACCTGGCCGCTCATCGGTGAGCACGTGGATCACTTCGGCGGCCTGACCCTAGTGGGGCTCAGCGATCTGCGCGCGGCGGCCGCGGTGAGCCCACGTCAAGATGACGTGATTTCCATCGTCTGCCACCAGCAGCGCGTGGATCCTAGTGGCAAGGACGTCGAGCCGGAGGTCACCCACGGCAGCTCCTCGCTGGAGGAGGCCGCACAGCTGGCCGCCGCGCAGCAGCCGGAGCTGGATGACAACGGCCAGACCATCACCCCGCCGGATCCCACCGGCGGCATCGTGCAACGCCTGGCGGGCATGGTGTACTCGATGGTCAACCGCCAGCTGCTCTCCCGGGACACCGCGGGCCTGGATATCACGGTAGTCACGGACATCCCGGACGATGCCGGCCTGGGCAACGCCGCGGCCGTCGACACCGCGGTGGCGCTGGCGCTGCTGGGCGATTCGCCGGAGCTTTCCGACGCCCCGCTGCGCGCCCGCCTCGCCGACATTTGTGCGTCCTCAGCCGAGACCTTCTCCGAGTTTCCGGCCCTGCGCACCCGCTACTCCGCCGCCCTGCGCGGCGACGGCCAGAACATCACCGTGGTGGACTACGCAGACAATTCGGTCACTCACGCCCCGCACCCGCTGACCGACGAGCTCGCAGCGTTCGTGGTGGTGCCGCCGCCTAGCTCCGGAGACGCCTCCGCCGTCGCGCAGCGCCTGGAGGCCGCCCGCGATATCCGCCGCCGCCAGCGCTTTGTCAGCCAGGCCTGCCACGCGTTCGGCGCGGAATCTCTGCGCCTGCTCCCCGATGCCCCGCAGCGCGTGGTCGAGTGGCTCGAAGCCGTGCACCGCGTCCACGGCACCGAGGGCACCCCACGCACCGACGAGGCCGCGAGCTGGCTGAACTTCTACGAGGCCGAGACCGAGCGCGCCGAGTCCTTTGCCAAGGCCCTGCGCTCGCGCCGCGGCGCGGATCTCTTCCCGCTGCTCGCCGCCTCGCAGCGCAGCGTGGACGTGGATTACCAGCTAGGCGGCACCGAGGAGTTAGCGCAGCTGCTGACTCTGCGCGGCGCCGTAGCGGCCCGCGCGCTCACCGCAGGGACGTCAGCAGCCGTGGTGGCCTACGTCCCCGCGGCCAAGGCTCCCAACTTCGCCGCCGACGCCGCGGAGGACGGCTTCACCGTCGTCGCGCTCACAGCCGGAACCCCGGCGGGCCTGGATTAATCCGCCGGCCAGGCGAACAGGACGTCGCGGGCCTGGGTGTCCGCCTTGACCAAGGACACGCTCTCCTCCCCGCCCTGCTGCGGAGCGCCCACGCAATTGGCGAGCACGGGCGGCTCGGGCACGAAGATGCGGGCCTTGTGCTTCTCCGCATCGCTGGTGAGGATCGTGGCGTGGAAGTTCTCCCCCACCCACGGCTGCAGCACGGTGGCCTCGGTGAGGTTCAGGCAGGCCTTGTCCACGGTGGACGCCAGCTGGGTGGTGCGCCGCATGGATTCCAGCACGGCGTCGATACGCTCGAGCACCCATTGCGGCGGTTCCTGGTCGTTGGCCAGCGCCAGGCACACCTCGGTGGCGAAGCGGTCCACAAGCCGACGCAGCGGCGCGGTGACGTGGGCGTAGTAGCCGCCGATGCCCGCGTGCACGGCCTCCTCCTCGCTGCCCACGCGCGCGTAGTCCGCGCCGCGCAGCAAGTGTAGGGTCTCGCGCATGAGTGCCATGCCGCGCGGGGTGTCCGCGTCCACGCTCATGAGAAATTCGCCGATGGAGCGCCCGCCGATCTCAAAGCCCAGCGCCTGCGCCTCCGCGCGGAACTGGGACTCGGTCTCCTCGCTGGCCGGGCGCAGGGTACGCAACAGGCCTGCGCCGCGGGACTGCATGAGCTGGCCCGCACACATGCCGGTGAGCAGTGAGATCTCCGAGTTGTAGTCCATGACCTCGTGGCGGGGCTCGATGATGAGCTCGTAACCGCCTTGGTCGGATTCCACCACGCGCTGCGACGGCAGGCGCACGTTGACGGCCTGGCGGCGCAGGGCGGATTCCTGGCGTAGCTTGCCCACCTCGGGCAGCAGCGCGATAGACGGATGGACGGCACCGCGCTCGAGGTCGGCCTGCACGCCGTCGTAATCCAGGCGCGCCCGGGAGCGCACCAGCGCGCGCTCGACGTGGAAGTCTTCCACCTCGCCGACACCGTCGAGGTGGAAGGTCCACAACACACATGGCCTGTCCACGTCCGGGAGCAGCGAGCCCTTGCCCTCGGAGATCTCCGGCGGGTGCAGGCGCGCGGGCTCGTCGGGCAGGTAGATGGTCTGGCCGCGGCGCAGGGATTCCTCCTCCAGCGCGGAGCCCGGCGCGACGAACGCCGCGACGTCGGCGATGGCGTAGACCACCGTGTACCCGGCGGGGCCTTCCGCGCCGCCCGTGGCCTCGATGTAGACCGCCTGGTCAAGGTCCTTTGAGCCCACCGGGTCGATGGTGACCAGGGGGATATCGCGGGCGTCGCGACGCGCATCGGCGTATCGATCCTCCGCCCGCGCTGCTTCCTCGCGCAGGGCCGGGTCAAAATCCGTAGGCACCTGGTACTCGGTGGCGATGTCGCGGAAGTTCAGTGGGGCCGCAAAGAGTTTCATAACCGCCCATTGTGCCAAAGGTGGCGCCATTGCCGCGGCCATGGGCGGGGCCACCAGCGGATAAGTTTATGTGAGCGAGCCAGCCTATAAGCCGGATTCTGTGCCTTATTCAAGGCGGTGATCATCCATCTGGGTCGACCATTGCTGGCCGCCTCAAGCAGCTACCTTCGGACTCGGGCGAGCAGCCCTCAACCATCCGATCGGGTCTGGTGAAACACCAGGCCGTGATGCCTTGCTCCCAGTGGGGTTTACCTAGCCGGGCCAGTCACCTGATCCGCTGGTGCGCTCTTACCGCACCCTTTCACCCTTACCCCGCACCATGGCGTGGCGGTTTACTTTCTGTTGCACTGTGCCCGCGGGTTGCCCCGGGTTGCCGTTAGCAACCACCGTGCTCTGTGGAGTCCGGACTTTCCTCGGCGCTCACCTGCCGCCATGTCAGGCGGTGGTTTGTTTGCCGCGATCACCCGGCTGGCTCGTTCAGCGAATTATTCTAGCTCAACCCGGCCAGATGACCGCAATCGTTGAAGGACGTCACGGTGCCGCCGGGCTGGCCGGTGTTCCCGCCGTCAAAGAAGTCCACGGTGCTCAGCGACGCCGGGGACAAGAACATGCGGTGGAATACCGTGGGCCCGGCGTCGAGCCCCTGACGCAGGAAGGATTTGATGGGGTTGACGTGGGTGACCACCAGGACGGTCTTCCCAGCGAAGTCGCGCTGTAGCTGCTGGCGCGCGGCGCGGACGCGGCGGTGCAGGGTCTGCAGGGATTCCCCGCCGGGCGGGGTGGCGGCGTTGTCGGTGAGCCAGCGCTCGTGCAGCTCAGGGTCGCGGGCGTGCGCCTCGGCAAAGGTCTTGCCGTCCCAGGCGCCGAAGTCAACTTCGATGAGCTCGGGCACCTCGCGCACCTCCAGCTCACCGGGCAGGACCTTGGCCACGACGGCCGCGGTCTCCTTACAGCGGCGCAGCGGGGAGCTAACGATGGCGTCGACGCGCAGCACGCCCCGCTCCACGCGGTGCGCGAGCTCCTGGGCCGCGGCCGCTGCTTGGCGACGCCCCGTCTCATCCAGCGCCGGGTCCGCGTGCCCGGCGTACTGCTTGGCGCGGGTCATCTCGGTCTGGCCGTGGCGTAGGAGCACGAAGCTGGTCACCTCGCCGCGGTCGAAGGAGAAGTCCCCCGCCGTCACCGGAGCCTCTGGGGTCTCCGGCGCGGGTTCTGGCTCAGCGCCGCCGACGATGCCCTCCGGATGCCCGCTCGCGGCGGCGTCCATGGCGTCGTTGCTCAGCGCGTCGGCCACTTTGTTTTTCGCGCGCGGGACCCATTCGAGGCTGAAGGAGTCGAAATCGTTGATAATGCGGCGGGCCTCAAGAGCCAGTTTCTGCATGTCCGGGTGCTTGATTTTCCACCGGCCGTTGACCTGCTCCACCACGAGCTTGGAGTCCATGTAGAACTCCACCTCTGCGGCCCCCAGCTCGCGGGCGGCCTCCAGCCCGCGCAACAGTCCGTGGTACTCGGCCACGTTGTTGGTGTGCTTCGTGCCCACAACGTAGACGATTTCCTTGAGGATCGTCTGCCCGTCGCCGGAGTAGACCACCGTGCCGGAACCGGCCACACCGGGGTTACCGCGAGAACCGCCGTCGGCGTAAATATTGACCTTTGACACCTGCGCCACGCGCGTCACCTGTACTTTCTTTGTGAGTTTAAGCGGCGTTCGTGCGGACCAGGAAGCTGCCGCACTCCGGGCATTCCGGCATCTCATCGGCCGGGGCGTTGCGGATGGCGGAGCGGTTGGCCGGCGGCAGCACAATGAAGCAGCCGTTGCAGGAGCGGCCGTTGAATTCCGCGACACCCACGAGGTTTTCCTGGCGCTGGGCGTCAAACTGCGCCACGGCGTCGGCAGGCAACTGCGCCCGCAGCTGCGCGATCTTCTCCTCGCGCGGGACCTCGTCCACCACCGGGGTGGCGTCGGCGGCGCGCTGAGCCAGCTCCACCTTGCGCTTAGCCTCGTCCACGCGGGCGCCGTGGACGTCCAGGTTCTGGCGCAGCGCGTGGATCTCGTTGTGCGCCTCCTGCAGCTCGCTCATCAGGTCGGCGATGCGGGATTTGGCCGAGTAGAGGTCGTGCTCAATGTCCTTACGGCGGGTGGGATCGGTCTCGGCGCCGAGCTGCTTTTTGTTGTCGGCT
Organism: Corynebacterium incognita; assembly: GCF_014217255.1. Lineage (NCBI taxonomy): Bacteria > Bacillati > Actinomycetota > Actinomycetes > Mycobacteriales > Corynebacteriaceae > Corynebacterium > Corynebacterium incognitum. The sequence continues at coordinate 520,241 of NZ_CP059404.1, forward strand.
TCCCGACGCCGCAGCTTCCGCTCGTCCTCCTGGATACGCAGGATCTCCGCCTCCATGTCGTCGACCGCCATCTGCGCGGCGGCCGCGGCGTCCAGAGCGCGCTTGTGCTCATCCTTGGCGGCCTGCAGCTCCTCGGCCTCCACGTTGGTGGACGCGCTGTCCGGGGTGTTCTCCCCGCGGGAGAGGTTGGCTAGCTCCAGGAGCTTGAGCTGGGTGTCTTTGTCTAGTTTCATCACTGTCATCGCAGCTTTCCTTACTGCGCGGGGTGCGCGCTGATGGTCCATGGGTCGGTGCGAATATCGATAACCTCACACCTTACGCCCGCGTGCTTTTCGACGATCCCTTGCGCCTGCTCACACCACGGGAACTCGCTCGCCCAGTGCGCGGTGTCCACCACCGCGGGGCCGCCGGCGCGCAGGTGTTCGTCCACCGGGTGATGACGCAGGTCGGAGGTGACGAAGACGTCCACGCCGAGCGCGGCGGCCGCATCCAGGAAGGAGTCGCCGGAGCCAGACGACACCGCGACCTTCTTCACCAGGCGCTCCGGGTCGCCCGCGGCGCGCACGCCCCATTCAGTGGCGGGCAGGTTGTTAGCAACTTGTTGGGTGAACTCGCGCAGCGTCATCGCCTCCGGCAGCTCACCCACCCGGCCCAGCCCCTCGGCCTCGTCCACGTTCTCCAGGTGCGGCATCTCCACGACGTCGTACGCCGGGGTCTCGTAGGGGTGCGCGGATAACAGGGCGTCGATAAGCCCGGCGCGCCGGCGCCGCGGAGCCACGAACTCCACGCGGATCTCCTCGCCGCGGTGCAGCACCCCCACCTCGCCCTCGGCGGGAGCGGCACCGTCCTCGGGGCGGAACTGGCCCTGGCCGGGGATGTCGAAGGCGCAGCGCGAGTAGTTGCCGATCTCCCCCGCCCCGGCGGCGAACAGAGCCTCCTTGACCTGCTCCGCGGCGGCAACGGGAACGTGGACGCCCCACTTGTCCAGGCCCGGGCCCTCCTTCGGCGCGATGGGGCGGCCGGGGGTGATGCCGACGAGCTCGGCGAGCTTGTCATTGACGCCAGGGCGCGCGGAATCAGCGTTGGTGTGCGCGGCGAACAGAGCCACGCCACCGCGGATGAGGGTGTGGATGACCTTGCCTTTTGGCGTGTTTGCGGCCACCGAGTGCACGCCCCGCAACAGCAACGGATGGTGCACGACGAGCATGTCCGCACCCATCTCCACGGCGCGCTCGGCCACGGCGTGAGTGCAGTCCAGCGCGAAAGCCACGGTGTTCACTTCCGCGTCCGGGTCGCCGCAGATGAGTCCCACCTGGTCCCACTTCTCCGCCAAGTGCGGCGGGTAGGCCTCGTCCAAGACCCTCACGATATCGGCAACATTCATGGTCAGCACTACTCCTTGGCGCTCGGGGGCATTACTGGACTATCCTAACTGCGTTCACCAATTATATGGCCCGTGCTCGCGGGCCCCAGCCAATATCAGGAGACGCCACGACGATGCCCGCGCACACTTCCCCGGACGAACAAGAAGATTCCCGCCTCCACGTGGTCTTCGTGTGCACGGGAAACATCTGCCGCTCCCCTATGGCTGAGGTGATCGTCCACGACGCCATCGAGAAGGAGATGCTCGACCTCGCGGCGCGGGTGAGCTCCTGCGGAATCGGCGGCTGGCACGTGGGCCAGGGCGCGGATAAGCGCGCGGTAGCCGAGCTGCGCCGCGCGGGCCACGACGGCTCCAGCCACCTGGCCGCCCAGCTCGGCCCGGAACACATGGACGCTGACCTGCTCGTGGCGCTGGATACCGGCCACCGCTCGGAGCTCATCGCCCGCGGCGTTCCGGAGGACAAAGTGCGCCTGCTGCGTAGCTTCGACCCGGCCGCCGAACCTGAGGCATCCGTGGAAGACCCCTACTACGGCGGGCCGGAGGGTTTCACCGTCACCCGCGAACAGATCGAGGCGGCGGTTCCGGGCATCCTGGCGTGGATCCGCGAGCACGCCACTTAGAACTTTGCCCCGCCGGGGCTAGACTGAGTAACCGTGAGTACGAGTACGCCGAAGAAGCCGAAGCAATCCTGGGTGACAACCTTCCTCAAGCCGAGCTGGGTGATGCTGACGCTGTTTATCATCGGATTCTCCTACCTGTCGTTTTCTATCCTGGCGCCGTGGCAGCTGGGCAAGAACCACGACATCAGCGAGCGCAACAAGCAGATTGAGCGCGCCTACGAATCCGACCCCCAGCCTGTAGCGGACGTCCTGGGCGATGGCGGTGCCATCCGCCCCGGCGAGGAGTGGACACGGGTGAGCCTGCAGGGCCACTACCTCCCCGACTCCGAGGTGCTCCTGCGTCTGCGCCCGGCGGGCTCAGGCCCGTCGTACCAGTCACTGGTGGTCTTCGAAACTGACGGCGGCCAGCAGCTGCTGGTTAACCGCGGGTGGCTGCCAGCGGGCGAGGCCAACGCGGTCCCAGACATCCCCACGGCTCCGGCCGGCGAGCAGGAGGTCACGGGCATGGTCCGCGAGTCCGAGCGGGTCCACGACTCCGCACCGATTGAGCGCGAGGGCTACCAGCAGGTCTATTCGGTCAACCCGGAGCAAATCGGCGAGCTCACCAGCACCCGCCCGGGCGAGGACTACGTCCAGCTGTCCGAGGGTTCCCCCGGCGTGCTTAACCCGATGCCGGTGCCGAAGCTGGATTCGGGCAACCACCTGTCCTACGGCCTGCAGTGGCTGGCCTTCGGCGCGCTGGCGCCGGCTGCGCTCATCTACTTCGTCTACTCCGAAATTCGCGAGCGCAAGCGCGTGCGCGAGGAGGAAGCGGAGATGACGGCCGGCGCGGCTCCTGAGTCCGCGCCCGTTCCCGCGGCGTCTGCGGATTCCTCCACAGAGCCCGCCACTGAGCCCGCGCCGGCGCCGCAGCCGGACGCCGCACAGAAACTCAAGCCCAAGCGCGCGAGCTACGGCAGCGCGGGCAACAACGCCAACGTGCGGCGCCGCCGCGGCGAGCGCTTCTAGCCCGCACGTCCCCTCCCACCACTTTTTAGGGCTAAACAGAGGTTTGTCTCTCGGGGTTTACAGTTTTTCGCCGTCGCGCCGACCACACCACACGCGTAGAATTGGTGGCCACATCACCAACCGCTAAGGAGCACCACCATGCGCGCAGTTGTCATCCACGGCCCTCGCGAGATCCGCGTTGACGAGGTCGCCGACGCCGCCCTCATCGAACCCACCGACGCCGTCATCGAGGTCAAAGCCGCCTGCGTCTGCGGCTCCGACCTGTGGCCGTACCGCGGCCTCGAGGATGTCAACGCTGGTGCCCAGATGGGCCACGAGTACGTCGGCGTGGTCAAGGAAATCGGCGATGACGTCCGCCAGGTCAAGGTCGGCGACTGGGTCGTCGGCTCCTTCGTCGCCTCCTGTGGGCAATGCGAGGTCTGCCAGGCCGGCTACGAGTCCGGCTGCACCAACCGCGTCTTCATGGGCTCGGTGGGCACGCAGGCGGAGCTTGCCCGCATCCCGCTTGCCGACGGCACCTTAGTCACCCTCCCCGCCGCCCCCAATGACGATCAGCTCCGCCACGTCCTGGCCGCCTCCGACGTGCTGGGCACTGGCTGGTTCGGCGCCGTCGCCGCGGAGGCCGGCCCAGGCAAGACCGTGGCCGTGGTCGGCGACGGCGCAGTGGGCCTGTCCGCCGTCCTCGCCGCGAAGCAGCTCGGCGCCGAGCACATCATCGTCTCCTCCCGCCATGCTTCCCGCCAGGAGCTGGCCCGAAAGTTCGGCGCCACGGACATCCTAGAAGAGCGCGGCGAGGCCTTCGCGGAGAAGGTCAAGGCACTCACCGGCGGCTACGGTGCGCACAGCACGGTGGAGGCTGTCGGCTCCGACGAGGCGATGCAGCAGGCACTGAAGTCCACCCGCCGGGGCGGCCACGTCGGCTTCGTCGGCGTCTCCCACGGCGTAAGCATCGAGGGCATCAAGCTCTTCGGCGCGCTCGTCCACCTGCACGGCGGCCCCGCCCCTGTCCGCCGCTTCCTGCCGGAGCTGGTGGATCTCATCTACTCCGGCGCCATCACCCCGGGCGACGTCTTCGACCTCACGCTCCCGCTTGCCGACGCTCCGCGCGCCTACGAGGCCATGGACCAGCGCGAGGCCGTGAAAGTCATGCTGACGTCGTAGGCTGCAACGCAAACAGCCGGCTAGCGGGCATGCTTAATCATGAACTTCACATAATCGCGTCCCCGCTTGGAAAACACCAACCACTGCTCGTCTTCGTTACTAATCATCAGATAGACCCCTTTCCGGTTACCTCTCTCCGTTGGTGGCTTTGTAAAGTCCCACGGGGATTCACTCCTGACGATGTATCGCTTTGCAAGTTCATCCTGGAGTGAACGGGCCGTGTAGTCTTTTGCCAGTGTCTGCAGTGACCTCAGGGTGGCAGAGGAAGACATCAGATCCGCTTCTACCGCGGAAGCCGGCTGGGTCTTACAAGTGTGAATGCAGGCGTCTAAGTAGTCCTCAATGGTGGGACGAAGCTGACCTAGCTCAGAACACGCTTCGCGGAGTTCGTTAGTCTCAGCAAACGTACTGCCATCAGTCGGAATCCGCAGCATTACGCAGCCGGTCACGTCTGCGGGTGAAGTGATATGAGTAGTGAAGTCGCGGCCCGAGTAATTCTCGAACCCTTCACGCCGTTCTTCTAGGTAACTGTCGCGCCCCAAGTGCGCGATCTTCCAGCCAAAGTTTCTCTCAACAAATTCATCTTTGCGACGGTCTCGGTGCAGCTGTTCATCATCCATGACGAACGATTTCCGTCCTTCCATGGGCAGCCCGGAGACCTGAGCGAAGTGTTTTCCAACTTCATCTTTTCGAACGACCTCTTTGCGGTTAAAGCGATGGAATCCGCCATCCACCTCAACTGCCATAAAGATTTTCCCTGAGGCATTCATCAACGCGAAGTCCAGATGTTCGCCTCCGTTCAGCTGCTCTCGCTGCTCCTGTGTACAAATATCTTCCAACTCGAGCTGGCACACGAGCCGCAATCCGCGTGATGCGGCCATCGCAGCTAGCTCTTCTCGCACAATTAGTTGCGGAATGCTTTCTTCCAATAGTGGTTGTCGACCCGTCGCAGATTTCTCGACCACTTTCTTATTCTCACGAGTTTTCACGATGTCATCGAAAATGGAACGGACGCCACTTTGCCGAAAACCAAAGTGTGGGTCGTTGCCCGCTAACGATGCTTGGCCTGCCACGTAGTTCGCGAGGAGGCGGACAAACATCTGTTGCGGGTCATCGCCCGCCAGGATTGATTGCGGATGATCGTGACCCGAAATCTCACGATAAAGTTCTTGGCTCATCAGCGTTGTAGAGGTGATGATTCGCAACTCGCGCTTTGCGCGGGACACTGCCACGTTGATCAGTCGACGCCCCTGTGACCACGGCCATTCCCAGTTTCCGTCCTCCACCGGCAATAGATACACAATGTCAAAGCCACGGCCCTGGGATCGGTGAATGGTCAGCATATTTACTTCAGACGACAGCTCGTCATCGCTGTCCAAAGTAGAGGCCTCAATGTCGCCATCAGAAACCACGGGTTTGAGAGCAGTATAGAGCGCTTGTTTCACATAATTGATCTGGCCATGAAACGGTGCCAAAATGCATACGGAAAGCTCAGGTTCTTCTTGCAGCCTCCGCTTCAAATAGGGAATTTCTTCCTCACGGAATACTGCAAGCTGTTTGGAGTTTGCGGACGTTCCGCGATTCTGCGATAACCAGACCCCTTCCCGGTAGTCACCGTGGTACCAGCGATACATCACCGGAAACGCGTCCTTATGGTGCGGGAGCCGATGAACCTTGAGCTGCTGGTTGTAAATAAATCGGTTATTGAACTCAATGATCTTTGGGTGACAGCGGTAGTGGTCGACCAACAAAGTCTCATTTCGACCGCCGAGCCTCTCGACGCAGCTGTCGAGGAAGCTGTAATCGATTCGAGACAAGTCGACGTGTGAACCGCGTACAAAGTCAGGGCTTCGCAAAAGAAGCGAATCCGCAATGTCGCCCGACAGTATTGGAGCGAGCTGTTCTTGGTCCCCCACGATTACGGCCCGCCGTGCAGCGCTCAGTGCCAAGGTGCCCACCAATACCGAAGACTGCGAGGCCTCATCCATCACGATGAGATCAAATTTATGCTCCAAACCATCTCTGAAACACTTACGCAGAGAATGCACGGTACTAGTAACAAACGGGTAATTCTTGGTGAAGTCAACGAACGAAATGTTGGCTTCCCATCCTCCTTTGCCCTTTTCGAAGCCAAACGGCTTTTCGCTATCCACCGGGGTCGCAGTTTTCCGGTTTGCGGAGTTTCCCAAAGCCGCCATCCGCATCGCTGAGGCCCGCATCACATCGGCGTCATACTCGGGAGTATTGGCGAAGGCTTGCTGAAACTTCTCAACAACATTGTTTACGGCCTCGTTGTTGGCTGAAACAAAAGCAACTTTCTCCCCTTGCAACAGTGCCAGCGCGATAATGTGAACGATTACTTCAGTCTTGCCAGTACCCGGTGGTCCCTTGATAACGGAAAGGGGCTTCTTTAAGGCATTTTTGACGGCTTCACGCTGTCTTTCATTAAGTTTGTATTTGTTATGTGGAGTGTAGTTTTCAAGAGCCTCTGTGATTTCCGCGTCGGTCAACGGCGCATCGGGTCTAGGTAGAGCCTCCAGACTCCCCCATCCGAGAAAGGCCCCCAACAGAGTTCCGGGTAATGCATCCTCCCGAAACTGCTGATTGAAATACCAGGCCAACGAGTACCCTGTCTGCCAGGTGAAGTCGTACAGATCTTCCGGTGGACCGAGGTTTTCCCTTCGCCAGGACGGCTTGCCAAAACCTGTCAAGAACGCGGCGTCTCGGAAATAGTTCACCAATTCGTCTACTTGCCTGGACTCGTCCCTCACTGCCATTTGCTCCACCTCTTTGCCTCGCAACCGCCTACACGATCACATTTTATATAGACAACGCCCGACGCTGCAGCCTCAAATAATCCTTCCAAATTCATCCATTCACCGAGAAGGCGTGTCATTTGTATGGTTTCATAACTTGTGGATCGTATTAACCCACTCTCCCGAAAGGCTACTGATGTTTGAAGGCATCGTCTCCCTAATTGCGCTACTTTTCAGCGGATACGTGTTTATTGAACAACGCAAAGACCAAAAGCAACTGCGCATTGAACAAGAAAAGATCACCGAACTACAAAAACAGCAGGCTGCAGACTCAAAGAAGTACAACGAAATGAAACTGCAGCACTCCAAGCAGATCAGTGATATCGAATCACAGCGATTCGCTTCAGAGCGTGAAGAAAAGCTGCAGCAAGCAGCCGCGGCAGTCACGGCACAATGGGCCACGGTTACAAAGAACGGGGAACAAATCTGGGGACTTGTCGTAGAAGTGCGCGCCCCACAGGCTTCCGAAATCGTTATCGAAACCACCACGAAGAGGCAAGAAAAGTGGCCAGCAAAGTGTGGAACGCTGGGACAAGGAAAGTACTTCGTCCAAAGCTTGCCGCTCACTGAGGAAGACTACAAGAAAAAATACAAGGTCAAGAAGAGCGGTTGGGGGTTCCCGAAGCAAATTCAAGATGGCATCAATGTTTCGCTGATCTCGAATTCCACCAAATTCAAGGTTGAGAAAATCACCTATGGACTGACAGGTGGACGTCGCTACGAAAAGGCCGGCACCGGTTCGGTACGCGAAGTAACCAACTAATTGCTTCCAGCCTCATCCCCAGGCGACATTCTTTGATGCAACTGCGCTGCCGCTTGGACATAAAGCTGAAACGCAAACACCCCCATGGCTGGACTTCTCCAGGCAAGGGGGTGATTTTTTGGTGCGGCCTGAGGGGATCGAACCCCCGACCTACTGGGTGTAAACCAGTTGCTCTTCCAGCTGAGCTAAAGCCGCTTTCGCACGAGTGCTTTCACAACTGTAATCTACGGCGCGGCAATTCACAAAACGCGACGTCAGCGGGCACCTATTTCTTGGTGTAGCCGCGGCCCACGAGGCAGGAGCCCTGCCAGTTGCCCAGGCGGTCGGCGGTGGTTTGCACCAGGCCGGCCAGCTGCGCGGACTCAGAGATTTCGCCCGGCTCAATGGTTCCCGGCTTGCCGGCGCCTGGGGTGAGCAGCCAGATGCGGCCGCCGTCGACCAGCGGGCGTACCGCGTCCACCAGGCCGTCGACCAGGTCGCCGTCGCCGTCACGCCACCACAGGATTACAGCGTCACACAGTTCGTCGGTCTCTTCGTCAAGGAAGTCCTCGCCGATGACGTTCTCAACGGCCACCGAGATGTCTTCGTCGCAGTCTTCATCCCAGCCAAGCTCAAGGACGACCATCCCTTCGTCGATACCGAGCTTCTTCGCATAGTCGGGCTCTGTTTTGGTGCCCGCAGCGTCTACCACTGTGTGTTTCCTCCTGAATCTGTAATGGGTTTTCTGTCTATGCAGGATACAGGCTAGTCCCGGATTTTTCTCTGGATCCTCATTAAGTTTCACCTCACGTGAGCGGGACGGGTGCGGGGTGCACGGGGGCGTCGGCAGGCCGACGATAGGACGTCGAAAGGCATAGTGAAATTGGCAACCTTTGCGAGGACTTACGCAACCCAGCAAATTCGTGGGGCCTACGGATTCGCAGAATTCGCCGGCTGCCCGATTGGGGGCCAACGCCCCACCCCACCGCGCCGCGCGGAAATAAAACCCGTAAACTTTAGGCAAAAAGCACTATCCATCAACCTCATTCCCTTACGGAGGTAGAAGTACATGTCTGAGCAAGACAGCCTGACCGGCGATTCCAACTTCCCCTTGATCCGCGACGGCGTAGCGTCGTACCTGCACGACAGCGATCCGGAGGAGACCAACGAGTGGATGCAGTCGCTGGACGGCCTGCTTGAACATTCGTCGGTGGAGCGCAGCCGCTACCTCGTCATGCGCCTGCTGGAGCGCGCGTCTGCCAAGCGCGTGCCCCTGCCGTCCTTGACCTCCACGGACTTCGTGAACACCATTCCCACCACGATGGAGCCGGAGTTCCCGGGTGACGAGGAACTGGAGAAGCGCTACCGCCGCTGGATCCGTTGGAACGCCGCCATCATGGTGCACCGCGCGCAGCGCCCGGGCATCGAAGTCGGTGGCCACATCTCCACCTACGCTGGTGCGGCTCCGCTGTACGAGGTGGGCTTCAACCACTTCTTCAAGGGCAAGGACGCCCCAGGCGGTGGCGACCAGATCTTCTTCCAGGGCCACGCCTCCCCGGGCGTGTACGCGCGCGCCTTCATGGAGGGCCGCCTGAGTGAGGAGGACATGGACGGCTTCCGCCAGGAAGTCTCCCGCGGCGAGGGCAAGGGCATGCCGTCCTACCCGCACCCGCGCGGCATGGAGTGGTTCTGGGAATTCCCGACCGTGTCCATGGGCTTGGGCCCAATCAACGCCATCTACCAGGCACGCTTTAACAAGTACCTGGAAAACCGCGGCATCAAGGACACCTCGCAGCAGCATGTCTGGGCGTTCCTGGGCGACGGCGAGATGGACGAGCCGGAGTCCCGCGGTCTCATCCACATGGCCACGCTGTATGAGCTGGACAACCTGACCTTCGTGATTAACTGCAACCTGCAGCGTCTCGACGGCCCCGTACGCGGCAACACCCAGATCATCCAGGAGCTGGAGTCGTTCTTCCGCGGCGCCGGCTGGGACGTCATCAAGATCATCTGGGGCCGCGGCTGGGACAAGCTCCTGGAGAAGGACAAGGACGGCGCGTTGGTCAACATCATGAACAACACCGCCGATGGTGACTTCCAGACCTTCAAGGCCAACAACGGCGCGTATGTGCGCGAGCACTTCTTCGGCCGCGACGAGCGTACCCTGAAGCTGGTCGAGGACATGACTGATGACGAGATCTGGGCGCTGCGCCGCGGCGGCCATGATTACCGCAAGATCTACGCCGCTTATGCCCGCGTACTGGAGAACAAGGGTTCGGGCAAGCCGACGGTCATCCTGGCGCACACCATTAAGGGCTACGGCCTGGGCCACAACTTCGAGGGCCGTAACGCGACCCACCAGATGAAGAAGCTGACCCTGGATGATCTGAAGCTGTTCCGCGACAAGCAGGACATCCCAATCTCCGATGAGGAGCTGGAGAAGGATCCGTACCTGCCGCCGTACTACCACCCGGGTAAGGACGCGCCGGAGATCAAGTACCTGATGGAGCGTCGCCAGGAGCTGGGTGGCTTCCTGCCGGAGCGCCGCCACCAGTTCACCCCACTGCAGGTGCCGCCGCTGGATAAGCTGCGCAGCGTCCGCAAGGGCTCGGGCAAGCAGCAGGTGGCCACCACCATGGCTCTGGTGCGTACCTTCAAGGAGCTCATGCGCGACAAGGAGCTGGGCAAGCGCGTTGTACCTATCATCCCGGATGAGGCGCGTACCTTCGGCATGGACTCGTGGTTCCCGACCATGAAGATCTACAACCCGAAGGGCCAGAACTACGTTCCGGTGGATCACGATCTGATGCTGTCCTACCGCGAGGCCAAGGACGGCCAGATCCTGCACGAGGGCATCTCTGAGGCCGGTGCTAGCGCGTCGTTCACCGCGGCCGCTACGTCGTATGCCACCCACGGCGAAGCGATGATCCCGCTGTACATCTTCTACTCGATGTTCGGTTTCCAGCGCACGGGCGACGCTTTCTGGGCCGCCGCCGACCAAATGAGCCGCGGCTTCATCATCGGCGCCACCGCGGGTCGCACCACGCTGACCGGTGAGGGTCTGCAGCACATGGACGGCCACTCCCCGGTCCTGGCTGGCACCAACCCGGCGGTCATCTCTTATGACCCGGCGTTCGGCTTCGAGGTCGCGCACCTGATCCACCGTGGCATCGAGCGCATGTACGGCGACACCATCACCGAGGGCGGCGAGAACGTCATGTACTACCTCACCGTCTACAACGAGCCGGTGTCCCAGCCTGCGGAGCCGGAGAACCTGGACGTCGACGGCCTGCACCGCGGCATTTACCACTTCAACACCGCGGAGTCCGGTTCCATCCCGGCCAACATCCTGGCTTCTGGCGTGGGCGTGCACGAGGCTCTCAGGGCACAGGAGATCCTGGCCGAGGAGTTCGATGTCAAGGCATCGTTGTTCTCCGTGACCTCGTGGAACGAGCTGTCACGCGACGGCGCAGCTAAGGCCAAGGCTGGCCTGCAGCAGGGCCAGGAGCCGGAGAAGGCGTTCCTGACCTCCCAGCTGGAGGGCTTCGAAGGCCCGTTCGTGGGCGTTTCGGACTTCACCACCGAGCTGCAGGAGCAGGTGCGTCCGTACGTGCCGGGCACCTACGTGGTCTTGGGCACCGACGGCTTCGGTTTCTCCGACACCCGAGCGGCAGCGCGCCGCTTCTTCAACAACGACGCAGCGTCCATCGTCGTGGCCACCCTGGAGGGTCTGGCTCGCGACGGCAAGGTGGAGCGTTCGGTTGTGGAGCAGGCCGCACAGCGCTTCGCTCTGGACGACCCGACACAGGCTTAGCCCCCTGAGAAGATAGCGCCCGCGGTGAGAACAACCTCACCGCGGGCGCTATATTTGTCTGTATGGGCAACGATCTCTCCGCAGCACTCGCAGCACACTTGGAATCCGCCGAGGCGGCCACCACCGATTCTTCTGACGCCGCGGGCGCCGACACTTTTGGCCAACTGACGCGCCTGGTTCAGGACGTCGCGGGCGTGGAGGCGGACTCGCTGAGCCGCGAGAGCAGCCTCAAAGACCTCGGCGTGGCGTCGTTGGCGCTGGTGGAGTTGACTATCCGCGCGGAGGAGAAGTTTGGCGTGCGCTTCGAGGAGGGCACGGTGTTGGCCTTTGAGACGCTTGGCGACGTCGTGGATTTCATCCAGGCCGAGCGTTAAAAGGCCGTGGGCCCAGCCGCGTCCACGGAGGCGGTGAACTGGAATTCGTCGGCCAGGGTCTCCACCACTACCCGCAAGTTGTCTAGCTCCGCGGGCGTGCCAGTGAGCACCTGGCGGCAGGCCACGTAGACGCCCTTGGCCGTGCTACCGGCGGCGCAGCGGTCTTTCCACCAGCGGGTGTGCCACTGGGCGAATAACGGGTCGTCGCCAAGCACGACGAACCGGGATTCGGTGCGCACGCACGTGGCCATGGCACGTTCGATGGCCGGGCGCAGGCGCTTGGGGCAACCGCGCACGGTGAGTACGCCGGTGGTGACGGCGGGTTCTGCGTGCTCGCTTCCGCCGACGCCCGCGGCGCCGTGATCAGGGGCCGTGACGTAAGAACCACGCACGGCTTCATGGGCAACACAAGTAGTCATGTCGATTCTTACCTCTCGACAGGTAGACACGCCGCGGCTTTCACCCCGCTACGCGTAAGACGAGTCTCGTCTTCCCCAACGAACTCAATTCTTAACTTGCGTCAATACCCGCAGTATTCCCCCACTCCAGCACCACCCGCAACCCTCAATCACTCCTTTATCCCCCGTTTATTCAAGTTCAACTTTAGGTTGAGTGACCTGCGCGTTTCCAAATTCACTTCATGTCCACTCCGGGGTTAAACTCTTTGCTTATGCGTGCAATGTCCACTCTTCTCACCCTTATCCTCAGCCTCGGCCTCGCCGTGTCTGCCTCCCCCGCCCCCGCGGAGGCACAGTCCTCCACGCCGGGCATGAGCAGCCTGTCCGGCTCCTCCGGCTCATCTGCAAAGAGCCGCGGGGCATCGAAGACCAAGGAGCGCTCCGTCTTCCTACTGGGCCAGGGCAGCCGCCGCTACCTGGTGGAGCTACCACCGCGTTACAACCCGAACAAGCGCTACCCGGTAGTCGTTGGCTTCGGCGGCTGGCGCCACACCCCGGAACGCTTCCAGAGCTACGCCAACCTCGCGCACAACACCCGCGGCCAGGCCATCATGGTCTACCCGCAAGGCCGCAAGAATGCCTGGGCAGGCGCGCCGTACGCCAAGACCTCCCTACGCCAGGACTTCGACTACGTCCGCGCGGTCATCAATGACGTCGCCTCGCACCACAAGATTGACCGCCGCCGCATTTACGGCCTCGGCCTGTCCAACGGCGGTGGCTTCGTGGTCGCTGCCGCCTGCCACGCGCCCGGGCTTTTCGACGCCGTGGCATCCGTTTCCGGCGCCTACTACTCCCCGACCGTCACCCGTTGCCGCCGCGGGGCGACGCCGACGCTCATCATGCACGGCGAGCACGACAAGACCATGCACTACCACGGCGGCTCCCGCCATAAGTCCCGCTACTGGTCCGCGCCGGGCACCTTCCGCACCATCGGCCAGCGCAACGGGTGCTTCACCCCGGCCCCGTACCGCGCAAACTATGGCACTCACGTGAAATTTGAGCAGACCCGCTGCCGCACGGCCACCAAGCTGATCCGCGTTACCGACGGCGCGCACACCTGGTTCCGCCACCCGGGCGCCTCCAACGAGGCGTGGGACTTCCTGCGCCACCACTAGCCGCCCGCCGCGGCCACCCCCGCCCTCATCACCTTCGCCTCCGACTACACCCCACGATGGGTGTAGCTGGGGGCATTTTTCGCAGCAAACATAACCTAAGACTTCTTAATATTTGCTAAGGTTCCTACCCGGAATTCAGGTGAGATACAACAACCATTTCGTATACCGCAAGGTTGTAGACACTTTCCCACCGAATCCCCGCATCCCACGTACCAGCAACTAAGAAAATGCTAAGGTTTCCTATGCAGAAGAAATTTTCCATCCCCGCGTTCCGCTCGGTGAGCGCGGCGGTCGCCGCCACCACTGTGGCGCTGGGGATGGCAGCGGCACCGGCCGTTGCGCAGGACGCAAGCAAGTTCGAGTCCACCACCATCGAGGAGCTGCAGAACGGTTCCTTGGCCGCCGTCCCGCAGGACGAGCTGCCCGCGAGCCGCTTCATCGTCACCTTCAACAACATGACCGGCCTGGACAAGGACCGCAAGATGGGTGTCTTGGACGAGATCGTCAAGGAGCACTCCTCTGACGCTTCCTTCGTCCGCGAGATGTTCGACGGCTCCTACGTCGTCGAGCTGGACCCGCCGGTCCCCGCTGAGGACGTGCCGTCCCTGCGCGGCCACCTGGAGTCCAAGGCTGAGATCCACACCGCACAAGTGGACCGCATCCAGTACTCCGCTGCCGCCGCCAACGACGAGCACTACCAGTACCAGTGGCACCTGTTCGACGACAATGGCGCCAACGTGGAAGAGGCCTGGGACACCGGTGCTGACGCCGCCGACACGGTCATTGCCGTCGTCGACTCCGGCAGCACCCGCCACCCGGACCTGGACGCCAAGGTCCTGCCAGGTGTGGACATGATCCAGGACACCCGCATGTCTCAGGACGGCGACGGCCGCGACCGCGACCCGCAGGACGCCGGCGACTGGAACCCCGCGCAGGAGTGCCACCCGCGCTCCCCGGGGTCTGACTCCTCCTGGCACGGCACCCACGTGGCCGGTATCGCCGCCGCGATCACTAACAACAACGAAGGCGTTGCCGGTGTCGCTCCGGAAGCCGGCATCCTGCCGGTCCGTGCCCTGGGCCGTTGTGGCGGCTACACCTCCGACATCGCCGACGGCATCGCCTGGGCCGCCGGCGCGGACATCCCCGGCATGCCCACCAACCAGAACAAGGCTGACGTGATCAACCTGTCCCTGGGCGGCGAGGCTCCCCAGTGCGCCCCGGCGTACCAGTCCGCCATTGACTACGCTAACCAGCAGGGCTCCACCATCGCTGTGGCTGCTGGTAACGAGAACACCTGGACCGACGGCGTGCAGCCAGCTAACTGCAACGACGTCATCGTCGTGGGTGCCACCGGTCCGGAGGGCCACCGCTCCGCCTACTCCAACTTCGGTGAGCACGTTGACCTGGGCGCCCCAGGCGGCAACATGAACGGCATGACCGCTGAGGCAGGCATCCTATCCACCGTCAACGACGGCGCTCGCACCCCGGGCGCCCCGAGCTACTCCTTCATGGAGGGCACCTCCATGGCCACCCCGGTGGTCGCTGGTGTCATCGCGCTGATGAAGGGCGAGAACCCGCAGCTGTCTAACGAGGAGATCGAGTCCATCCTCAAGGACACCGCGAAGGACTACAGCCCGGAGCCTTACTCCGCATGGAAGACCGCTGAGGAGCTTGGCGCCGGCATCGTCGATGCGAAGGCTGCCGTGTGCGAGGCCATGGGCGGCGACTGCGAGTCTGCTGACTCCGAGGAGCCGACCACCGAGGAGACCACCGAGCCAACCGAGGAAGCACAGCCTTCCGAGCCAACTAAGCCAGCCGAGGACGAGCCGACGGAGGCCCCGGAGACTACCGACGAGGTTGAACCGACAGAGCCAGTTAAGCCCGAGGCGCCGCGCCCCGGTTCCTTCTGGGAAGAGCTGCTCCCCTGGCTGCGCGATAACTAAGCGCTCCATCCCCGCTGCTTAGCGCCGGGGGCGATTCCACACTCACCCGGAGCCTCAAGCGTCAACGACGCCACGGGGGTCCGGGTTTTTGCGATCCTTGTCGCGAGAAGCTTGATCAATCTCATCGCCGAGGGCCGCGATGTACCCGGAGAATCCGCCAGGGGTCCGGTCAGAATCGCGAGTGGAAGTCACTACTGGGTCCTCGGCAATGCGCGCTATCCGCATCCCATCCACCAGCATCAGGTCAAGCAGAGCCACGTCCTCCGACTCGTCGGTCCGCGGGAACCCACCAACGTCAAGGTACGCGCCAGCGCCGAAGCTCATGTTGGCGCCGTGGATGTGCGAGTGCCCCGGGGAGTTGTCGTAGTGCCTGTTGTATTCGTCGATGATCTCCTGCGGGGTATCACCCCAGTCAGGGTCCACGGTGCCCGCCACGGCATCGTAGTCCTGCGCGTAACGCAGGTGAGTGGCGATCCACGTTGGCGGCACGACGCTATCGGCGTCGGTGTTGAGGATCCAGATATTCGACTTATCGACGTCGCGCAAAATAACGAGTCCCGCGATGATTCCGGCGTGGCGCGAGCGCCCCACCTCAGCAAACGAGAAGGACAAGGCGTGGATATCGTGCGGAACGTCGTCGACGATTTGCTCCGTCCGATCATTACACTGGTCCAGCGCCACTACCACCTCCACATGGATGTTGACGTGCCGGGCCGCGGCGAAAACCGCCGCGAGACACGATGCGATATGGTCTTCTTCGTCGTGGGCGGGGATCACCACCAATGCATGGGTAATGCTTTTCATCGCAGGACAACTGCCTCTGTGTCGTTTCGGGAAATAGCGTCGGCCGCTTCAAATTCATCAAGCCACCCGCCCATGGGCCACTCGCCCCATTTGGCATGGAAGCGATTCGCGTTAGCAACGATGTCTTCCAGGTGCTCCCACGGTGGGGAGGACACCGGGTGCCACTGATGGAAGGCATCGGCGCCGCCGCACCACCGCATGCTCACGCCCGCGGCACGCAGGTTCCACGCAAAGTCAGTATCTTCGCCGCCATAGCCTTCAAAAGACTTATCGAACCCGTCGAAGAGCTCCTGGCAGCGCCGCCACGTCGCGGGGCGAAGCGCGAAGGACAATGACCAGAACACGTCGTATTCCGCATCGCTGGCGGCCGGGTACTCGCCCGGCTGCGGAGCCGGCCGTACCGGATGCGGGTTCGTGTGGGCCGCCGCTTCGTGAGGGCTGCTCAGCACAATGCCCTCGGGCAGATAGGTGACCGGGCCGCACAGCACGGCGTCGGTATGCTGCTGCGCCGCGGCGACGTAGTGTTCCACCAGTCCAGGCCCCGGCAGGCAATCGGCATCGAGGAACACGATGAGGCCGGGTTCGGCGCCTCCGGCTTGCTCCGCGGCGCGTTGCGCCGCCCACTGCCCGGCCAGGTTTCGGGCACGGGCCAGATTGAGAGTATCCATGCGAGCAATACAGCTGACTCCCTCGGGGATCGGCGTCTCACTGTCCAACGCCACCATTCCGTGAACGATCCCCGGATGTAACTGCTCGAGGAAAGCGTGCTGCTGCGCGACGCGGTCAACCCGCGCTGAGTTGGCCAAGGTGACAACAACGGGCGCGCCGTACGCCGGAGATGGAGTGTTCATGACAACGCCGCCTTTTCTATGACCTCTGCAGCGCGTCGGGCAGCCCCCGGCACGCACCATTGTTCCCAAGAGGGGGCGGGATTAACCCCCGCCAGAATCTCGTCCCATTGCGCTGGGGTGGGCGCCGAACGGAGCACCGTCGCCAAGCCACAATCCTCAAGGACCCGGGCGGTGGCTTCCTGCTCACCGAAGGGCCGGGACTGGGGCACAACTATCGCCGGGATGCCGGCGAGGGCAACGTCAGCGACGGAATTCTGCCCGGCAGCGCAGACAACCGCGCGGGCCCCAGCCATATAACGCAGCGGATCGGCGACGGCGTTCTCCCCGCCCAGGACCACCACGTCCTCCGCGGGAACTGCCTGGCGCAGGGTTTCCGCGCAGCGTTCAAGCAGTTCCGAGCCGCCGCGCCCGTACAGCACCACGATCGGGCCGTGGGTCCCCGGCGCGTGGTTGCCACGCTGCGGTGTGGCAGAGCAATGCGGCTCAAACGAGGAGATTCCGCCCACGCAGTTCAGGCGCTGCTCATGGGGGCGAAGGTGGGCTGGGATCGGGACCGCCTCAGGCCAGGCCGCGACCAGCGCAGCAGCCTGTGCGTACGCGAGCTGGTGCGCCGCATCGTCGCGTTCGCCGGGCATCGCGATGCTCACCACCGGCACGCCCAACAGGCGGACAAAGGCAGCTACTTCCACCGAGGCGTCCACGTAAAAGACCCGCGGGTGTTCAGCGGCCACCCACTCAGCGATGCGGGCAAGCCTGTCCCGCAGCCCCTTCACTTGGAGAGGAGCCCAATGGAGGGTGCCACCGGCCGTCTCGTCGACATACTGCTCGTCGGAGCCGTTGTCGGCCACCGGCGCGACGTCGAGCGGCAGGGTGATGTCAGCGCCCGCGGCACTGGAGAAAATCACCGTGTCATCAAGGTACCGGGCGATGGCTCGGCACCGGTTGAGGTGCCCCGAACCGTGGTGGTGCGCGTACATACCCACCGGGCCGCGTCCCCGTCCACTGGATGTCTCGAGTTGCTCGATCATTTCTGTTCCTCCTTGTGCCCGCGAGCCACAGCAAACAGCTGCGCGTAGCGGTGCGCGAAAGCTCGTAAGCTGTAGTGGCGCAGCGCCCAGGCTGCGGTGTCCTCGCGGTCCGCCTCGCGGGCCCGCAGCAACGCCTGAACCAGCCCCTCGGGCGTATCCGCCAGGCGCTCCGGGAAGTCGGCCAATATCTCCCCCACCCCGCCGCGACGCAACGCAGCGACCGGCGTGCCGCACCCCATAGCCTCAATGATCACCAGCCCAAAAGGCTCATCCCACTGCGGCGTCACGGCGCATACCGCGGCGCGGGAGACGGCGTCAGCAAGCTCCTCATGGCTGAGTTCCCCCAGGAAGGTGAGATCGTCGCCCAGCCGGGGTGTGATCTCCGCGTCCATGTAGGCGGGGTCACCCACCCGCCCCGCAATGTGTAATTCCAGGCCAGCTGCACGGCAGGCGTCGATGGCCACGTGCAGGCCCTTTTCAGCAACGATGCGGCCAAACCAGATGGCGTGGCTACCAACCTGACCGTGCTCCGATTCCCCGATGATGCTGTTCCCCGGCTTCCAGACGTACTCGTCGTAACCGTTGGGCACGATGTGCGCCGGTTCCGGAAGTTCCCACGACGCCGCGGTGGCGGCGCTGACCGCCGCGAAGACTCCCGCCGGGTGGCCACCGAAACGGGTGTCGAGCCGGGCCGCAGCGGCGGTCACCGCGTCCTGAACCTCCCAGAATGCTGGCGTGTGCAACGTCGTCACCATCGGCAACGGTTCCTTGCCTTCAAAAAGGCCCGGGTGCAGGCTGTTGTTGAACACCACGTCAATCTCACCTGCGGCGGCTTGCTCCTCCAGATGCCCGCGCAATCTGTCGAAGGCCGCGTTTTCCTTCTCCCGCTCCCCGGGCGGGTAGGTATGGTCGGTTTCTTCGTCCTCATGCCCGGTCCAATCAACGCCGGGAAACTCCCATGCGCTCACGTGCCCCTCGGACCCTGCGGTGGCGTATAGATCGACGCGGTGCCCGGCGCGCCGCAAGGCACGCACGGCCGTGGCGCACATGGCCTCGAGCCCGCCGGCGTAGGGCTCGCGAATGGGGAACCGGGAAGGGGCGACCAGGGCCACCCGGTACTTTTGCGCGCTCAGCTCGGAGTACATCACTCGGTGGAACTCGGCGACGGCCGCGTCCTGGGCAGCCCGATCCCCCGCGTACGGCAGGCGGCCGCGGCGCGCGAGTTCCGCCAGCGCCGCGCCGGCGGCATGCCCGTCGCCCACCGGGTAGGCCGCGGCGGCATCGGGGCGATCCGCTTGCCCAGCGAAGCAACCGACATCGGGCACAGCGACGGGAACCCCGAGGTCGCGGCACATCTCCAGCCACCCGGAGTGGGTACCGCGGTGATACGGAAGCACGACGGCGCGGCACGACGCCACGGTACGGTGCAGGGTGTCGTCGTCCATGGGTTCGTGGACCACCACCTCGACGCCCGGGGACTCGCGCAGCGCGCCCACCAGGTGGTGTTCACGGGAATCGGCGTGCACGAAGACCGTGAGCGACACGTGCTCCGCAATGGCGGCATAAAATCCAGGCTCGGCCATCACGTTCGCGCGCAGGGATTTCAAAAACACCGCCGCCTCGTGGATGAACGGTTCCTCGCGCGGCGTCGTGATGCTGGGGTGCGGCGCCACTTCAATGTCCCGCCGCTGCAGCCCGAACTCGGATACGAGCCGCTCCCGCGCGGCAGTGGTGAGCGTGAGGATCCGCGCGGCGTCGGCAAGCGCCAAGGACAGCAGCTCGTGGTAGGGTCGTTGGTCATCGAGGTGGGGGTTGTCAATGTCATGCACGGTCACCACCAACGGCACGCGTCGGGCGCGGAGGTTGTCCAAGAATGCCCGCATCTCAGAGGCGGAAAGGTGTTCGAATCCGAAATGGAGATGCACCACGTCGGCGTGATTATCCTCCCACCACTCCGGCTTGAGGCCGGGGTGCGGCCACCAGGGGGTGGGCTCGTCCAGAATTCCTGTAGTCGTTGACTGCACCGCACGTGAGTAGGGGTGCCCTGCGGGAATAGATAAGACTGCCACCCTGGCTACCGACCCCTTCCGAATTAAGACTCCGATTAATAAAAATTATTATAGAGTGGGTTGCCGAAAGGCGCACGCTCACTTGTTCCTCTCAGCTCCGGAAAGGCGGTTGTGTTGATCACTGCGGAAACAGCCACTGGCCGCCAGTTACACTACGGCGAGTTTTATCAACTCCGCCCCGTAGACACTGCTCCGGGGCCACTGCCCCGCGTGGCGGTGGTGGGAAACTGCCAGGCGGAATCACTCCGCATCTTGCTGGAATCCAGCGGGGCCGTGCGCTCGTTCCGCATCCCGCCCGTGCACGAATGGACCGCGTCGGATCTTCCCTTTGTGCACGCAGCTGTGCAGCACACAGACGTCCTCATCACCCAGCCGGTGCGCGCGGATTATCGTGGATTGCCCATCGGGAGTACGCAATTGCGTTCCCTTTTGTCGGCGGCCGCTCGCGTGGTGTTTTACCCGGTGCTGCGTTTCGACGCCCTCAACCCCTACCTCGCCATCATCCGTTCCCCGGAGGACCCCGGGCGCAACCCACCGGTCGTGCCGTACCACGACCTGCGCATACTGGCTCGAGCTGCGGGCCTTCGGGACCGCGGCCGTACCTCGCCACATGTGTGGTCCGACATCGTCGAGGACGCCGCCGCGCAGTTAAGGCTGCGGGAGGAGCGCTTCGACGCCGTGCCCATGTCCGACGTCCTGCGCACTATCCCGGTGTGGCACACGCTCAATCACCCTGACAATGCGACGCTGACGGAGCTCGCCCGCCGAGTCTTGAGCACGCTCGGCCTCACCGCGCAGCCCCGCCCGCCCCGGGACCGGGAGATGCTCGGGCACCTGCGCGCGCCCATCCACCCAGAGGCCGCGGCGGGCCTCGGATGCGCGGTGGGCCGCCCGCAATGGACCGAATCCGGCGCCGCCATTGACCAGGCCACCATCGATGCTGCTCAGCTGGAGTTTTACCGCGCCCACCCGGAGGTCGTGCTGGCCGGCTTGGAGCGCCACGCCCGCCGTTTAGAACAGTTAGGACTCCTCCCATGACCCTGCCCATCCATGTCATTGTTGGCCCCGATGCGCACGGGGTCGTGGACTACGCGCTCCGCCTGCACCGAGTGACCGGCGGTCCGGTGGTACGCGCGACGCATTACGAGGATCTTCCCAGCGCCATCGCACCGGGGCCGCTGCACTTTACGTTTACGGATCACCTCTTCGGTGACTCCCCCGACGCGGCGGCCGCGGCCGTCCTCGAGCTCGCAAAGGGGCGCACCTGGAGCATCTCCTTCCACGACGTCCCCCAGCCGGAAGAGGGCGCGGAGCGCTTCGCCCACCGTGCCCCCGCCTATCGACGTCTTGCCGACGCCTCCACCGCTAGCTTCGTCAACTCCCACCACGAGGCGGCGTTCTTCGCGCCTCTCGATGTCTCCGTGCTCCACCTCCCCCTTCCCGACTCCGCGCCATCCCGCGACACCACAGCCCACGCTGACCGGACTGGCACGCGAGTGGGCATGCTCGGGTTCATCTATCCCGGCAAGGGCCACGACGACGTCCTGCGAGCTTTGGCGGGGACGGACCTGCACCTGCGGGCCATCGGCGGCTACGCCGCCGGGCACGAGCACCTAGATCAGGACCTTGCGTCTTTGGCGGCAGAACTAGGCGTGGACTATCACGCCACGGGCTACCTTGAGCTAGACGAGCTGCACCACGAGATGGACCAGGCGGATATTCCAGTGGTGGCCCACCGGCATTTTTCCGCCTCCGGTTCGTTAATGGAGTGGCTGAGCCGCGGCCGGCGGGTACTCGCGGCGGACAGCGCATACACCCGCGAGCTGCGCGAACTCTGGCCGGAGTTCATCGACATCGTCCCTGAAGGGCACTGGTCTGCGGCGTTTCGGGACGTTCCAGAGGACTTCTCCGTCCCGCGCACGCCGCCACGCAATTGGACGTGGCGCCACGTCGCGCGCGGCTACGTGGAGGTGTGGTCGGGACCGCGCTTTGACCTGACGGGAAACTCCCTTCCTCCCGCCCCGGAACCGTCACAAGCTCTCACCGAGTGGCCCTCGGTGAGCGTGGTCATCCCCTACTACGAGGCGCAAGATGACTTGGATGCGGTGCTGGCCGGGCTGCACGAACAGGACTACCCAGGCCCGGTTGAGATCATCGTTGCGGACGACGGTTCACCCACCGCGCCCGTTGTCCCCGTCATTGTCACGGTGGTACGCCAAGAGGATAAGGGGTTTCGCGCCGCGGCCGCCCGCAACCTTGGCGCCTCCGTTGCCACCGGGGAGATCCTCGCGTTCCTCGATGGCGACACCGTCCCCGACCCGGGTTACCTGCGCGCCGTCGTCGCTATCGCCCGCCGTGACCCACGCGCTGTCGTCGTGGGCACGCGCTTACAGGGCGACGCTGAACCCGCATGGCTCCAGCGGGCGTGGGACGCGACCGCCGACCTTGCCGCGGCGGATGACACGTCGTGGCGGTTTATCATTTCAGCGGCGCTGACGTGTTCGCGGGACTTCTTCCTGGACGTCGGCGGCTTTGACGCCAGCATGGTGGGCTACGGCGGCGAGGACTGGGAATTCGGCTACCGGGCATGGAACGCCGGGGCTATCTTTCGCCATGCGCCTGAGGCCGTCGCCCGGCACCGCGATCCGGAGTGGGGCGAGCGTGTCGCTGCGCGCGATGCCGCGGAAGCGGCCGCGGAGAAGAACGGCGAGTCGGTAGCCCTTGCCCGCCGCATCACCCATCCCCTGGCGCGGCCAACGGCGGTCTTCCCCACCGCAGACGTCACGGTTCACATCCCCGCGTGGTCTGCCCCGGGGGTCCAGGAGGCTGTGATTCTGGGGTGGCTCGCGCTCGGCGATGTGCACGTCTCCCTGCCTGCTGACGCAGCGGTGCCTGCACTCTTCGCCGCCGATCCGCGCGTGCGCTCGAACAACGACATCCCCGCACCGGCTACTGTGGTGACGGAGTGGTCCACCTCTCGAGTGACCGTCAGCCTTGACGCCCCCGCGGTACCGTCTTCCCTAGACGAGCTCTACCGCGTGGAGTCCCTCGGCGGCCGGGCGGAGTTCTCCGTGGCCGACGCCTCCGGCAGCGCTGCGCACGGCACGATCGTCTTTGCCCGCCGCCGCGCACTGGAGGCCCGCGGCGTCACCACCCCGGCCGCCGTGAACTTGTCGGTTCCAGGTACGTTTTACGACGCCCCGGTGCGCCTCGAGCGCCTCTTCGCGGGCTGGTAGGACGCTAATGATCGCCTAGTTGCTGCCACACCCTGTCGTTGGTCTCGGCCCATAACGGCTTGGCCCAGTCACCGAAGTCGCGGTCAGTCAGGGCCACCATCGCGAGCTTTTCTTCCGGCGCGATCCAAAGATAAGTTCCGGACATCCCAAAGTGCCCTGCGGTGGCCGCGGGCATCTCGGCGCCGGTCCAATGCGGCTTGCCGCCTGCGACGCCCTTGTCCCCCTTGAGCTCAAAACCGAGCCCCCACGGGCAAGGCTTGTGCATGCCGTAGCCGGGCACGATGCCATCCAGCTCCGCGAATTGCGGGTTAAGCATGTCCGCCACCGTCGACGGGTGCAGCAGCTGCGGGTTCATCACCTCCGCCGCGAACGCGACCACGTCCTCCACGGTGGTGTCCAGCCCGTGCCCCGCGGACCCCACTAGCGCGGAGTCCGTCATCCCCAGCGGCGCAAACACGCCCTCGGCCAGGTAGTCCGCAAACTCCATCCCGGTGGCCTCGCCGACGAGCTCCGCCAGCCACTCGTAGCCTGCCGACGAATAGATGCGACGCTGCCCCACCGGCTTCTGCAGCTCGCGGGAATCAAACCCCACGCCCGAGGCATGCGCCAGCAGGTGCCGCACCGTCGAGCCCTCCGGCCCCGCGGGCTGGTCCAGTTCCAGCGCGCCTTCCTCCACGGCCAGCATCACGCCGTATGCCACCACCGGCTTGGTCACCGACGCCACCGAGAACACCCGCGATACCTCCCCCAGCGTCTCCACCACCTCGCCGTCGCGCAGCAGCGCGGCAGCAACGTTATCCACGGGCCATTCCGACAGGGCATCTAGATAAGCAGTCATGTTCCCCACCTTAGCCATGAGCGCACCGCCGCGACCTCTCGCTGTCCCTCACAGCCTCCGCTTCGCCTGCTACGCCAAACCCCGAGCGACAAGCCTCTGCTTGGCCCTAAAATCCGGCTAAAAATCGACCAAGCAGAGGTTTGTCGCTCGGGTTTATCTACATCAGGCGTCCGGAGCGCCGGCGAACGGGTAGTCGGTGTAGCCCTCCGCGCCCGGCGCGTAGAAAGTGGCGGCGTCAGGCGTGTTGAGTTCGAGGCCCTCGCGCCAGCGCAGGACCAGGTCCGGGTTCGCGATGAGCTGGCGCCCCACCGCCACCGCGTCCACGTGCGGCAGCGCCATGAGCGCGTTCGCCTCGTCCAAGTCAGTGACGTGGCCGAAGCCGGTGTTGGCAATCACCCGGGTCGCGCCGTTCGCCCGTGCCCGGCGCGCGAGCTCCGCGGGCAGCGAGTCCGCATCGTCGCTGGCCGCGTCCTTGTGCAACAGCGACACATAGGCAAGGTTGAGGTCGGACAGGGCGTCGAGAAGCCCGCCGAAGGTGGCCAGCGTGTCCGCGCGGTCCTCCTCAATCACGCCCTGGATATTGTGCTCCGGGGACAGGCGCAGCGCGGTGCGGTCAGCGCCGATATCCGCGGCGACGGCGCGAACGACCTCCTCCACCAGCCGATAGCGGTTGCGCGGGCTGCCGCCGTAGTCGTCGTCGCGGGTATTGGACACGGGGCTCAGGAACTCGTGGAGCAAGTAGCCGTTGGCGCCGTGGATTTCCACGCCGTCCAGCCCAGCGTCCACGGCCCGGCGCGCCGCCGCGCGGAATTGCTCCACGATGCGCGGCATCTCCTCTGCTTCCAGCGCCCGCGGCACCGGCGCGTCCTGTTTACCGTCGAAGGTGTGTACCTGCCCGCCCCACTCCAGGGCGCTGGGCGCCTCTGGTTGCTGGCCCTCCAGCAGGTTCGGGTGGGACACGCGTCCGCCGTGCATGATCTGCATGAACAGCACGCCGCCGCCCTCGTGCACGCGCTCCGCCACGCGCCGCCAGCCCGCGGCCTGCTCGTCGGTCTCGATGCCCGCCTGTCCCGGGAACGCGCGGGTGGTCACGGACGGGAAGGTGCCTTCGGTGACCACGAGTCCCGCGGACGCGCGCTGGAAGTAGTACTCCGCGTGCAGGTCGGTGGGGACGCCACTGGTGCCGGCGCGCTGGCGGGTCAGCGCCGCCATGGTCACGCGGTTCGCCAGCCGGTAGCGGCCGAGGTCGAGGGGTGAGAACAGGTCTGTCGAAGTTTCAGTCATGCTCTTCACAACGCAGCCCCGCCGCGTCACATTCCGTCGCGCTCGGCGTAGCGCTTAGCCAGGCGGTCTACGAGCTCGTCGGTGAGCTTATCGTCGGCCAGGATGATGTCCAGCATTTGGCGGTGGGTGTAGTCGCGTTCCGCGTGTTCTTCCTCGCTCATATCCTGCGGCGCGGTGGGTTCGGCGTCGTAGGAGTCGCCCGCGAAGTCCATGCCGAGGCCGGCGATCAGCCCGGGTTCTTCCACCGCGGCGTCGGTGACGGCCTCGAACTGCGAGGTGAACTCATCCAAGAAATCCTGTGCCCCGGCCTCGGCGGCGGCGCGCGTGGTGCCGGTGCGGATTTGCTTCTCGACGCGGCGTTGCAAAGCCTTTTCCATCTGCCGGTGCCGCCAGGAGCGAATCTTGGTGGGCTCGATGCGCCGTCCCACCGCGCGACCTTTGTCTTCTGCCTTCTTGGCCAGGTGTCCGATCTGCACGGCCGTGTCATTAATCGGCGCCCATTCCTCGTCGCGGGCGTGGATCCGCCAGCCCTTCCAGTATCCCAGCAGAGACAGCGCGACGCTAACGATGGGGCCTATCATCATGCCAATGGCCATGTAGCCGACGTGGTTGCTGGCCAGCACGATGGCCGCCGCGGCCACCGCGGGGATGACGGTGGGCTGGTTACCCCCGAAGACCTGCGGGGTGCGCCCGGTGACGATGTCGCGGATCATCGATCCGCCCGTCGCGGTGAACACACCCATCATGATGCACGGCAGCAGCGGCAGGCCGTAGGCAATCGCCTTCACCGTGCCGGTGGCGGCCCACAGGCCGGACACCACCGCGTCGCCGTGCGACTGCACGATGTCCCACGTGCGCCCCTTGAAGTAGACGAACCGCGCGATGATCGCGCCCGTAAACGCGAGGATGAGGTATTCGGGTTGGCTCATCGCGGCGACGGTCCCACGGTTAATAAGCACGTCGCGAATCATGCCGCCGCCGAGGGAGGAGAACATGGCCACGAAGAAGAAGCCCACGATGTCGTAGCCGCGCTTGCGCGCAATCGTGCCGCCGATCATGCCCATGAGCAGCACACCGGAGACGTCGGACCAGCGGTAGAGGTTCTCAATGAGCGGGTCCAGTTCGACGTTCATGCCTACCAGTTTAAGCACGCCCCAGGCGCGAGGGGTTAGTCTATATTTATGAAGCGTTGCCTGGCCGCCGTCCTTGCCTGCACCCTCGTCGTGGCGGGGTGCTCCCGCAGCAAGCCTTCCGACGCCCCGACACCCGCACCCACCACGACCTCGGCGAGTGCGACGTCGTCGACAAGCAAGGCGCCCACGACCTCCGCGAAGCCGACGACGAGCCGCACACCCACGTCGTCGTCGAGCACCCCCGCGCCGGCAACGGCGGGCACCGGCACGTTTTCCATGACCGGCCCCGCGCCGATTTCGGGCGCGACGTACGATTCCATGCCGTATGTCTTGCCGCTCAACCCCGCCGGCCCGCAGGCCACGATGGTGCGCTGGGTGGAGGGCTGGGGCGAGTCCCCCGCCACGGCGGAGCAGGGCACTACGTACGTGTTGGGTCATGCGTGGGGCCAGCAGCAGCTGGTGTTTAACCCCATCTCGGAATTCGTAACCGCCGCGGTGGACATGAACAACCCCACCCCGGTGCCCAGCACGAATGAGACCCCGATGCAGCGCTTCGAGACCGACGCGCTCAACGGCTCGGTCATCACCATGAAGGGTGCGAAGGGCGAGCGCCAGTGGGTGGTGGACAACGCGTACCTGGTGGATAAGTACAAGGCCGGCTTTGACAAGAACCTGGTCAACGAGCACAACCCGGGCCGCATCGTGTTGATTGCCTGCTCCGTCTCCGGCTCCCAAGACCTGGGCTACAACGTCGTGGTGGAGGGGCACCTCAAGGACTAGGCCGTGCCATGACTTGAAAGCCGGAGACCGAAACCGAACAAGCGTTCGTAAATATCGGGTGTGTAAGAGTCTCACCCAGATGGCACAATAACCTCAAGCCGTCAGAAAGGATCGTGACATGACTTCACCACTCATTGAATTTATCGAGCCTCACAAAGCTGAGGAGGAGCTCGAACGGCTTTACGCTAACCTTGACGAGCCCATAGAGGATTTCGAGTTTCGCGCCTTCACTTATCAGCTATCCGCCAAAGAGGCGGCGGTTTGGGAGCGAATTTCGGAACTCCGCTGGCTACTGGCGAGCGAATGACACCAAGGAATCCACGTGGATACGAAAGTCGACGAAAAGCTAAAAGGAGAGGTAGAGAAATTCACTGTCGATTTGACCGAAAGTCTCTCATACTTCACAAATGACAAAGTTAACTTCCATATTTCGTCGTTGACCGGACGAAAAACTCTTAGGATCCGTTTAGACCAAGGCAATGATGAGGTAGGGATCGCAGTGCTAATGTCATGCGGCTACCCTGTTTTGGGAATTCGACCGACATTTTATTTGACATGGGATTCATCAGAGTCCTACCTAGCTGTAGATTCTTCCAGCTTTGAGGTACTTCCATACGCTAGGAAAACCGGCGCCCCGCTATTCCGTGTGGAATATGACAGACACAAAACGACGCACCCTAGTTCGCATATCCACGTACACGCGCACAGCGATGAGTTCACTCATTTGCTCGGTTTTTCGAGAAAACTCGACCTTAATAATCAAAAGAAGGTTAAAGCGTATTTTAAAAACGTTCCGCTTCTTTCCAAATTTCATTTTCCCACCGGCGGTCATCGCTTCCGCCCCTGCCTAGAGGACGTACTGGAGATACTCAGGGTTGAGTTCAATTTAGATTGCGACAATTCACGCTGGAAGCCGTACCTCAAACATAAACGCATTCACTGGAGATCAATCCAAACAGCTGCCGTTGTACGGGATAGTCCAGAAACCGCGCTCAATGTCCTCATTAAGGAGTACGGCATGCCAAGACCGGAGAATTGGGTTTGTCCCTCCGACAATATCGATAGACTGACGCGGAATTAAACGCTAGGTTTCCAAGCCTTCGCTACTCTGGATGAAGTGTCAATGCAGCCCCATCAGCAAGATCAGAACCGCTCCCCCAAGCCCACCACCGTCGCGATTGTCGGCGGCGGCCCGCGCGGCCTGTGGGCGGTCGAGGAACTCCTCGAGCTAGCCGCCAACCACAGCGACCTTCACGTCGCCATCACCGTGTTCAACGCCCCGAGCCTCGAGCACTACGGCACCGACCAGCCCGACTACTGGCGCCTCAACGTCCAGGCCGACTACCTGTACACCAAAACGCTCGGCGAGTTCGGCGACTGGGCGGGCAACTACACCGACTACCTCCCCCGCGCGCTCGCCGGCCGCTTCCTCGAGGAGTCCTGGGACAACCTCCGCGTGCCGGACAACGCGTCAGTCAGCATCGTCCACGAGCACGTTGACGACCCCGACGAGCTGCGCCAACGCTTCGACGAAGTGTTGCTCGTGCGCGGCCACGCGGAGACCTGGCAAGGCGAGCTTGACGACGCCCTGACGGTCTACCCCGCCGGTTCCCTTGCGCACATCACGGCCGGTTCGTCGGTCACCGTGCGTGGATTGTCACTCACCTTCACAGACGCCGTCCTGGATCTGACCATCGGCCGCGGCGGCACCTCGCGGCATGAGGGCTTAAAGGACGTCGGCACGTACACCCCGTCCGGCCAAGAACCCGCGGTCATCCACCCCTACTCGCGCAGCGGCCGGTTCCTCACGGTCAAACCTGACGACGCCGTCGAGTTCGACCTCAGCCACCTGCGCGCGACGCAGTCTGGGGCGGTGTCGCTCGCGACGTCGGCAGGCGACATCATGGAGGCCATCATCGCCGGCGCGCAGCATCTCGCTCCGAAGCTGTCCCGCAGCGCCCTCGACGCCGTGGTGGAGGGCAACGATTCCACCGGCGACGCCGCCGAGGACTTCCGGCGCGACTTCGCCGTGGCCACCGGCAGCATCGACCCCACCAGCGGCGATCCCGCCACCGCCGGGATGGTGCTCGCGGAGTCCTTCCGCGCCGTGCATCCCGCGCTGGTGAACAAGCTGTCGTTTACCGAGGAGTTCGACGATTTCCACGACTACACCGACGTCCTCGACCGTGTGGTCTACGGCCTGCCGGTGGTCAATGCGCGCATCTTGCTTCAGCTTTTCGACGCCGGCATCGTCACCACCGACACCACCCTCGAGCACGATTCCGACTTCACCGTGGACGCCATCATCCCGCCCGCGGCCAAGCCGCCCATCAAGACGCTGCGCAACGCGCGGCTGAGCCCGAACTCCAACCTGGCCGCCGCCGGCCGCGTCACCGAGGGCTGGATCCACGGCAACGACACCATCACCCGCGAGTACCACGAGGTCATCCCCAACTGGGCCCACGACGTCTACTCGCGCGCGACGGCGTAGATACTAGCCCGCTGCCGCGCCCGCTCCGGTGCCTGATTTCTCTCCAGCGAGCTCCCGCAAGTTCTCTTCGACAGATTCTGCCAACTGCGAGTAATCGCTCTCGTCGGCGTCGATAACGATGTGCGCGGAGTAAGCGCCCACGGCCTCCGCGTATCGACGAGCCGTCCGAAGCGTGTGGTTCTTCGAGTTCAACTGCGAGATGGACTCGAAGCGAGACACCACAGATCGATCTACGCCCATGCGCTGTGCAATATCACGTTGAGTCAAACCCTTGCGTTTCCTTACCATCACGAGCTGCTCGATAAACGCCATATCCGCGCCGATAAGATCAATCTCCAATTGCTCTTCAGGTGGAATCGTTAGTTTCGCCATTGTCATCGCCTTCCTTAGCGCCCCAAAACGGTGGCGTACTCAAATCCTGTTAACACTTACCCTAGCCTAGCGTGCATTAAAATGCACCCTCTGTATTGTTTCGAGGCCAAGGCCGGTACTCTACCTCGTTTTCTCGACACCACCGTTTTGCTATATGCATCGCCTGAACGATATCCCGGTCTTGACTGTCTCGCGTCTTCCTAGCGTCACTCGCACTCGTACCGAAAAGTCTCTTTTCCCTGCACAAAACGATCAGCATTTGATGCTCTGGCTTCCCAACGCGATGGGAGATGTCTACAAAGTACAACCGATATTGTCTTCGCATCCCCAACTTGGATGCACGCTTCGCTGATGCTGTCTCATAGCCCTTTACTTCTCCTAGCCAAGGTGGGTCGGACACCATTCTCAGGACATGCCGCCCACTGGGCTCAACGAGTTCCGGTTCCGCGATACGAGTACCGTACTTGCCCCAACGCTCCAGTAAAGCTTTGAAAAACATAAAGGCTTCACGGTCCTGGAGCATCAATGCCTGAAAATCTGGCAGCGCGTATTCCTCAAACTCCCAACGCTCAAGACCAAATGCAATGCGATCCGGCAAGGCCAAATACACGTGCGGAATATCTGGAAAAATGATTTCCCCCCCTTTTAAAACCCCGATTACATGATTGATACTAGCGAGTGGCCCCCGATGGCGCTCGAAATTGATACCTTAAATCCGTCAGACATCATTCCGGTCTCCCAGGTTTACAATCACGAGTCGTCGAAACCGTTGCTAATACATTCGAGAACTCGATGCTCATGTCCCGGCCGTCTGAAACAATAGGGTCATGTCGGTTGAAGCACGCGCGTTGTCGCTGAGCAGGGTCATGAATGACTCTGCGGCTGTCCGCCTCCTGTCAGCGGATTTGGCCCCGGTTATCTTGGCGATCATCGCCGAACATTTCCCGCAGGGTGCCAAGCCCCGTTCCGCCGCTGAGCTCTATGAACTCATGGTGATCGACTTTGAGGTCATGGCCAGCAAGTTCTCCCTACCGCGCAAACCCCAGGATTACTGCACTGACTGGGTCAAGCAGGGCTGGTTGGTGCGCAAATCCGGCACCGGCTCGCAGGGCGAAACCTTGGAGCCCAGCGAGGACGCGCTAGTTGCGCTCGAAGCGGTGCAACGCTGGGAGAAGCCGACGAACACCGTCACGGCCTCGCGCATCGAATCGATTAGCTCTTCGCTGCGTCGTTTGGCGCGCGATACCAATGAAGACATCGCCTCACGCATCCGCAGCCTGGAATTGGAGCGCGACGCGATTGACCGTGAGATCGAGCGAGTATCCCAGGGCGACTTCGAGAGTCTTTCCGCGCACGACACCGCGGAACGCGTCGCCGACATCCTGGCCATGGCCCAGGCGGTGCCCAGCGATTTCGCGCGCGTGCGCCATGACTTCGAACGTCTCAACCACGTGCTGCGGCGCCAGCTGCTTGACCCCGAGGGCTACCGCGGAGACGTGTTAGATGACATCTTCCGCGGCGTGGACCTCATCGGAG
Organism: Corynebacterium incognita; assembly: GCF_014217255.1. Classification (NCBI taxonomy): domain Bacteria; kingdom Bacillati; phylum Actinomycetota; class Actinomycetes; order Mycobacteriales; family Corynebacteriaceae; genus Corynebacterium; species Corynebacterium incognitum. The sequence continues at coordinate 552,098 of NZ_CP059404.1, forward strand.
ACTCAGACGCCGGCCGCAGCTTCGACGGGTTCCGAGCACTGCTTACTGACCGTGAACGCTCCGCATGGGCGGATGAATGGATCGCGGAGATCCTCGACAGCGAGTCCGCCGCGCACCTCCCCGCCGGTGAAAGAAGCCGCCTGCGCCGCCTATTCCGCGACATGGAGGACACCAGCGACGAAGTCGCGCGAACCAAGGCAGGACTCGCGCGCAGCCTGCGCAACTACGTCACCTCCGAGCAATTCGCCGAGGACCGCCGAATGATCGAGCTGTTGCGCGAAGCACGCGGCCTGGCGGCCGATGCTGCCCAGGGCACCGGTCTACAAGCCTTCCACCGCATGGAGACCCCACTCCAACGCATCGGCATGACCATTCACTCGGTATCACGAATACGACTAGCCAACCCGGCGCGCGAGGTCGTGGAATACGTCCCTGAGGAATACGTGCCGGGCGAAAGCGACTTGGGCGATCTCACCTCGTTGGTGCGCGAGTCCGAGATCGACTTCGAGGAACTCGGCGCGGCGGTGCGCGCGACCGTCGACAAGCGTGGCTCATCCTCCATCGCTGCCGTGCTCGCAGAGCATCCCGCAACCCAAGGCCTCGGCAGCGTCGTGGGGCTCATTCACCTCGCCACCAGGTACGGGATTGCGCCCTCGGAATCCCCGCCAGAGCCTGAACACGTTGAGTGGAGCGAGGCCGACGGAAGCCAGCGCCGCGCGCTCATCCCCCGCCTGTACTTCGACACCGATTCTCTTGAGGAGCTCCCATGACCGAGCCAGTAGATTCCACCCTGCAGCCACCGTTATGGGAGGGCGACCGCGGCGCGCTCACTTATGACTCCCGCCGTGCATTCGTCCAGCTCCTCCAGGGCCCGCTCATCCGCGCGGACAAAGAGCCGACGCTGTGGAAAGCCATCTTGTCCGACGAGCAGAACTTACGCTCCCGGCTCCACGAGGTTTTCCTGGAGCTCATCCTCGATGAGACCGAAGGCTTCGCGTTTACCCGCATGGTCGTGGACGAAAAGCTCACCATCCCGCAGGTCCTGCGCACCGATTCCCTCAAGCACGTGGACACCGCGATCCTGCTCAACCTACGCCAAGAGCTCGCCATGGCGCTTCCTGGAGACCGCGTGGTCGTGGACGTCGAGGAGCTCCGCGACGCCATCTCCTATGTTCGCGACGTCGACAATCGCGACGAAGCGGGCTTCAACAAGCGTTTCGACGCCGCCATCAAGAGGATCGTCAACACCTACAACCTGCTGAGCGCCACCGAAACCGAAGGGCGGTACGAGGTCTCGCCGGTCTTACGCCAGCTTTTCGACGCCGAGACCGTCCCCGCCATCCGTGACGAATACGCCCGCCTTGCCCGCGACGCCAACTCCGATTCCGACTCCACCAGTGAGGATGCTTAAACCATGACTCAGAGCTACCCCGGCCAGTTCCGGCTTGCCCGCGTCCAACTCATCAACTGGGGCACCTTCCACGGCTACTACTCCATCCCCGTGAGCCGCGAAGGCTTCCTCATTACGGGCGGATCGGGTTCCGGTAAGTCGACGCTTCTCGACGCCATCTCCGCCGTCCTCGTTCCCCATGGCTCGCTGAACTTCAACGCGGCGTCACAGCAGGAATCGGGACGCTCCAACGGTCGCAGCTTAGTCTCTTATATCCGCGGCGCGTGGCGCACGTTGGAGGATCCGCAAACCGGTGACATCACCTCCTCGAATCTCCGCGACGGCGCGACGTATTCCATCGTCGCGCTGACCTACGACAACGGCAATTCCACAGTCCACACACTGGTCGCTATTTTCCGCCTCGATGGTGGCGAGTCCTCGAATGCGGACATCAAGAAGCTCTTCGGCATCATCCCGGGCGACGTGGACATCAACGAGCTCACGCCGCTGCTCACTCGGTCGCTGGACACCCGCAAAATCAAGGCGCGCTTCGCGGGCACCACCGCGACATTCACGCAAACCTACAGCACCTTCGCGGACCGCTTCCGTCGTCGGCTCGGCATCAACAACGTGGAAGCACAGATGCTGCTCCACCGCACCCAGTCAGCGAAGTCCCTCGGCAGCCTGGACCAGCTCTTCCGCGACTTTATGCTGGATAAACCCACCACCTTCGACCGGGCTAACGAGGCCGTTGAGCAGTTCGACGACCTGCGTCAGGCCTACCTCAAGGTCGAGGACGTCAATGCCCAGATCGAGGCGCTAGCCCCGCTGCCCGCACACAACGACCGTCGCAAGGAAGCCCTCGCCGCCCGCGAGAAGGCCGACGCCATGCTCACTGCGCTGCCCACTGTCTGCCGCCGCGTGAGGGCCGACGCCCTCGACGAAGAGATTCGCCGGCACACCGCCAACCTCAGCGAGGCCGAAGCACGTCTCGCCGAGTTATCGGAGCAGCTCGAACACCGCCAAAGCGAGGAACGCCGCGCCGCCGACGTAGTCAACGAGCGCACATCCAACGCCGTCGAAATACTCCAGCTGCGCATCGAAAGAGAACAACAACAGATCACGCATCGACAAAACGTGTTTGCACGCATCGCCGAAGCCGCCACCGGCTGGGAACTCAACTTCGGCCAATCGGCTGAAGGCTTCGCCGCGCTTCAGGCCTCGGCTCAAGTCCGCCTGGATGACTTCGAAACCGACAAAGCCAAACTCAACGACGAGAGCCGCCAGCTCTCCGTGGAGAGCGAACAGGCAACGCAGAACCTCTCCACCATCGAGGCTGACCTGGCGTCGCTGTCCGGCCGTCGTTCCAATATCAACCGCGAGCTTCTCGAGCTACGCCAGCACCTGTGCCACGACACCAACTTCACCGAATCCGAGCTCCCCTTCGCCGGCGAGCTCATGGACGTCTCCCCTGACCACAACGACTGGGAGCCGGTCATCCAGAAGCTGCTCCATAACTTCGCCGGCACCCTGCTGGTCCCCTCCGCCGCGCGGGAGAAGGTCAACGCCTGGGTGAACTCCCACAACGTCAAGGCCAGGCTGGAGTACCGCGCCGTTCCCGAAACCACCACCAGCGCCGTACGGTCCCGCGACCCGCGGCTGCTCATCCACAAGCTGGAGTTCCAGGAGCACCCGATGTCCGGGTGGATCCAGAATTTCATCTCCCGCCGGTTCAATTACGTGTGTGTCGCAGACCTGAAAGAACTGGAGGCGCTATCGCCCGAAACCCGCGGCGTCACCCAAGAAGGTTTGGAGCGCCACCCACGAGACAAAGACGGCTCCACGCGCTTCATCAAGGACGATCGCACCAGCCGCCAAGGCACTCGTTTCTACCGCGTCGGCTCCACCAACCAAGCGAAGATCGAGCTGCTCCAGCAAGAACGTGCCGCCGCCAAGAGCCAGTGCGACGCTACTCGACGCCGCCTCGAAGAAACCGAACGCAAACTCGACGCCCTGCGCACCGAAAGGGAACGCGCCCAGGTCATCCTCGCCACGTCCTTCCAGGACATCGACGCCACCCCGGCCCAACGGCGCAAGGCCGAACTCGAGGAAGAGCTCCAGCAGCTCAACTCCTCACCAGAGACCGCCGAGATTCTGGCCGCTCACGAACGTGCTAAAGCAGCCCTCGAGGCCGCGCACACTGAGCACTCCGAGGCTTTCAAGGAAGCCGCGCAGCTCGAAGGAAAACTCACCGATCTCCGCACCCAACGCGCGGACATCGATCCCTCGTCGCTAGGCGGCCTGGAACCCGAGATAGAAGACGCCGTTCACCAGGCGCTGACGAAGACCACGCGACGGTTGACCTTGAGCAACATCGGCGATCGTCGCGACGCCGTCCAGGAAATGCTGCAAAAGAAAGCAAAAGAAGCCGATACCACGGCCACCCGCGCCGCCGGCTCCATCTCCTCCCTCCTCTCCAACTATCTCCAGAAATGGCCATCAGAAGGCGCGGACCTTAAGGCGGAGCCGGACTACGCCGGTGAAGGCATCCGGAAACTCGAGTACCTGCGCGCCGATCGCCTCGGCGAGTTCCGGGCCCAGTTCCTCGATCTGCTCAATGGCACCACCGTGGACAACCTCTCCCACCTGGCCACGCTCTTACGCCGCGCCAAGTCGGAGATCGAAACCCGCATGGAGTACATCAACAAGTCCCTGTCCCGTTCGCCGTTCAACCCCAGGCGCACGCTCCGCATTGACGTTAAGGATGCCCGCGGCTCCCAAGTCATCGAGTTCCAGCGCGACCTCGACGCCGCCACCTCCGGCGCCTTTGAAGAAGCCACCGCGGACGCCCACGAGGCCGGTGTGGCCCGCTACCACGCGCTGGACAAGATCCTCACCCGCCTGGGCTCAAGCGCGCCTGAGGACGGCCGCTGGCGCAACGTCGTGCTGGACACCCGGCGCCACGTGAGCTTCATCGGCCGCGAGCTCAACTCGGACGGCGGCACCGTTAACACCTACCAAGACTCCGCCGCCCTTTCCGGCGGGCAGGCCCAGAAGCTCGTGTTCTTCTGCCTGGCGGCCGCGCTGCGCTACCGCCTCGCCGACATCGACGCCGAGTTACCCACCTACGGCACCGTCATCCTGGACGAGGCCTTCGACCGCGCCGACCCCGAGTTCACCCGCACCGCCATGGATGTATTCACCTCCTTCGGCTTCCACATGGTCCTGGCCACCCCGTTCAAGCTCATCCGTACCCTCTCGCCGTATGTGGACGGCACCATCGTCGTCAACTACGAGGAGACGGTCATCGACGGCAAGCCTTCCGCACGCTCGGGCTTCGCGCTTATCGACGCCGCGGGCACCTCCACCACCGACGACAAGGAGGACCAGCATGCGGACGCCCAGTGACCTCCGCGCCCACGCGCAGTCTCTCCTACGCAAAAACTACGCCACGGCCCTCGCCACCCCGGACGAGCTCAACCTGAACTGGCCCCTCCACCCACCTACCGCACAAGCAGCGGGAAAGGACACCGCCGCCACCAAGAGGTTCATCACCGACTGGAAACGCTGGCCCCAGGCAGTAGAAGTCACCTTCGAAACCCGTCGCTGGACTCACCAGGGATTAGGTACCAACGCCGTCCCGGTGCGCGTCACGCTGAATGGCGCCCAGCGCATCGCGGCCGTCGCCGGCCTCGGAACAGAATTCTCCCGCCTGCGCACCACCGCCGCTACAATCATCGACGCCTTCCCCGACAACGCCGACTTCGCCACCTCGGTGTACAAGCTCCACCGCCAGTGGGCTAACCTCCACGACGCCGACGTCACGCAGCTCATCGCTTGCCTTCACTGGCTCCACGAAAACCCCAACTCTGGTATGTGGGAGCGCGCCGTGCCGGTGCTCAACGTGGACGGCAAATGGATCGGCAACCACCGCAAGCTTCTCAAAGAACTACTCGCCCCACTCGGCGTCGACGGTCTCGGACTCCGCACCACAGATCCCCGCCTGCGCGTCCGCTTCCTCAACGGCAGCCACCAATTCCCGGACCTCGAGGTCCCTTTCGCCGACGCCGCGCGCCTCGTCCCAGCCGGCCAACGTCCAACCGTTCTCATCGTTGAGAACAAGCAGACCTTCCTCGCGCTCCCCAACTATCCCACCGACACCACGTCACCCATCATCGCGGTATTCGGCTCCGGCTACGCCGCCCAGCACCTCCACGAACTCCCCTGGCTACATAACGCTCACGTGGGCTACTGGGGCGATCTCGACGCCGACGGCTTCGCCATCCTCAACTCGCTTCGCTCACACCTGCCCAACGCCGACCTTTCATCCCTTCTCATGGACGCGGCCACTGTCAAGGAATTCACACACCTCGCCGTATCCGATCCCCAGTCACGATCCCCACTCGGCCTCAACCACCTCACCGACGACGAACGGCGTGCCGCCAATCTCCTCTTCACCGAGGGCGGTCTGCGGATCGAACAGGAACGCATCCCGTTCACACACGCCGAAGCGATAATCACCGACTGGCTTGACGCGGCATTAGGCTGAGCCCGATAGACGCCGCTGGTTCGTGGTCAATCGTCTTCACTTTTCTTAGGTTCAGTTCGAGGGTCATACAAATTAGCGTTGCATGACGGAAAACCTATCGATTTTGTAAACTGTTCGGGCACCGCCAAGACTGGTATCAACCAGGCGTTTGTCATGATGGCATTCTCGAAACAAGAATTACGCAGATCAGTCTCACTAATCATCGCGTCCGTGAAATCTGCGTCAGTAAAATCCGCGAAGCTAAGATTGGCCCAAGCAATCATAGAGTCCCGGAACGAGCACCCTCTACAGATGCTCCCTTGCAAGTTGATTTCTGTTAAGTCATAACCAGAAAAATCCTGAGCGGAAGCATCTTTACCGGCTAACCCGTTCACCCACGAATCAGGCATTTCCTTATACATTGTTTTACCTCAATTGAGGGGCTTCGCGGATCCACCGTGGGCAACGCCCGTCAAAACCATCACTCCCAATCAAATTAAAACAGTTTCCATTATTTCGAATGTTATCACTCTCATTAGAAAACCGGGAATTCCCTCACCCAGGATGGCGAATGAGGGATTAGTAAGAGAAGCGGGCTTAGCTAGTAGCGATCTGCGGCTTACTTCCGCTCGCGGTTAAGCCGCGCGATGCCGCCCGTGAGCACGGTGGCGAAGCCGGTCCACGCCGCGTACGGCGCGAGCGCCAGGCCGCGGGTGGGTGACTCGCGGCGAGCGCGGCGCACGAGGTCGGCGGAGCTGGCGGCGAGCACCCCGGCCCAGGCCGTCGCCAGGCCACGCCTGCCGGAGCGGAAGAACACGCCACTCCAACCCGCATTCAACAGCAGGTTGCCGGCCAGCGCCGCGATGTCTGCCTGCGCGGCCTTCTTGCCGCGGCGCTCCCAGGCGTCGGCAATCGTCAGCGTGGCCACCACCGCGATGTCCGCGTACAGCAGGGTCAAGTCCGGTGGAGTGGTGTATCTGCCCTTCCTGAATCGGGGACTGTGCGAGGCATTTTGTTAGGGGCCGGCGCGGGCTTGTTTGCGGTTCATTAGGCTGCTTCCTCGACGGTTTCGGGTGTGTGAGCGTTGACGGTGTTGGCTGCTATGAGAGCCCGTGTGTGTTCCAGGCAGGCTAACGACATATAGCGTTTTTGTTGAATCCAGTCGTCATGTTGCTCGGCTAGTACGGCACCGACGAGACGAACGACGGCGGCCCGGTTCGGGAAGATGCCGACGACGTCGGTGCGCCGGCTCTAGCGTCCCGGTTCGCGGACTCTCGTTGACGCTCATGGACGCCGTGCTGGATCTGACCGTAGGCCGCGGCAGCACCTCGCGGCACTCGGGCCTCCGGGACGTCAGCGCGTATTCCCCGTCCGGCCAGGAGCCCGCGGCCATTCATCCTTATTCGCGCAGCGGCCGGTTCTTAGCGGTCAAGCCTGCCGACGCCGTGGAATTCAACCTCGCACCGAGGCTGTCGCGGGCAGCCTTGGACGCGGTGGTGGACGGCACCGATTCCACCGGCGATGCCGCGGAGGATTTCCGCCGCGATTTCGCCGTGGCCACCGGTGCCATCGACCCGAGAAGCGGCGACCCCGCCACCGCCGGCATGGCGATTGCGGAGTCCTTCCGCGCCATCTACCCCGCGCTGGTGAACAAGCTGTCATTCACGGAGGACTACGCGGACTTCGGCGACTACATGTCCACCCTCGACCGCGTGATCTACGGCCTGCCCATTGTTAACGCGCGCATCCTCATCCAGCTTTTCGACGCCGGGATCGTCACCACCGACACCACCGTCGAGCACGACTCCGACTTCACCGTGGACGCCATCATCCCGCCCGCGGCCACCCCACCGCTCAAGACGCTGCGCAATGCCCGCCTGGCCCCCGACTCCAACCTGGCCGCCGCCGGCCGCGTCACCGAGGGCTGGATCCACGGCAACGACACCCTCACCCGCGACTACCACGAGGTTATCCCCAACTGGGCCTTTAGCGTTTATTCACGGGCGACGTCGCCTTTATAGCCGCCAGCCGAACCTTTTCAAGCTTCCCAAGCTGAGAGTGCGGGTTCGATTCCCGTCGCCGGCTCCACCAACAAGCAGGATAAACACGAATAATGGAGTTCCAATCACAACGATTGGAGCCACTAGTATAGCCATAGGTATAGCCACAAGCCGCTAAAAGGGAGCCAGCGGGCAGATACGCCATGAAAAGTCCCTTCGGCTATTGAGGCCAAAGGGAATGCACACTGGCCTTTCAGCTCTCTGCTAGAGTCTTTTACTATGCTCCGGCCAAAAGATTATTCACGATGGAAAACACGGGTTCACTACGATTCTGTAGATGAATTCCTGAATCCGACACAGCCGGTTGTTCATACCGTGAATCATCGAGGTATCGATATAGATCTCCTCGTTCACGACCGAGGCGCAGACACCACTCTCGTCGTATTTCACGCATCCCTCAGCATTCGGGCCAAGACGCTTCCACAGCTGCAAGGGGCTGGCCTAGCAAGTGATACTGGCTGCAACTTGATTGCGGTATCAGATCCCACCTTGACTGAAAAGGATCTGGAACTCGGGTGGTATCTGGGAAACAGAGAAACAGGGCCACTGCCGCCCGTTCTGGCTCCCCTTATCCAGGCTGCGATTAGAAGGCTTGGCTCTTCACGAACTGTCCTTGTCGGCCCGTCTGGTGGCGGGTACGCAGCCGTTTTGTACGGCCAGTATTTCCCCGGCTCAATCGTCCTCGCTATCAATCCTCGACTCGACCTAGGCGCTAGGCCATCTGCGGGCTGGAAGCAATACGTCGACGAAGCACATCAAGCCCATACCAACCTGAGTAGGGTCCGGGTTCGCAAGGATTACGCCGTGGTACGGCTCCGGGAGCTTTTGCCGATAGTGGTCTGCCGTTTGACTTGTGCCTGTATCAAAATTCGCGGGATAGGATCTACGTTCAGAACCAGACCCAGCCATTCTTGAAACGTCTTGGAAATGATGAGCGGCTATTTGTCAGGATGGAAGATGATGGATTCGGACATCGACCAATACCTTCAGCAAAGCTTCGTGAAATAATCAAGTCTTTATCTACTGATTCCGACCAGCAGACAGCGATACGGCTAGCAGGTTTTAATCGCCCAAGTTAACTCTCGTTTTACAGTAATGTTGTGAGAGTGAAAATGATGGATACGGATCTGCCAAGCAGGTGTTCCTACTCGGTTACGAGGCCGCCGATCCTTTAGTGAGAGCAATAGCCAAGAAGCTCCCAAGCTTGACTCTAGAGGCTTCCACTTCCACTAATCTCCTGAATCACGCCGATAGTTGGTTTGGCGAGTTGAGCAATCCTAGCCATTTAGCCCACCGCCTTGTCTGAAATGGTGTGTGCGTGTGTCGTCTTATCGACAAATTGTTTCAGCATAATGTTTAGTCCTTCCTGTAAACATTGCCGGTGTTAACATCCATGTAGATCGTGCCCGAGGCGAACGCCGCGCCGGTCGCATCCGTCGTGAGCGCGCCGTTAAACGCCGTCAACTTCGCGGCCTGAACCTCTGCAAGCACGTCATTGATCGACGAACGAATCTCATTCATTTCCGCAATCTTTACGTCCATCTCAGCAATCAACGCCAAGCCACGTGAACTTGACCCGCCACGGAACTCAGCACGAGTGCGGTAAACCGCCCATGTACGTGACGTAGACCTATAACCCGACACCCACAGGTCAATCACGCGATTCGTGCCCGTGCCAGAAACCACAAACCCTGTCTTATAGAGCGAATTAATCACTCCGTTATTACGTGGCGTGAGCGGCATGGGTGATACGTCCCAGGTCACGCCATCCGTAGATCGGGCTAGGTAAACATCTCCATCTACACCTGTACTGCCGCGCTTGCCGTGACTAATGATAGCTAGCCAGTCATCTGCTGCTAGGCGTTGTACTTCCGAGTGCCACGGTTCACGTCCGGTTGGGACTGTGCCAAGGTCGCAGTCTTTCGCGGAACCCCAATCGGATGTTTTAGGCAGGCTCTCTACGCTTGTCTCATAGTAGCCCAGCCGGTTAGGGGCGTAATTCGAGCGGATACCGTAGAGACGCCAGCCTGTAGGCATTTTCACCAGAGACTGCGAAACGAACGTAGATTCATTAGTGCCCAGCGGGACTTTCAGCACCTCAACCTTTGGAGTCCATGACACGCCATTCTTCGAGGTTCGGGCATAAATAATATTTTGCCCACCATTAGGGCGATCAACCGTGCGCCAGGTTAACACCATCGTGTCGCCCCACATGGCAAGGTGCGTATCCGAATTGTGATAATTAGGTCGCCCCTGGCCATCATCAAGCGGATTCGTGACACCGTTAGGCACCTGCCAACTAATCCCATCATCGGAAACGGCAATGTTGGGATCTTCATGATTTTCATTAAAATTAGGATACGGGGTGTGCGCCATCCAGTACTTCCACCCACCCCAAGTGTTGGGGAAGTAAAGAACAGACGGGTGGCAGGTTTGCCCACCGCCATCGTGAGTGGGAATCTCTAGAGGCTCGTCAGGGGTCGGTGCCCACCAGCTCCACACAGGTGATTCCTCACCGCTCAAAGACTGCAAGAGTGAACGCGTACCTACATGCTCACCCTCCATGCCGTGAGACGTAAGACCCAGTGTGTCAAAGCTAGTTGCTGGTTCATCTTCATCACGTGCGCCGCCGCCGTAAACTACCCATTCCGACCATGCGCCAGTGCTATCCCTGTGGCGCTCCACGGTTTCCGCGGCGGTCAAGTCCGCAGGCCCGGATACACGCCCAGACTTGGTGGGCCGCGAGTTCAAAGCCCCTAGTCCTAACCGGTTGTGGGTGGCCAACATTACCTACGTGCGCACAAGGAAAGGGTTCGTGTACACCGCTTTTGTTACCGACGTGTTCTCGAGGAAGATCGTTGGATGGGCGCTGTCGAATTCGAGGCGGACCGAGGCGTTGCCGTTGCAGGCACTAAGCCAGGCCATTACGCGTGCGAAGGAAACAACGGGCTTGATTCACCATTCCGACCACGGTTCCCAGTATTTGAGCATTGTCTACAATGAGCGCCTTGCCGAGCACGGGATCACTTCGTCTGCCGACACCGTTGGTGACTCCTATGACAATGCTCTGGCTGAGAACGTCAACGGCTCCTACAAGAACGAAATCATCCACACCCGCGCATGGAACGAGGTGGTCGACGTGGAAATAGCCACGTTCGAGTGGGTGACTTGGTGGAACGAATCACGACTGCACCAGATCCTCGGCTACTATACGCCGGCTGAGGTGGAAACCGAATTCTGGGAAAGCCACCCAAGTCACGACATAGTAAAACACAAGGCAAATGTCTAGGAACAAAACCCGGGGCACTTCAAATCCTAGTTCGATTAGTTGGCTCGACTTATAGATCGGCTAAAGCTGCACTAGCAGAGTACTATTTTCTGTCAGTGCAGCTTGAGATTCGAGTCGGCGACGAGGAGCGAACTTGCACTCTCAGCTTTGGAAACGGAGAAGGTTAAATAGTAACCACACATTCGGCATTCTTTCCTTCCCACATCGAACAAACCGTAGCCAATTCCCGACCAAATCTTTAGACCTATGCCGACACGAGATTCTCAAAACAAGCGCTTACATTCTCAGGAGGGCTCGAAGGATGCTTAGAGCGATGAGTTCGAATTGCTACTCATTTTTAGACGGTCAGACTTTACTACGGATGCTCCACCGAACATTCGTTGTGCCAGCTCCGCATCGTCCAACCTTGAAATTTTGGGATACCGGACTAAGTAGCACAACAATCCAATAAGTGTCCAAATCCCAAGAGCAATGAGGGATTCCTTGCCGAGAGCCCCCGGTGATCCCGGCACGAGGAGTAGTGCTACGAAGCACACCGATAACAAGCATCCTACAAGGCTTACCCCCCTCTGAAGTAGAGAATGCGGGACATCTATTTCGGCGTCTACTATTTTTCCTGTTCGAGCGACGTGGAAGACAAAATAGCAGGTATAGAAATAAGCCACAGTCACTCCGAGACTAGACATATCGACAATCCAAGCCAATGCTGCTCGCCCGAACCAAGGAGTAATTAGACAAACGAGCGCGACAAAGTAAATTGCCTTGGACGGAGTCTTCCTCTCCTGATCGAGAACTGCAAACCATTTTGGCAATAGCCCGGAGCGCCCTAGAGTCAAAAGAACACGACTAGTAGCAGTGAAAAAACCATTGAGCCCGGTGAGAACTCCTACACTCACTGCCACGACCATCAGAACTAGCCCCGGAAGGCCCATAACTTCCTGAATAGCTACGGCCGGAGGCCAAGCGGCCTCGCTAAGCTGCGAATGATCAGTCCCCACCGCAATCGAGGTCGACAGCATCATCGCCATGTAGACCAGAGTCGCTGCCCCAACGCCCCAGAGGATCAAATTCATTGCCTTCTTCGCAGAGAAATTAAACTCGCCGGCGAGTTGCGGAATGGAATCAAATCCGACGTATGCCCACGGCGCAAATGCAATGATGGTACTAACTGCTGCCAACTTCGACCGGTCTTCTGGGAAACCGGGAGCGAGCGTTGGCTGCTCGACAAGATAGTAGACGATCATCGATACAGTGATTACTGCCACGCTGCCAATCAGCAGCAAAACCGCAATAAACTGAAAGCGACCCGAAATCTCAGCACCTTGCGAATTCATCCACGCAAACAAAATAATGAAAGCGCTCGCAATCAGAACCTCGGGAAGATAGATTTTCCACCCCGCCACCTCATATAAGGGGAACCGCATCACCCAATTCGGCAGGATAACCCGAAAAACCAATGTTACAGCTGAAGCGTTTAACGCAACGATACAGGCATAAGCCAGCGCTAAAGCCCAGCCAGCCACAAATGCATGATGGCGCCCTAATGCGGACAGCGCGAACGCGACGCCACCTCCCGTAACCGGCAAGAAGCGAATCGCCCCGCCGTAACTCAGCGCAATTACGCCAATCAGTAGCCCGCCGATGATAAAGCCAATCAATGTGCCCGCGAGTCCACCACTCATCATCCAATCAAAAGGCAAAATAAAGGCGCCCCAGCCAATGGCGGCACCGAGCGCCATCGCGAAAACCCAGGCGGGATTGTAGTTCCGTGCGAGATTTGTATTCGAATTCACGTCTAAGACTCTACTCGATAGACAAAGGCTGCGACGGAGTAATCCAAACACCGGTCTGGCTACTTGACGAACAAGCCTCCAACAAGTCCGAGCTTTTGCTTAATGAAGGCATAGTATTTTTCGAGGAACTCTTTTTCTTCGAGAGTAAATTCGTTCCGGTCGCCTCGTTCAAAATCATCAACCAAGAACCATCTTTGTAGATACAAATCCAAGGGATTGGTAGGATTCCCATAAGTGGGGTATATGGAAATATACGCGTGAGGGAAAGAGTTAACCTCAATCACCTTTGGGGAATCGCTGTCGAGCGAGTTGACCATTACATCAACGCCTCCCGTTGTGAGCCCAGGAATAGCCGCCACTGCGCGTTCAGCAATGGATCTAATCGAATCTGACACCAAATCAGTCACAATCGCTGTTTCGCCACCGTAGGCGATGTTTGAAATAGAAGAAAGGATAATGAGCTCCCCTTCCTCAGGCGCAAACGTGGGTGAAATCCCCTCAGCCAGCATTTTCGCTTTTGTGTTGTACTCTTCAAGATTCAATTTCCGACGCGCCAAGAAACGATCTGCGAGACGGCTTTCGTTCTTAAGCGCCGCCAACTCTTCAATCGAATGTCGACCTGTTCCGATAACATACGCTGGAATGCGAGCGATAACGTCTACAAGTTCTCCTTCGACGACAGTGCATCGGAGCTCGAAACCGTCCAGCATCTCTTGAACCAAAACTTTCGGGGAACGCTTGCGCTCCTTTTGCAGTTCAATACATGAGTCAAAGGTTTCAACAAAGTTTGACGGCGTGACGTTGAGATAGACGCCAATTCCTTGAGATAAATTATGGGCTTTCACCACAGCTTGCCTGCTCGTAGCCGACTGAAAGAAATCCTCGTATGCCTTCTGTGCTTCGCCTTCCCTGTAGTCCTGAGTCTCTGGCGTCGGCACATTGGCGCGCTCCAAGAAATAACGAGTTTTTACTTTGGACGCACAAGCTTGAGAGCTACTACGCGTCGTTGTCGGAAGCACCCAGGGGTCCAGCGTTCCCCTAAAACTGCCATCCGGCCGAAAGAAATGGATGTATGGGTGGCCGTTCTTTCTTTCGATTTCAATTTTCTGTCCACAATTACGTGCTGCGCGAATCCAGTTATTGTGGATGCCAGATGTATAGCCTTCGCCCCACGTGTTTTTCTGCAATTGCCACACGTGATCAAGTAGGTCCTGAACAAATTCTTTTTTCATCGTTCCTCTACATTCTGATTTCAATTTTTTGCTTTGCGCTGCGTAGCATTTCCAATCAAGAATAGGCCTACTCGCTGCTAAAATCATTTCTTGCATTCAGGCCGGATGCAATTTGGCAGAGAGCCTTTTTATGACACACAAAGTTATCTGCTACCGGTGCCTGAGCAACGCTAGATATGTCGCACAGCTGACGCACAATGTGTCTCAGCTTTTCCGGCGGTATCGGCCGGTGCCCTGCCCCGTCTCTTTCGAAACGGATCTGGACGTTCGCCCTATCGGGTAGCCCTTCAAGAAAGGGCTTGGTTTGGAATCTGAGATACTGCCGATCTTGAATATTTTGGTAAATGAATAGCGCAAATGGAAGGCCGGATTGAGCTACAAGGTCTTCCATCGAAACTTTCACGAATTTATCCCGTACTCGGATTCGCTGAAGGTTAGTTTTAGCTTGGAAAGCTACCTCAAGGTATTGGCCAAAAGCGGGATAAGGGCGTGCACCTAGATCAAGCCTAGGGTTCACAGCCAGAACAACATCAGGTACGAATTCGAATGCATGTAGCAATGCAGCGTACGCACCACCTGATGCGCCAAAAAAGACGGTACGTACCGACGCTAGTTGTAAAACGATCTTGTTCAAGATCCCCGCAACAACAGGCGGCAAGCTACCAATCTCTGAGTTTCCAATAAACCATGCAAGGTCAATGTCACCAAGCTCAATGGTTGGATCAGCAATAGAAACTAGATTTGTGCCGGTGTCAGAGGCAAGCCCAACTCCTGGCAGCTGCGGAGTCGTCTTAGCACGCTGTGACAACGAAGAATGGAAGACGACGAGAGTATTCGGACTTGCCCGATTATGGATTAGGAAATCGAGGTTGCTGTTTCCATAAGCAATGGTCAGAACAAATTCCCCGATTGGGAAAACAACCCGATCCTTCGCCATATCTTCATGAAACTCTTCTAGCGAAGCAAAGCGGACAATCTGGTTCCAGGAACTCAAATCCCGCGCGCGAATCATTGATCCAATCTCCTATCCAATCTACGAAAACAAAACTTTTGGCGAAAGCGCCTCTATTCCCCCAAGTCTGACCTCAGTCCCATCCATGATTTGTTCCACCAAGTCAGAGACACGTACGTTCTCCAAATGTATTTTACGATCTGCCGCTGAGAAGACCCCCTTGGAATCACAAATTCGCCTTCTGCTGCTTTGGAGACCACCTCCCTAAATTCAGGGCTCAATTTCTCCCTTATAAAGGGATAGCCCGGATCGACTGTGATCTCCGCCGCAAGTTCCTTCGCCATCCTCTGTGTGTATTCGACTGGCTTGACGTACTTAAGATTTGGATCAATCGTGAGCCCGTCATGCTCGACTAGATCGCAAATTTCGGCATGACGTTGGTGATAAGTGTCCGAGCCAATTTCGGAGTTTACGCCACCTGCTTCGAACCGCCATTTTCCATTATTCGAAAGTGGAATCCGGTTGGCGGTTGGCCAGATTCTATCGAGGGCTAAGAAAAGAACGCGCTGCGAGATCTTCTCAGCCATGGTTAGACTATCCGACAGAGTGGCAACTTCGCTGTCTGCAATCGGGTAGCTAATGATTGCGTCGCGCTCGAAAAGATTAATATGTGCTTGGAGCCAGCGTCCCGATCTAAACTGCCGGGCAAACATATAAAGATAATCGAGGTCCATCGAAACCGGGGTGTTCTCAGTCCAATGATCGATAAAATAGCGGTACTTCGTCAGCAAATCTTCACTGGCCATCCAGCTAGCTTGGCCATATAATGCGCGTTTAATTCCTCCTGCCGTATAGTTCATCTTCTTTGCCTGCCCTCCTTTCATCAACGGCCACTGCCCCAACATGATGCCTTCATGGCTGTTCAAAGGGCTAGCCCCCTCATAAATAGATGTATGGGGCTCAGAAGCAGGTATGCCGTCAGAAAGACGAAGAGTTAGGCTCACTTTGTCCGTGGTGCTCGTTCCCAACATCGGCTTTGGAGCGGTAACAAACAGAGGGACTCCAGCAGACCTACAAAGATCATTTGCAACAGTTACCTCTTGATCACCAGGACGGCCGAAATTCACCGCCTTCACCGCGTTTTCAGCGTCCCTAGTAAGTCCAAGAAGCAAGCGACTATCTTTACCGCCACTCATACGTAGCTGAATCGGCGCTCCATTCAGTTGACGAAAGCAACGCTGCGTTGCCGATTTCAGTGCAGCGGCGAGTCGCTCGGACGCCTCTTCTTCGGTATGAAACTTAGGCAGATGTGGATTCAAGCCCCGAGGGGCTTGTTCGATGACTATTTCTCCTGCACGGATCGAAACAGCTTCATCGGGCAAGAGCGTACTCACGCCTGAGAAAGGGCTAGCCTTGTCGATTGAAAACCCCAACATTAGATATTGGTCAAGATAGTCCTCACTCAAAGCGACTTTACTTACGTCGCCATTTGCGATTGCGAGAGCAGCGAGCATAGGCCGATTCGAAACAAAGACGTAATCCTGATTCTCTCCAAAGTGAGCCGTCTCCATGGCAGGCACGGTGCCCCATAGCGTCACGCGGTCCCGATGTCGCTCGCCGAATGCCGCGACATAGCTACCCCAGACCGGCTCAGCATACTGCAAAGTACCGGCAATCCTTGAGACGCTATCGATAAGCTCCATGGCAACGTCCTGTCCCGCAGACAATGCCCACCAGTCCTTCTTTATTTGGACTGAATTAGTCTCCCTTTCCCGCTTCCAAACGAGCACGGATGCACGCCCAAGCGAACCAGGATGATTAAGCTTAGGTTCAGCACAGTAATGATTGCCCACAATTCGGGCATACGCAGCAAAGGCTGATCGCAATACGTCGCCAGATAGACTCCGCAGATCTGACTCAGTGTTACGGCCACGAAGATCTGGTTTAGGCACAGCCAACAAAAAGATAGTCATTTTTCAACTTTCCGCAAGATAAACTTGCCAAGAACTTTTGGCACCCACGGTGTGCGCCTAATGTTCACATTATTTGGCTCACAAATTAGTTGATGAAGGAGCCGTCAACTGCATGTTTACCGTTAGTGTACGCCAACACTTCAAAGTAGTGTCGGGATTCACCTGAACGGAATACAAAATAGACCGTTCAATTGTCCATCTAATGAGATTCTCTAAATAGGCCTCTCCATTTGTCCATCAGTTCGTCAACGCCCCATTGAAGGGCATAGTCACGTGCGATTCGGCCTTCACGGCAGAACGTCTCATGGTCTCGCAGGTTCAAAACCCTATCGACCGCATCGTCTGTTCCATCGACCACGTAATGCCCAAAAATGTCTCGAGCGCCATCACGGTCCCATACAACAGGCACCGCTCGCGACGCCATCCCCTCAGCCGGAGCTAGATGAAAACTCTCGTTCTCGCTTGGGGAAAGCACAACGCCGATAGATCTAAACCACGAGCTGATATCCGAACCAAAATCCTCAAAAACAATGCGACTTTTCAGCTCACTATTTTGAGCCACTGTTTGGAATAGCTCAAGATAACTTGACCGTTGAACGTTGTCCTTCCAAACATAGGGATATTCCCAGGGTGCACGACCCCGAATTCTTAGGTTATAACGGGGGTCTACTTCAATTAGTTTCGACAATAGTTTGATCGCGCGGTCTGGCCGCTTAAGAAACGGAACAAAACCGACCAAACCGAGGTTGAATTGAGCGTTTTCCATCTTAGGACGGTCAAAATCAACGGTATCGATCGTGTTAGAGATAATACGGGTGCGTTCCCTCGAGATGCCCAATTTTTCGACTGCCAGCCGACGATAATGCTCCGATACAAATATAACCTCGTCCACTTGTTCAAAGTCAAGGTTGAGGAGCCAGGGTGCTGGTCCACGAACTTCGAAGCCGTGCATTCGCGTAATTAGCTTTTGGCCTGGTCGCTTGTTCTGTGCGTACCAGTTCAAGAAGGGCCCGGCGAACTCACAAAAAACTACGTCAGCCCACCCACAAACTTCCAGACTATGCTTTTCGTCGTGGTCTCTTAAGGTGTCCCACGCGTCTTGGCGTAGAATAAAGTTTGGATCTGTTGAAAGTGAGTCAACCAATTCGCCCATAAATTTAAAGTCATGTGAGACGATTGCCATCTTCAACGGCTCAGTGACTGCCCCTTGGTTATCTCCGATAGCTCCCGCCGATAAGAAATAGCCGTGCAAGCGTTCTCGAGCAGCAGACATTGAATAGTCTTTCACCGCTTCTTGGAGCTTTCCATTACGGCGACCCAGCTGGCCAATGCTGGCAGCAATTTGCTGTGCAGCCTGTTTGGAAGTCGCCGAAGCTTGAGTAAAGAATGGGTAGTCCACCCCCAGCATTCTTTCCATGTCCAGGGTTCTATTGAGAAGCGTCGGGATCCCAAGTGAAGAATATTCCAAAAACTTTGTAGAAATCTCCAAACTGTAATCTAGCTTCTCTGTTCGCCAGCCGAGGCCTATATCCATCGATGAAATTTGTTCTAAGACCTGTTTCCTTGGCATACTGCCAAGCCAAGTAACACCACTGGAAGGGTCTTCGTGCGCGGTTACAATCGCACGCTTCATTTCATTTGCCCATTGCGGATTGTTTCGATCCTTATTTATCTTGTCTCCGATCACATATAGTTCGGCGTCAATTCCTAATTCCCGCAGATGACGTGGGATTGCCAACATTTCGAGAGTCTTCCAGTCTTTAGCCATCTTGCCGGAATAGACAATCTTCAACGGACCATCTAAAGTTTCCGACCCCCCGTTTTTTTCATAGCTAGGAATCATCGGATACATCAGATGCGTCTTCCCAGCCGCAGCGGGAGTGAGCGCTTCCAGATAGCTTCTTGCAGCCTCAGTTTGTACAAACAACTTGCGAGAACGGAGCGCCACCCGGTTCAAACGACCAAGATTGTTTTCTGAAGTGGATTCCAGAGGGAACGGCAAATCCGTGATATACGACCAGAGAACGGGAGCCAACCGAGGAGAACGCGAAAGCTCATTGCACAACGAAAGTCCTCTCGCTATAAGAACACTAGGTTGTTCTTGTTCAACGATGTTTTCCAGTACCCCCACGACGCTTTCGACTTCTAGCTCGGGGAGATGGCTCGGTGGATAATGGATAATAACGTTATCGATATGAATTACCGCATCCAAAAGCTTGTCTGTTTGGGGAACCATCTTAAGCTGCAAATGAACTTCATCGAAAATACCAGCCATTATTTCAGTAATCGACATCAACCAGACTGACGAGCCATCGATGACGTTAGGGCTAATATCGCCATAAACCAATGCCTTATTCATTTGAGGCGTCCTTTTCTCCAATTAGCTGCGCGATTGACGCAATTATTCCGGTGTCTGGAATGCTTACAATTTCTCGAGTACCCTGGGGTGACAGTAGCAGTGTTGCGGCATTGCGCAAGCTTCCCGTCATATGGCTGGGGACACCATCTGCGATAACTACAACCACTGTTCCTTCATTCGCACTTGTTCTCATGGCAGAAACTAGCTTCCTAAACCGGCTTGTTCCTTGCGCATCCAAGATTCCAGCCCAAGCTCCCTTTTCGAGCTCAGATTCCTGAATAACAAGGTAAAGTGCAGGAATACCCAAAGCTCCAGGAGCCTCCGCTAGACTAAAGCCTCGTATTTCTGCTTTATCTGCAAGAGCCCCGCGAACTTTCTCGTCAAAAACTCCGGAAACCACAATTTTCTTTTCTCCGCTTTCCAATAACCCACGCAGAATTAAAGGCGTTTTGGGATGGTCATCTTGTCCGGCTGCGTTACGCCCAGGCATATGGCTATTCCTCGAAGTGGCGCCATGAGCTGACACCGTGAACGGAAATAGATAGTCGTTTGAAGACCCGGGCACCCCTGCACTGCCGGGATAATTAATGCCAGACTCGAGCTCTTGAATCTTTTGGTTCAAATCCGAAAACGAACTTTCGGATGTGTCTTTAAGAAGAGCTACTTTCTTCTGCAATGACGCAAGCTTGGCCAGTGGCTTCAACGCTTTCGTGTTTTCACGCTGCTCTTTCCGCCGTAGCCCTTCCATTTTACGAGACCAAAGCAGTTGAATACTAAACGCAAAACTGAATAGTACGGTTCCTAGTGCCAGAGCCATGCGCCCAGTGAATCCCGGAAAAGCAAAAACTCCATAAACAACGATCAACGCAGCAATTAAGATTATCCCTGCTTGAATTTTTCCTGCTGCCAAATTTTTCATTGCGCCCTCTTTGTTCAAACGTTTCCTAGAAAGGAATCCCCAAAAGCCATGCGAATCATCCGCATGAACCTATTACTCAATTTAACACGTCTTTTCGAAGTGCTCCTTCCGTGCTTCCGCTAACGAATCACCATAGGAACTATCACTTCAGAACCTGCTTTTGCAGTCGCTTTATGAGTTTTACCGCTACAGAGCCACCTGGAGCGGAATCGAGACGCTTTAAAACCCCACGTACCTTGTCAAGTTTGGCTTTCTCGGCTGCTAATTGTCGTTTTAGAAGTTCATTCTCAGTTCTAATCTGAGAAAGAGACGTCTCCGAGTGGCCAAGCACCATAGGCTGGCCGGCCGAGGTGACTTCTAACAGTGAATGTTCAAGTCGGCTTGTTAATTGCTTCCAGCCTAGTGCTTCACGGTCGAGCTCTAGAGCAGAGTAACTAGTACGACCGAGTTCCCCCCTAACCGACAACCTTGCGACTGCACCGTCAATTTGCAGCTGGCTATTCTCGGGCTTACCAATAACCGCAAGTTGAGCGGAGAGACTGCCATCAGCCACGAATAAAGCGCCGTCCCCGGCATTGCCGTTCTCAAACCGATTCATGAAGAGAAGTAGCCCCTCGGCAACGCGGTCATATGTGTATTCTTGCGCGACTTCGAAGCAACGGTCGCCCGCTTCTAAAATTTCTTCCGCCAGGTCTGGAAGCCTAGATAAAATTCGCTTGTATTCAGCCATGGAGTTGCAGAAAAAGGGATAGTCTTTTCCGAGGAGCGCTTCGTGTGACGCAGTACGGTTCAGCACTACTGGCTTGCCTAACGAGCCATATTCCAAAACCTTTGTCGAGAGTTCAGTGCTGGAATCTAGATGGTTTCTTCTCCAGCTTATTCCGATATCAGATTTGGAGATTAGATGCCTTGTCTTTGCACGAGACATGCCACCGTACCAGGTGACTTGATCGGTATTTGAAAGAAGATATTTTGTGTTTGCTACGTAATTGGGTTTAGAAGTGTCATCTCGAAAATGCTTGCCTACCACGTCGAGCGACAGGGCGTTGCGTGGCAAGTCTTGACTGACTGATTTAAAGCCCGCCAGGATCTTGTCCACGTTCCAATCTGGAAAGAATTTTCCACTATAGATTAAGTTGCAACCAGTGCTTCGCGTATGCGTGGACTTCTCAAGTTCGCCGATAGGGGGAACATGAGGCGGAAGGATATGGTATTTCTCGTCACAGACTTGCACACCGTTTTGAGAAAGGACCTCGACCATATGTGGGGTCTGGAACAAGAGTCCGGATGGACTGTCTATAAGGCTCTGAAGGCACTCTTGCAAATGCTTTGAAATCCCTCCATTTAGAGCAGATATCCCGGTTACATAGACAAAAAGTTTACTTGCTTGGTCTCCCAAATTTTCGGCCAACAACTTACCAGTGTCAGAATCTCGCACGATCGCCTGATCAACGGACCTTTCGCGAATTATTTCCGCGACAGAGAGTGCATAATCCTGCCGAGAAAGACGGCTGCCACTCGGCGTTCTAACCACATAGTCACTCTTGGGATCTAGGATTTCGACATTTGGATACGGCAGCACCTCGGACAACACAGTCCAATCCACAACTTCTACTGCAGGCGCCAGCACAAATTCCAAGTTCGGAAACCTGGCTAACATCGAAGTGAGTCCTGCAATGAAAAAGGCAGAGCCGTCCACTGCATTTAGGTCGATATAACCTCCGACCAAGATACGTTTACTCGACATGATTGCTACCCTCTTCTGCAAGCTCACTTTTGCTAACTTCCATTCTGTCGAGGATCTCTCCTTCTGCAGTCTCTCGCCTTATGGTGACTTCCAGCTTCAACCACTCCGGTGGCATCGCCATGAAATTCGCTAGGGAACTCTGAGCGATTTCGTCTCCACCCGGCATTACAAACTTAAAACCATAAAACAAATTCGTTCCCCGAGCGACACAAACGACTCCAGAGCACCCATACAAATGCACTGGAAGTAGCCTAACAATGCCATCAACGGTCCCATGATGAGCTACGCCTGATTTCGAAAGCCCGATCATTATCTGCTCAACCGTCCTTTCGAGTTCACGATAACGCTGTTCCCAAATTGAGTTATCGTCCATTGGCATGCACCCTCTCCATTATCGTCGAGATTTCTCGACCTATCGTTGCTTCTCGTCCACATTTAATTTGAATTGAGCGACTCGCGGAACGAGACAGTGAAAGAAACAGCTCTGGGTCGAAGTAGAGCCTTTCCACCAGGTCTGCGATTGCAACCGGGTCTTCCGGAGGAGCGAGCAAGCCGGAGGAACCATGATTAATAAATTCCGGAATCGCGGCGATATCCGTTGATACAGGAACCAATCCGGAGCTCATTGCCTCACAAGTCGATACCCCTTGGGAATCAAAACGAGTAGGGGCGAGAAATACCCCATTCTTCTCGTGAAATTGGGATATTTCTGTCTGCTTGAGAAACCTAGGAACAAGATTTACATTCTTGAATTTCCGGAGCCTATTCGTCAGGCTGTCAAATAGACGTCCTTCACCACAGATCGTGAAATCAAGCTCTTTAAAATAAGGGCGACTACTCAATTCTGATATAGCCTCGACAGTCAAATCATTGGCATACTTATAAGAGGCGAAGGGCCTAATAGTTAGAATCTTAAGCCGATGCTCTTCACGTTTCGGCGAGTACGGAAACTGTTGTCCATCAACGAAATTTGGAATAGTAACCGAGCGTTCGATTTCAGTACCGATATCCGGCTCTACGACCATCTTCTGGAACCAATCGGATACGTTGACGAAAGACACATCCAGTTCTGGATCGGTAACTAGTTCACGAAAAAACGCGTTCTGAGGCTCGTAGTACCACTCTCTTTTATCTAAGGCTTCGCCGATTAACTCGGGGGAGCCTATGAAGTTAAACCACCTTCGATACCATCCTTCGGCTTCAAAACCATGAATCCAAACGATGATAGGCACGGACACCTTTGCACGACGTAAAGGCTCAATGCGAGAGGGCTCCGCGAAATGCACGAGAATAACATCATACGAGCGCGCAGCGACTAAGCGCTCAAGTTCTTGGTCGTTTCCAACGCGAACCTTCACGCCCCCAAACTCGTAATTGTACGGATTCTCGATCGGTTGGTGGTTGTAAAAAACCTCAACTTCGAGCCCCTCTTCTAAATAACCTCTCACCCTACTGTGAACAAACCCGTTTCGATACAGATTTGCTTTGCTGGGATAGGCGTTGGTTACAACTAGAGCGCGTGCACTACGCTTAATGGTTTTCAAGGAAATCCTCCGAATCTTCGGTACAGACCTAGCTTACCGGCTTCGGTCCCAGACTCACTCCGAAGCACGCCGGGCTTCCAAATCCTCAAACGTGCGGAGCTTGAGTACGATTGCTTATCGCACCATTCCAACCCGCTAGGCTAGTATTACAGCCTAGGCCGTTTGGGAAATACACCATCGAGGCGAAGCCCGGTTTGATGTAATGATTATGGAAGGTTGCTGCCGATGAACGATCGGTCGAGTCAGTCGTCCGCTAGCTTAAGTAGCGCGTTGATCCTCGTCGAAGACGAAGGGTTGCGGAGCCTTAATGCACGCCCGAGCCTTCGGGACTATCTTCGCGGAATATGGGACAAAAGGCATTTCCTAATCGCTTACTCTCGAAGTCGGGCCATGCAAGCAGGAAGGGGAATGTATCTTGGAAAGCTGTGGGAAATACTGAACCCCCTCCTCCAAGTGGCGGTTTTTGCGGTAGTGTTTGGCGTCATTCTTAAAGTCAGTCGCGGAATGGACAACTACATCGGCTTTCTGACGATAGGAGTTATCTTTTTCGGAATGCTAGGGCGAGGCCTGACCCAAGGCAACGGGCTAATAAAGTCGTCACGGGCCATGCTCTCCGCATTTTCATTTCCAAGAGCCATTGTGCCTCTTTCAGCCAGTTTGAAAGGGGCGATCGACGACATCGCCCCAGCAATCGTAGCAATAGCTGCCGCCGCACTTTTGCAAATTTCATCCGGAATCAACTGGACTATTTTGCTTACAATTCCGCTCTTTATATTGATTCATGTGATGAGTGCTGGAATGACTCTAATCACCAGTCGGCTTACTGCCTTCGTTCCTGATCTAAAGGGAATTATTTCGACGTTACAACGCGGTCTCTTCTTTTTCTCCGGAGTCTTTTACGATGTAAGTCGATTCGCAGACCAACCAGTGCTGCGAGAAATTATGCTAGCTAACCCGTTTTACGGATTTTTGTCCTCGGTCCGCGAATGTGTTCTTTCGGGCACAGTCCCGCCCTCAAGCTCATGGTTTTACCTGTCGTGTTGGAGCTTCGGCACTTTCATTGGCGGTTTTCTATTTTTCTGGGCTGCGGAAGATCGGTACTCAAATGTTAAATAAGAACACGGTTGTCGCACGTAATCTTTCCAAAACTTATACCCTCTCAAAAAGTGGCTCTGAAGTTAGCCTTTTTGGAAAAAAGAATCGGATTACGGTGGAAGCACTAAAGGATGTGTCTTTTGTCGCCCGTGCTGGCGAGTCAATAGGTGTTGTAGGACATAACGGGGCTGGCAAATCAACGCTATTCCGCCTAATTTCGGGAGGTGAGTCGCCTACTACCGGGCAAATTTACGTTTCTTCTCAACCCACACTCCTTGGAGTTTCTTCTGCGCTCCAATCGCAGCTTTCCGGGCGAGTTAATATTCGTTTAGGGCTCCTTGCGATGGGCCTTTCTCCTGCAGAAGTAGAAAGCCGAGAGGCCTCAGTGTCCGAGTGGGCAGAAATCGGAGATGCGATTGACCGGCCACTGACGACTTACTCTTCGGGAATGCGGGCTCGCCTAGTCTTTGCAATTTCAACAGAGGTTCGCCGCGAGCTACTTCTCATCGACGAAGCTCTCTCTACTGGAGACAAAGCCTTCAAGGATAGGGCAACCGAAAGAATGGACTCTTTCCTAGATTCCTCTGGAACCGTTTTCTTAGTTTCGCACGGAGCGGGGACAATCAAGGACTACTGCGACAGAGCGCTGTGGATTCACAATGGCGAAATCATTATGGACGACGATGCAACAGAAACTTCCAAAACGTACGTACGGTGGGCACAGTATCGTTCAAAGAATATGGACAAATCAGCCAATTCCCTTTTGGAGGATTGCCGCAACGTCTACGTTAAACCTCAAATAGTGTTCGAATCCGAGGCCGTCAGCTATTTAGACTGGTGATGTCCGGCCGAGTTAATATTAGTTTTCTTATACAACAGAGTTGGACACTTGTTTGAATCGCTTATTAAAAGCCTCCGCTGCGGATTCCCATGTCCGGCTAGACGCCCACTCAATACTGGCCCGCCGCAGCATCGAGAGTTCCTGGCCGTCTAAGTTCAAGACTTGTTTTATACCTTGCGCCAACGCCACCGCGTCATCGGGCGTGCAATACTGACCCAAGTTTCCCGTCACTTCTCGTAATGCTGGCAGATCTGTTGCAACAACTGGTATGCCGTAGGCAAGTGCGCGAAGTCCTTTCAAAGGAGTGACGTTTCGACAGACCTCCGTATCCCTCCTCGGTATCACGAAGACATCGAGCTTCTTATACCAATGTTCGGCCTCTTCAACCGGCACTCGACCTGGAAACTGTACTCGATCTTGAATTCCTAACTCGCGGACAAGCTTCTTGAGATCCGGAAGAATTCGCCCATCACCTACAATTAGGCACGAGACTCTCGGGGGGAGGTACGGAATGGCTTGCAAAAGCACTTCGAGTCCTTCGTAGTCAACCAACGAAGAAACTGTTCCAACAACCACCGACTCTTTGGCTTGAAATGGTCGAGGGTCAGCTGTTCGTAGGCGATCCAGTCCGATTTCGACTTCGGACTTAGTCACTGAATTAGGTACTACTACAATCTTTTCGCGCGGTATTCCCTGTGCCTCAATTTCTTCTTTCGATACTTGGCTCAGTACAAAAACGGAATCTGCTGCCCTCATCGCTGACAATTCGTACTCTGCAGCGGCCTTGTAGTAGCGAGACTCCCGCATTAAATGCTGTTGGTTTACGGGAAACTTAGAGAGCCACGTATTGTGTGGCTCGCCCCTAACCTCGTATGTCCAAGGAATCCCTAATATAGCGGCCGCTTGAGCTGCTATCCAAGCATTTCTGTCCCCGGTTGTAGTATGAATGACGTCAGCCTTAGACTCCCGCGCACGGTGAACGAGGAATCGCACCATCTTCATATCTTCCGCAGCCTTTTTAGGCGGCAAGAACCACGAAGTTAGACGAATGTATGTAACAGTCCCCCAGCGATCCGCATAACTAGAAGGAATCTTTCCGACAACATACGGATACTGGAATCTTGTTACTGGGAGCACTGAAAGACCTCCCGCTTCCATAGCTTCAAGAATTTTGTGAGAGCGCTCTGCATAACCAGACTGTGAATATGGATAGCTATTCGTCAAAAGCATTAGGACATGAGGCGCGCCGGTGGATAGAGGCTTCCTTTTCCCCGCCGAAGGAAAGGGCCGACACAGAAGTCGAGCATCTGTATTAAGCATTCTTTCCTCAGCACCAGACGAAACCTTACGCCAAGGCTTTGATTCAACAAGCTTCCTAAGAACTAAACCAACCCTAAAACTCGATTGGCTTAAACGTTCAGAAGCTTTTTCTACAGTCAGAAATGGTTCTCTGCTGATCAATGCCAACAGCGTAAGGCCTAATCTAAACCACTTTTGAAGGTTGTCTTGTATCGAGAACATGGCGATCAACCGTTGCGTATTTGAGCGAAAAAACGTTCCAATAGCTCCGCTGTAACGTTTGTCCGTTGTTTAGTAACCCATTCTTTCCCGGTTTCGGAGACGTTAAGCAGGCCAGGTTCCTCAATCAACTGTGCCCAGCGCCGTGAGAGTTGTGATGGGTTCTCAGGCTCGACTACCGTTCCTGCGTCGGCTGCAGAAACGAGTTGGGCGGCTTCTCCACCAACTACAGCAGTTATGTGTATGTTATGTTCCATTAACTCATAAAGTTTGGAAGGAACAGCCTTGCGTAACGCCGGCCAATCGGTCAAGTGCACAAGTGCTGTGTCTGCCCAGAGGTAATGCTCTTCTAAAGAATCGGCCTCAGCCCGAGGGAAGAATTCGATAAAATCCTTCAG
Organism: Corynebacterium incognita; assembly: GCF_014217255.1. NCBI lineage: Bacteria > Bacillati > Actinomycetota > Actinomycetes > Mycobacteriales > Corynebacteriaceae > Corynebacterium > Corynebacterium incognitum. The sequence goes on from NZ_CP059404.1 coordinate 579,736, forward strand.
ATCTACTGAGCTCCGGACCAATTGGTCTCGCGCGGCGCCGGTTCCAACGAAGCGTAAATGGACGTTGTACCCGTTAGCGCGACATTCGCGTAGTGCGTCGATAGCATTGGTCAAATTTTGGGCACGCCCCAGGGTTCCTGCATACAATACGTTTAGCTGGCTTAGTGAATCGTGCTGCTGTCTCGTACCTTTCTGCTCATGTGAGGTCTCAGAAGGAAATACGTTTCTGACTAAAAGAAGCTGCTGCTTTCCGTTTCCCTTATGCTTCTCTTCAAGCTCTTTGAGAAGTTCGCTGGAGGTCAAAATAACTCCGGATGCTCTTCGCAAAGACCAATCGAGCGCGCGTTTTGTTGTCCAAAGCAAAAGCTGCAACGGCCCCTTTGAAAGGACTTTTTCCCGCAAGGACTTGTGGCCGAGGCTTTTATTCCAATGCCGCGACTCTTCCAAAAGTTCAGGCCACGCATCTCGAAGGTCGATCACGTATGGCCTGTTGAATGCTCGGCCAAGTATCTGGGCAACGATAGCAGTGGGTAAAGCTGGCACCGTACCAACCACCACATCGGGTGAAAAGTCTTGAGTCCGCTTAAGGCTGCATCCAACGTAAAGAGTCGTCAATGCCACGATTGCTTGATTGAGGATTCGGCTCGTTAAGGACCGTGTATCAGGTACAAACCCTACACGGTAGATAGTTTCGCGGCTCTTGAGCGGCTCCCGACGTTTTCCGCTGCGGAACACTTGCTTCGCCCAGCGCCTCCAGGTAACTTTGCGCTCGTAATGGGGCGGAGGAGCCAATACAACTAATTCGTGCCCCGCACTGATCAAAAGGTCACTGAGCCAGTTCCAACGTCGCTGGGGAATACCGTTCTCAGGTGACCAGTACTGCGAGACTACTAAGATTTTCACTATCACTCGCCCAATTCTTGTCGATGATAGACTATAGAGAATACAAGTTGGTGGGGCCACCGGGGCTCGAACCCGGGACCAACGGATTATGAGTCCGTAGCTCTAACCGACTGAGCTATAGCCCCTTTGGATTCCTCAACGGGTAAGTATACGGAGAGTGAAGCAAAAACAAAAATGCTCCACACCCCTCATCCATATCGCTTAAGCCCAAACGCCCTTGGTATCGATAACCTTTTTACCAGCGAGTTTACTCTTATCCAAGGCTACAAACTGCTTATGATTAACCAAAAGAACTACCAAGTCCGCAGCTTCAATAGCGCGATCCATTGACTGAAGGGAAACATTGTCTTGAGCTTCTAGCTTCGCGGGAAGCTCACTAATGTTGGGTTCCACGACTCGAATATCGAACTTGGGGTTATCCTCCGCCAGGCTCCGTACAATTTCCAGAGACGGGGACTCCCTCAGGTCATCAATATCGTTCTTGAATGCAATACCAAGTGCTGCAATCACTGGCGAGGTCTCCCCGTTTACAGCTTCAAGAACTTTCCTTATGACCCAATTAGGCTTCTCGTCGTTAATCAGTCGTGAAGTCTTGATTATGCGAGCTTCTTCGGGCACAGCAGACACGATGAACCAAGGATCAACCGCGATGCAATGCCCTCCTACACCTGGGCCGGGTTGAAGGATGTTAACACGTGGATGATGATTCGCAAGATCGATCAATTCCCATACGTCAATGCCGAGTTTGTCACTGATAATGGACAGTTCATTAGCGAATGCAATGTTCACATCTCGGAAAGAATTTTCCGTTAGCTTGGCCATTTCAGCAGTGGTTGCATCGGTCTTGAGCAGCTCCGCAGAACAGAACGTAGAATACAAAGCAACAGCAAGCTCAGTAGCTTTATCAGTCAGCCCACCAATTACCCTATCGTTGCTTTCCATCTCTTCCATGATCCGCCCAGGAAGAACCCTTTCGGGACAGTGTGCGACAAAAATAGCGTTCTCCTGGCTATCATCCAAAGTCAGATCTGGCCGCAGCTCAATGATCTTGGAAGCCATCGATTCGGTAGTTTTCGGCGGAACCGTAGATTCCAATACCACTAGAGCTCCCGGTTCCAAGAAAGGGGCAATGGCTTCAACAGCGGAATCGATGTACTTGGTATCTACGGCGTAGCCTCCCATAAAAGGAGTAGGTACACAGATGATGTACGCATCCGCCGATATTTGAGTGGACTGGGCAGTCAAAAGACCTTCTTTGACCACTTTTTCCATGAGCACGTCAAAGCCCGGCTCAAAAAAGGGCACTTGGCCGTCATTAATCAACTCCACCGTTCTAGGGTTGACATCTACACCAACCACCGGCACGCCCTTTGACGCAATGAAAGCGGCAGTCGGCAAACCGATATAACCCAAGCCGACTACACAAACTTTTTCAAACTCAGCCGTTGCACCTGTCACTGAAACCACGAATTCCTTTCTCAGAATTGTTCTGTGCATTCATATTACACTGGGGTGCCCCCCTCCCGACGCTGGGCCCTCTAATTCCACCATCAAACATCCCATTATCTACAACTAACAGAAATGGCTTGTACCAGGCGATTTGTAAACCTACAGAGATGGGATATATAGTTAGTTCTCGTTGCGGAACAGAAAGTACAATAAGGAAAACTGCCCCAAAATATTCCTCCATAGCTCAGTTGGCAGAGCATTCGACTGTTAATCGAAGGGTCACTGGTTCGAGCCCAGTTGGAGGAGCAACAAACCCCCGCCGTTCACAGCGGGGGTTTCTCGTTTTCATTGCCGTAAATCTCGGGTTAAGTAGCAAGAAGGGCATTCGGACGAAATCTTGGAGGATTTCCCGTATGACTAACGTGCGATACACAGATGCCCAGCGGCTCAAGGCATTAGAAGTATTCGATAGAACACAATCTGCTACCAAGACCGTTCGTGAGTTGGGCTACCCAGGCCGTTGGACACTCCATCGATGGATCAGAGAGCGTGATGAACCCCCAGCTGCCCCCATTCGGCGTACGACCTTAAAGCGCTACCCACTTGCGACAAAGCTCAAAGCCGTTGAGCTCTTCACCGCCGGTATGTCTCCTGACGCCATCGCATCTGAGCTTTCGCTGAACTCGAAAAAGAGCGTCTACGCTTGGGCCCAACGATTCCGCGAAGAAGAAAGGTGGGGCTTGATGAGCGCAACTGAACGCAAACAGTCTGCCGGCATTGTCACTCGTAAAGCCTTTGAGAAATCGCTTCCAGATGATGCGGCTGAACTCAAGAAGCTGGCAGCACGCCTATCAGCGGAAAGACCATGTTAGAGAAAGAACTGGAAGCATTAAAAAAGACGACAGCATCGCCCCTGCCAACCTCAGTAACAAGTTCAAAGCCATTGTGGTCGATGCGTTACGGTCTTCTTTTCCAATGTCGTTGTTGCTCGACATTGTTGGTCTTTCTTCATCCAGCTTCTATTACCAGCTCAAAGCCCTAAATGGCCCGTCAAAATATGCAGAACTGACAGAGGTGGTAACCAAAATCGTCGAGCATTCTGGATTCAGCTATGGATATCGTCGCGTATGGATCCAGCTGAAGAAACTGGGTATCAAGGTCAGGGAGAAAGTCGTGCGTCGAATCATCTCTACCAAAGGACTCACGGTGCGCTACGTGAAGAAAAGGCGTCGCTATTTGTCCTATCGTGGTGAGATTTAGGATGCCCCACCGAATCTGGTTAAACGAAATTTTCATGCCGAAGCGCCGGGTTTACTGTGGTTGACGGATATTTCCGAGTTTCCTGCTGATGACGGGAAAAATACTTCTCGGCGTTAGTGGACTGTTTCGATGGAAAGATTGTCGGGGCAACAACGCGCCGACACCCTAATCAGCAGCTTGCCGACGACTGTCTGAAGCAGGCGCTTGAAAATAATGCACCGCCAGACCCCGCAAAATTAGTAATCCATTCCGATCGAGGTTGCCATTTTCGGGGCAACAGTTGGATTCAAGCCTCACAGGACATCGGCTTTACGCGTTTGATGTCGAAGAAGGGATGTTCACCCGACAATTCAGCGTGCGAGGGATTGTTCGGCAGAATGAAAAATGAGATGTTCTATGGACGTAAGTGGCCCCATTGTGATGAATTGGAGCAAGCAATTCATGAATATGTTGGCTTCTATAACGAACATAGAATCAAGCTTGAGTTCGATGGATTAAGCATCAATCAACGCAGGCGCGAACTGCTACTCTGAACATTCCTCAAAAATGTCCGCATCCCCTTTTTCTTTACTTAACCCCGATTAGGCTTCGGGGTCAAAATCCTCGATGCGCTCTCCTACCCCGAGCAGCTCTGCAATAGCCGCGACGGAGCGGGCGGCACCCTTGCCGTCGCCGTAGGGGTTCACGGCGTTGGCCATGGCCTTGTAGGCAACCTCGTCGTCGAGGAGCAGCTTGGACTCGGCCACGATGAGACGGCGGTTAGTACCCACCAGCTTGACGGTGCCGGCCACAACCGCCTCCGGGCGCTCGGTGTTCTCGCGCATGACGAGGACAGGCTTGCCCAGGGACGGGGCCTCCTCCTGGACTCCGCCGGAGTCAGTGAGCACCAGCGTTGCGCGGTTCATGAGCTTGGTGAACTGGTCATAAGGCAGCGGGTCGGTGATGATGACGTTAGGCAGCTCCTCAATCATCGGCATCACTGTCTCACGGACCTTGGGGTTCAGGTGCAGCGGGAGCACGAAGATGTGGTCGGCGTATTCATTCGCCAGGTCCTGCACAGCGCCGCCGATCTCTTTCATCGCGTGGAGGTTCTCACGGCGGTGGGTGGTGACCAGCACGATACGCTTGTCGGTCGCAGCGGCTTCTTCCAGCTTCGGATCCGCGAAGGTGGTGTCCCACGACGCCGCCTCCAGAAGGGCGTCAATGACGGTGTTGCCGGTGACGACGATGTCCTTGGAGCGGAAGTTCTCCTTGCGGAGGTTCTCCATAGAACCGGAAGTTGGTGCCAAGTGCAGCGCGGCCACCTGGCCGATGATGCGTCGATTGGCCTCTTCCGGGAACGGAGACAGGATGTCGCCGGTGCGCAGGCCAGCCTCCAGGTGGACGATCTTCACGCCACGGTGGAAACCCGCCAGCGCGGCGGCCATAGCGGTGGAGGTATCGCCCTGGGAAATAATGACGTCCGGGTTCTCCTGCTCAATGACTGCGTCCAGCCCTGAGATGGCGCGGGACACGATCTCGTTCAGCGACTGGCCTGGCTTCATCAAGCCAAGGTCGTGGGCCGGGGTGATGCCAAACATGGTGTTCACCTGCTCCAGCATCTCCTTGTGCTGGCCGGTGGACACAGCCACTGACTCGAAGCGCTCGTCGGCATCCAAAGCCTTGATTACCGGGGCGACCTTGATCGCTTCGGGGCGCGTGCCATAGACCGTCATGATCTTTGGCTTGTTCGCGGAAGTCATTGATCTCCTTGAGAATGATAGAGAATGGGTCGTGAACAGTTTAGCCGAGTAGCTGCGGTTTTACAGTGTACGAAAAGTGAGAATCTATTCAGGTAGTCAGTGTGAACTCTCGCCCGATGCCAACAGGTAGGCTGGATAACCGTTACGGGACCCAGCACACGTCAAAGGGAGTCAATCTTTCATGTACCAATTCATCATCGGTGCGGCCGCGGGCTACGTCATGGGCACGAAGGCGGGGCGCAAGCGCTTCCACCAGATCAAGGGCGCTTATGAGAAGACCATCAACTCCCCCGTCACCAAGTCTGCCCTGGACGCGTCCCGCCGCGCACTGGCTAATAAGCTCGACCCGCAGCCGCGCATGCGCGAGATCAAGGATCACCGCAGCGGACGCGGCGTCGGCCGCTTTGTGGGCAAGAACAATCAGGTCGAGGGCCAGGACCGCATTTACGAGCCAGACGAGGACTAGTTCCGAAACGCCCGCGCCAGCAGCTCCTGGCGGTTCTTCTCCAGGGCGAGGATGTCCGCAAACAGGGCGTTGTAGGCCTGCTGGTCGTCGGACGGGCGCATGCGCTGCAGCTGGGATTTTAGCTGCGCAATCTGGTCGCTGACCAGGGTTTCCTGCAGGCGCGAGAGCACCACGTCGCAGTACTTCTCCCAGTAGGAACGATCGTTGGCCTCCTCCTCGCGGGTGCCGGGCAGGATGGGTTCCACGGCCAGCTCCGAGACGAAGTTGCGGGCCGAAAGGTCCCGCATCTCCCCCGCGACGGCGGCGATCCAATCGACCGTCGGCATGCTGGCGCCCGCGGAGACGCCGCCGATGTCCGCAATCGCCTGGCGCACCGTCCGATAGGCATCGTTGGAATAGGACTCTGGGCCAATACCGTCAAAGTAGCTGCCAGCAATCGCGGGCATCTGCAGCGCCAGCTTCAGCGACTCGCGCTGCGGCCACAGGTGCGTCTCGTTCGGGCTCGGCGGAATCAGCGCCGGCACATAGGCATCCGCTGCCTGTTGCTTATCGACGTCCAGCTGCGCCCGCCGGGCCCGCATTTGGTCCTGCTTGGAAGGCTTCTTAGGGCGCCGGGCAGCGGCGCGCACCTGCTGTAGCACTTCGTCTGTGTCCGGCCAGCCGACCCAGCCGGCCAGGCGGCGGGCGTATTCGGACTGGAGTGGGCGATCGCGAATGTCGGCGACGATGGGCACGGTGCGTCGTAAAGCCTGCAGGCGTCCCTCCGCGGTGTCCAGGCGGTGCTCGCTGAGCAGGGACTGGATGACGAACTCGAACATCGGGATGCGATCGGCCACCAGGTCGCGGACCGCGGCGTCGCCACGCTCCAAGCGCAAGTCGCAGGGGTCCATGCCGTCCGGGGCGACCGACACGAAGGACTGGCCGGTGAACTTCTGCTCACCCTCGAAGGCGCGCATGGCGGCCTTCTGCCCGGCCTCGTCGCCATCGAAGGTGTAAATGAGCTCGCCGTTAAAGTAGCTGTCATCGAGCATGAGGCGGCGCACCATCTGGAGGTGATCCCCGCCGAAGGCGGTGCCGCAGCTGGCCACGGCGGTTTTCACGCCCGCGGCGTGCATAGCCATGACGTCCGTGTAGCCCTCCACGATGACGGCCTGCCGCTGCTCCGCGATGTTCTTCTTGGCCAAGTCGAGGCCGAAGAGCACCTTGGACTTGTTGTACAGCATGGTGTCCGAGGTGTTCATGTACTTGCCCATTTTGTCGTCATCGAAGAGTTTGCGGGCGCCGAAACCAATGACGTTGCCGGACAGGTCCTTAATGGGCCACAGCAGGCGGCGGTGGAAGCGATCAATGGGCCCGCGCTTGCCCATCTTGGAAATGCCCGCGGCATCCAACTCCTCAAAGCTGAAGCCCTTGCGCAACAGGTGCTTGGTGGCGGTATCCCAGCCGTCGGGGGCGTAGCCGCACTCAAACTCGTAGATGAGATCGCGGCTGAAACCGCGGTCTAAGAGGAACTCGCGGGCCTTCTGCGCCTGCGGGGTCTCCAGCTGCTGGCGGTAGAACTCGTGGACGGCCTTGTTGACCTCGATGAGCCGGCGGCGGGTGCCGGGCTTTTCATCCCGGGCGCCGGTGCTGCCACCCTGGTAGGTGATGTTGTAGCCGATCTTCTGCGCCACGGCCTCCACGGCCTCCGGAAAGGACAGCTGCTCCATCTCCATGAGGAAGCTGAACACGTCCCCGCCCTTGCCGGTGGAGAAACAGTGGTAGTAGCCGCGCTGTGGGCGGACGTGGAAGGAGGGAGTCTTCTCGTCTTTGAACGGGGAGAGCCCCTTGAGTGAGTCGTGCCCCGCGGGCTTGAGCTGAACGTACTCGCCGACGATCTCCTCGATGGGTGCACGATCGCGAATCGCATGGATATCGCTGTCCGGAATTCTGCCTCGTGCCATGCTGTGTCATTCTACTACCCCGGGTGAAATCGGCTCGACGGCAGGATAAACTGTACTGGCACTGATTTTTAACTGACAAGGACCTGGACATGATGCGACGCTTCACCGCTGCCCTGCTGACCACCGCACTGACTCTGGGAGGCGCGAGCGTCGCCCAGGCGCAGGACGTGGACACCAACTTCACCTTCCCCGTGGGCGTCACTGACGCCACCCCGCTTGCTGGCAGCACGGTGGACGCCGCGGCGCTGGGCGCGGACGTGGCAGAGAATCTCCCCGACGGGCTGGCCACCATCCGCACCGTCCGCATCGACCAAGACTCCGCGCGTCGCGAGACCGAGGACCACATGCGCGCGCTGCGCACCAAAGCGTGGAACGACCCGAACGCCTACCTCGACGGAGTGCCGCTGCGCGAGTTCGCGGCGACGCACGGCATCAGCTCACTCGACGACTACCTGGCCGTCGAATGGAACCCCGCCCTCGAGGCCGGCGCCGTACAGCGCGCCACCGAGGCAGGCGTACACTTCGCCCACGAGCGCCCCACCGGCGAGGAAAGCAACACGGCCTTTGACACCTTCCGCGGCGACTACGACTCTTGGACCGCAGAGAATCTCGGCATGCGCGGCGCGCGCTCCTTTGACGACGAGTACGCCCCACTCATGGCGGCGCGCGGCAACTACGCCGCCGGCGGACACATGTACTGGCTGCTCCACCCAAGCATCAAGAGCTTCGCCGCCGCCACCGCACAGCACGCTGCTGATCCCAACACCATGTACCAGTGGTCCGGCTCCTCTCAAGAAGCCAGCGGCACCAGCGAGCTGGGCAAGCGCAACGGCGAGGTCGCCGTGGCCGTCGCGGTACCTGAAAGCTGGCTGGACACCCAGCCGCTGAGCGTGCCCGGCACGATCACGGTGGGCAACGCCATGCGCATGCAAGAGATGCGCTCCCCCTACGCCGATTCCCGGATGTACGCGGGGCACGTACGCGTCTCCGGCGAACTGACCAGCGCAGACGCGGAGATCGTAGAAGCCACCTCCACGCACTTCATCGGACGGAAAGTCGGCTCCACCACGCTGACGTTCACCCCGCGCTTCATCCGCGGCGGCGTGGTCACCGCGGATTCCACCCGCGCCGTCCAGTCCGAGACCTCCGTGGTCAACCCGCCGAGCGGCTCCTCCGGCGGCGGCATCGGCATCATCGTGGCGGTCATCGTCGCGCTGCTGGCCGCGCTGGGTATGGGCGCGCAGTTCCTAGGCTAGTCCGTAACACTTCTGCCCTCATGGCAGGATGAATAAGCATGGGACAAGGCAACAACAACGGTGGACGCTCCACAGGCGTGCTGGCCACGCTGGGCGTTCTGGCGCTGGCGGCGATAGGCTCCTACCTCGGCATTGACGGGCTGGGCGGCTCGGGCACGGGCGGGAGCTCCGGCGGCGACGCTGCGACGGCGACGAAGCAGGTGGCGGCGAGTAGCGCGGCGTCGGCAAGCGGGCTTGACAAATGCGCCCTGGACACCCTGCCCGACGAGGCGGAGGACACAGCCGACGACATCCTCGCGGGCGGGCCATACGACCACCCGGACAACGACAACAAGCGCTTTGGCAACTACGAAGGCGTGCTGCCCAAGGAGTCCAAGAACTACTACCGCGAATACACGGTGGATACGCCGGGCCTGAACCACCGCGGGGCACGACGGATTGTCACCGGCGGCGGCACGGAGACCGACCCGGAGGTCTGGTACTACACCAACGACCACTACGAGAGCTTCTGTGAGATCCCAGATGCGGAAGGATAACGTCATGTTGGTGACGGAACATGTGGCCGGGCGCGCGGACGTGTTCGCGACGCTGTCAGGTGAGCAGGCGGTGCGCAACTTAGACGCGCTGGCGGACAGGCTGCGCGAGCTGGGCGTGGAGTGCGTGACGTTTACGGACTGGCACCTGCCTGCCGCCGACGACGCGGCGCTGCGCGAGGTGTTCGCTGACGTGGGCGTGCGCTTGTGCGCTTAAGGCTGGGTGCGTTGAGGCTGGATACTTAATGACGCATTGTGTTACTAATGATCCGTTTTGCTTACAGGTTTTCGTGTAAGAAAGCGCGGTATTAGTAGCGAAATGGATCATTAAGCCCGAAGGGCCGGGCTGCTAGCCGAAGTATCCGGAGAGCTCCGCGGACTGCTTGGCCAGGCGCTCGAGGCGCGACTCGGTCATGGACGCGATCTGGTCGATGATGACGCGCTGCCGCTGGGCATCGCTTTCCGCCTGATGCCACCACATGCGAAACATTGGGTCCAGCGCGCCCGGCGCGCCCGCAGTCAGGTAATCAAACACGCGGTAAATGCGCTCGCGCTGACGATCCTGGCGGGCCAAGTGCGTGGGCAGGTCCATGACGTACAGCACCGCGATGGCCTTGAGCAGCGTCACCTCCGCCAGTGCCTGCTCCGGGACCACCAGATCGCCATGCTGGCGGCCCAGCGGTTGGCCGGAGGAGGATGAATGCGCCTCCAGCGTCGCGGTGACCGTGGCGCCCACGTAGCGGCCCACCAACTCCGAGGTCATGCGCTTTAAGTCCACGAAGCCGCGCAAGGTGTTGTTAAAATCCGCCGCGCGGGCCACCACGGGCAGCTGCCGCAGGGAGTCGGCGGCGTCAAGCAGCGCCTCGGCGTCGCCGCCAAAGGCCTTCGCGCCCTTCTCCGCCAGCTGCGCCAGCTCCACCAAATCCCACAGCACGCCCAGGTTCACGCGGCCGGAGACGATCCCGTCCTCCACGTCGTGCACCGAATACGCGATGTCATCCGACCAGTCCATGGCCTGCGCCTCCATGGCGGGGCGCTCATCGTCGTGGCCGTCGCGGATCCACTCCAGCAAGTGCGCGTCCTCGTCGTAGCAGCCGTACTTGCGATTGATGCTGCCGTCCGGGTTGGTCTTGACGCGCGGGTACTTGCACGCGGCGTCCAACGCGGCGCGCGTCAAGTTCAGACCGTAAGAAATGTCGCGGCCGGGGTGTGCGGGGTCGTCGACAAGCACTTTCGGCTCCAGGCGCGTGAGGATGCGCAGGGTCTGCGCATTGCCCTCGAAGCCGCCGCACTCCTCCGCGACGTCGTTGAGCGCGTTCTCGCCGTTGTGGCCGTACGGCGGGTGGCCAATGTCGTGGGTGAGCCCGGCCATCTCGCACAGATCAGCGTCGAGGCCCAGCCCGGAGCCGATACCGCGGGCGATCTGCGCCACCTCCAGCGAGTGTGTGAGCCGGGTGCGCGGGGTATCGCCGTCGCGCGGGCCGACGACCTGGGTCTTGTCCGCAAGCCGACGCAGCGCGGCCGAGTGGAGCACGCGGGCACGATCGCGGGAGAAGGCGCCGCGGTGATCGGCGTCAGCGTCGGCGAAGTTGCTGCCCTTCGGTGCCTCGGAGTGCAGACGAGCGGCGTCAGCAGAGGAATACGAATATAGGTTCATCGCCGCCTATTCTAGGCCCTACCTGGGCTGTGACCGGCGCTGGCGCGCCAACTCCTCGTGGCGGGCGCGGCGCGAGGGGCGGATGTATGCCTCGATGACGTGAAGGCGCTCGCGCAGCGCGGTGGCACGGTCGCGGCCCACTACCTGTTCCGCGGCCCACACGAGAAGCCCGCCGGCCTCGTGGGCGAGCATGCGCCACCAGGCTGCTGTGGGAAAGCGCGTGGGGCATTCCGGGGCGCCGGTTACCTGTGCGTGCAGTCCCAGGGACCGCGCGATGAGCCACGTGCGCGGGCGGTGCAGCGGGTCGGTGACGATGACCACGCGCGCGCCGAGAAGTTCCGGATGCTCGCGCAGCGCCGCCTCCAGCGAGGTTCGCGTGTCATTGCCCTCGGCCACCGCGTGCACGTTCCGCACCCCGAGCGCCTCGAGCTCCCGCTTGGCGACGCCCGCCTCCGTAAACCGATCTCCGGGCAGGTTACCGCCAACGGTGATGACGGTGGTGCTCGCCTGCTCGGCGGTGGCGCTCCATTGGTTGGCGGTGGTGCGCTCGCGCACCACCGCCGCGTGCCGGATGCGGGCGGCGAAGATGCGAGACGGGCGGCCGTCGTACTGCGCGGTGCCTAAGACGATGATGTACACCTCCCCCAGTCTGCCAGGTTGCGCGGTAGTCTTAGATGATATGAAACGCTTCTCCGCCACGTCTCGTGTACGCCTCCGTCACCAGCTGCTGGCCGGCGCCTTCGCCGCCACCGCCTTGAGCCTGAGCGGAGCCCCGCTCGCTTGCGCCCTGGGCGTTGAAGCCGGGGCGGTGAAGCCCGCTACCGTGCTGGCACAGGGTACGAAGCAGGCGATGGATCCGTCGCAGGTTACGGATAAGGTGACCGACGAGGCCGGGGTGCTCTCAGCCAGCGAGAAGTCCCAGATTGAGCAGAAGATCAAGCAGCTGCAGCAAGAACGCCAAGTCATCTTCTACGTGGTCGTGCTGGACGAGCTGCCCGGTATGAGCGCCGAGGAGTTCACCTCCGAAGTGGTGGATTCCCGCGGCCCGAACACCGGCGTCATGCTGGTGACGGTGGAGGATCGCAAATACGGCATCCAGACCGGTGATCAGTGGCCACGCGGTCTGCGCGAGGAGATGGATTCCGCGGCGCAGAGCGAGCTGGCCAGCGAGGCGCGCGGCGGTGCGGCACTGGCGGCCCTCGACGTCGCGCTCAACGGCGGCGGCTCGGGCAGCTCCGGCGGTTCGGGCAGCGAGGACGGCGGCCTGTGGGTCGCCGGTGGCCTGGGCGCGGTAGCTGTGACCGGCGGTGGCCTGTGGATGGCCTCACGCCGCGGCCGCAAGAAGCAGCAGGCGGCCACTTTGGAGTCCGCGCGCGAGATCGCGCCCGGCGACGTTAATCGTCTCAACCGCCTAGATACCGAAACGTTGGAGAAGCTCGCGAGCGAGGAGCTGGTGTCCACGGACGAATCCATCCGCCGCGGCAAGGAAGAACTGGACCTGACCACCGCGGAGTTCGGCCCCGAACGCACCCGCCCGTTCACCAAGGCCATGAACCACTCGACCACCACCCTGCAGCGCGCGTTCCGCATCCAGCAGCAGCTCAACGACGCCGTGCCGGAGACCGAGCCGCAGCGCCGCCACATGTTGCTGGACATCATCGCCTCCTGCGGCACCGCCGACGAGGCCCTGGATAAGGAAGCGGAGAAGTTTGCGGAGATGCGCAGCCTGCTCATCAACGCTGACTCCAAGATCGCCGAGATCACACAGCAGACCGTGGACCTGCGCACCCGCCTGCCCCAGGTGGAGGCCAAGGCGCAGCAGTTGGGCTCCCAGTACCCGGAGAAGACGCTGGCTACCATCGCCGACAATCCGGAGATGGCCGTCGTCGCTCTCGACGAGGCCGAGAAGCACCTGGCCACCGCCCGCGAACTCGAGGCGAAGCCGGCCGGCGAGCAGGGCGGGTTGGTCGCCGCCATCCGCAACGCCGAGGAAGCCACACAGCTAGCCGATAAGCTCATGCGCGGCGTGGAGAACGCCGAGGCCAATATCGCGGAAGCCAAGGCCGGGCTCGGCGACATCATCGCCGAAATCGAAGAGGAAATCCGGGAAGCACGCACCTTGGAAAACCAGGGCGCCAAGCAGGGCACTCAGGCGGACTGGGAGTCCTTGCGCGCGGTCATCACCAAGGCACAGGAGGCGCTGCGTACCGCGCAGGCCAGCGCCAACGAGGATCCGTTGGGCCAGTACAACGCGCTGGTGGCCATGGACGCCGAGGTGGACGAGCATCTCGACCCCGTACGGGAGACCACCCGGGAGCACGGCCGCATCCTCGCGTTGTTCGCGCAGCAAATGAACTCCGCCGCCTCCCAAATCCAGGCGGCCGAGGACCTCATTTCTTCCCGGCGTCGCATCATCGGATCCGGCGCCCGCACCGCGCTTGCCGACGCCCAGCGCTACCACGCCCAGGCACTACAGTTGCGCGAGTCCCAGCCGCAGGGCGCGCTCGACGCGGCGCGCAACGCCTCCGCGGCGGCCGCTACTGCCCTGCAACGTGCACAGGACGACATTGATAGCTACCGCCGCCGCCAGCAGTCGCAGCAGTTCTCCAACAGCGCGGGCAATATCCTTACCGGCATGGTCATCGGCCAGATGCTCGGCGGCAATTCCGGCGGCTTCGGCGGCGGCTTTGGTGGGGGTGGCTTCGGCGGCGGAGGCGGCTTCTCCGGTGGCGGCGGTGGCTTCAGCGGCGGTTCCTACTAACCGCGCTCGAACGCCTACGCTCGAGCGCCTACGCTTTGGTGGTGCGCCACGGGACGTCGAGAAGCAGGCAGCCCCACGTGGTGAACGCTACGTCGAGGGTGGGCGCGTCGGCGTACTCGGGCTCGTCGATGACGTCCAGTTCGCGCCCGTTGGGGCGAGTGCGGGCCACGGTGCCGTCGGCGGAATAGATGACGCGCTCCTTGCGGAACGGGCTCACCCGTGTGGCGGTATAGGCCCGGTTCGCGCAGACGATCTCCAGCCGGGACACCCCGAAACCAGTGTTCGTGAGCGAAAAGAGTTCGCCCTTGCTCGTCGTGCCACGCAGGCGAATGCGGTTGGGCGCCAGCGAGTTTTCTAGCAGCAGGCTTTCCTTGCCCGCGTTCATCACATCTGAGCGGACATGCGCCACGGAGACGCCGTTGGCGTCGAGGAATTCATTCTCGCGCCACTGCCACGTCCCGCCGCGGAAGTTGCGGTGGGACGCGGAGAAAATTCCTGCTGTATTCGACACAACAGGCAAGCTTAAAACAGGACCGCTAAGACCGCGACCGCAGAGAGAAAAACCAATGTCGCGATAATGGCGGTGGAGGACCCGCCCAGCTTGGATTCCAACACGAGTCGGGCGAACCAGCTCAGCGCCGCCACGTTTTCCTGGCCGAGTTCCTCCATGGCGCCGTCGGAGAACTCGACGATGGCCTTACGCACGCCGGAGTTGCGGGAGGAAAACTGCGCTACCTTGTTCTCCTCGGCGTCCTCGATAATCCAGTCGCCCGCGTTTTCATTGATGAGCGCGAAGGTGCGACCGTCCAGTGAGACTTCGATCCGGTCGTCGCGGGAGAGATTGCCGGCGGCGCGGAAGACCCGATCGTCGGCAAGCGTGGCGGAAGCCCCCAACTTAGGGTTGACATCCAGCTTCCACGTCTGCCCGGCGACCTCCGCGGTCTTGTCCGTGAAGATGCCCAGCTGCGTCGGGCCGTCGCCTTCCAGAAGGATGGGGACGGTGCGCTTCGTGCGATCCCAGGAGGTGAAAGACATTAGCAACCAATCAGTCGGGCGGCCAGGTATGCTTCCAGCTCGTCGAGCTTGATGCGCTCCTGCTCCATGGTGTCGCGTTCACGCACGGTGACCGCGTTGTCTTCCAGGGTGTCAAAGTCCACCGTCACGCAGAACGGGGTGCCGATTTCATCCTGGCGGCGGTAGCGACGACCGATCGCGCCGGAGACGTCGAAGTCCACGTTCCAGTGCTGACGCAGCTTGGCGGCCAACTCCTTGGCCGGAGTGGACAGCTCTTCCTTCTTGGACAGCGGCAGGACGGCCACCTTGACCGGAGCCAGACGACGGTCCAGCTTGAGCACCACGCGCTTGTCGGTGCCGCCCTTGGCATTGGGCACCTCCTCCTCGTGGTACGCGTCTACCAGGAAGGCCATCATGGAGCGGCCGAGACCCGCAGCCGGCTCGATGGTATACGGAATCCAACGCTCTTCGGTGGTCTGATCGTAGAAAGACAGATCCTCGCCGGAGCCCTCGGCGTGTACCCGGAGGTCGTAATCAGTGCGGTTGGCCACGCCTTCCAGCTCGCCCCACTTGGAGCCGGTGAAGCCGAAGGCGTACTCCACGTCCACGGTGCGCTTGGAGTAGTGTGACAGCTTCTCTTTGGGGTGCTCGTACAGACGCAAGTTTTCCTTCTTGATGCCAAGGTCCACGTACCAGTTGAAACGATCATCGATCCAGTACTGGTGCCACTGCTCGTCCTCGCCCGGCTTGACGAAAAACTCCATCTCCATCTGCTCGAACTCGCGGGTACGGAAGATGAAGTTGCCCGGGGTGATCTCATTACGGAAGGACTTGCCGATGTTGGCGATGCCGAACGGCGGCTTCATGCGCGAGGAGGTCATGACGTTCTTGAAGTTCACGAAGATGCCCTGCGCGGTTTCCGGACGCAGGTAGTGCATGCCTTCCTTGTCATCGACCGGACCCAGGTAGGTCTTCATCAAACCGGAGAAGGCCTTGGGCTCAGTCCAGTTACCTGGCTGACCGGTCTCCGGATCGTTGATATCCGCCAGGCCGTTTGCCGGCGGGTGGCCGTGTTTTTCTTCGTAGGCCTCCAGCAGGTGATCCGCCCGGTAACGCTTGTGGGTATACAGAGACTCCACCAGAGGATCGGAGAACACCTCGACGTGGCCGGAGGTCACCCACACCTGCGGAGGAAGGATGATGGAGGAATCGATACCCACGACGTCGTCACGCGACTGCACCATGTGGCGCCACCACTGGCGCTTGATGTTTTCCTTGAGCTCAACGCCCAGCGGACCGTAATCCCACGCGGAGCGCGAACCGCCGTAGATCTCACCTGCCTGGTAAACCAAACCACGACGCTTGCACAGGTTAACCACGGTATCAATGACGGACGCCACGATGCATTACTCCTTGAGCCCTTGAAAACTTTTACGGTGTGAGTGCCCATTTTAGCCTGCAAGCCCGGCACCCGAGCCGATGCCCACCCCCGATATCTAATATACATAATTAATCTAAAGATATATACATCTTTGCACCCCGTTGCACTCTACCCCCATGTATGGGTGGAGAAAGTAAGAGACCCCTCAGATTGAGGATTAACACAAAACCCCAGTCGGCGCAACGACATGCGGAATTAATTGAGTCTACCCCAATAAACCTTTATATTTTCACCGTCAATACACGCTCTTTGGACGCCGGGGAAGGATGGGAAAAATCGAGATCTTCGCCCCATTTTAAGGCGATTGGTTAACGCATTTATACAATTGTTGGCTAAACTTTCATAGAGCTTTTCTCATCGATTCACTCTCTCACTCTCAAGGTAGCCTTAATGTTGTTGCATGACCCCTCCTCTTCCGCGGCTGACAGCCCGGAAGATGACAGCGAAGCGCTGACCACACTCCTCGGCGCCCTGGACTCTCCGCTTCGCCTCCGCATCATCTCGCTGCTGTCCGAGCGCGACTACTACGTCCACGAGCTCGTACAGGAACTGCAGAAATCGCAGCCGCTTATCAGCCAGCACCTCCGCGTGCTCAAGAAGTCGCAGATCGTCTCGTTCGAACGCCGCGGCCGCCAGGTAACGTACCACCTCGAGCACCCTGAGATCCTCAAGCTGATTGGCGACGCCCGCGAGCTCGCCCACCAGATCCTCTAGCTTCGCCACGCAGGCCCGTGGCGAGGCTTCCTTGATACTATTTTGGTTATGTCCACAATTAGTTCGAGCATCCCCAAGCTAGGCACGCGCAACACGAAGCAACGCACCGCAATCATTGAGGTGCTGCGCGAACTCGACAACTTCGCCTCCGCGAAAGTCATCTACCGGGAGCTCCAGGACCGCGACCTTTCGGTCGGCCTCACCACGGTGTACCGCACGCTGCAGTCCCTCGTTGATATTGATGCGGTGGACGCGCTCCACATGCCCGGCGGCGAAACCCTGTACCGCCACTGCGATTCCGAGGGCCATCACCACCACTTGGTGTGCACCGAGTGTGGCCGCACCGAGGAAATTGACGGCGGCCCCGTCGAACGTTGGGCCCAGCAGGTGGCCGATGAATACGGCTTCACGATGACCGGCCACGACGCCGAAGTCTTTGGCACCTGCGCGGACTGCGCCGCCAAGAAGAACTAGCCCACGGCCACGCCGAAGGCCAGACCCAACACGTAGGTCACTCCCGCGGCAACCAAACCGATGGCCAACTGGCGCAGAGCTCGCACGAACGGTGGCTTGCCGGAGAGCACGCCGACGATGCCGCCGGTAAACATCAAGGCCAGCGACACCAGAATGATAGCCACGATGGCGCCGGGCAGCGTCTCCATGCCAAAGATATACGGCAGGATAGGGATCAGCGCGCCGGTACCAAAGAAACAGAAACTGGACAAGGCTGCGGACCACGCTTCACCAATGACGCCGTGCTCGCCGGCCGACGGCGCGGCGCCCACCGGCGCATCCTTGACTGCTTCGTCTGCCTCATCGGCGGAACGCAGCTTCTGGAACACTTCGCGCGCCTTGTTCTCCGCGTCCTCCTGCGACAGGCCGCGGGCGCGGTAGACCAGCGCTAGCTCGTTGGCGTCCATGTCGAGGGCATGCACGAGCTCGCCCGCGCTCTCGTCCGGAGTGGAGGCTTCGAGCAGCTCGTTCTGGGATTTCACGGAGATATACTCGCCCGCCGCCATGGACAGCGCGCCGGCCAGCAGGCCGGAGATGCCCGTGAGCAAGATCAAATGGGCTTCCATGCCGGAGCCCATCACGCCGATCACCAACGCGAGGTTGGACACGAGGCCGTCATTGGCGCCGAAGACCGCCGCGCGGAAGTTGCCCGACATCTTCTCGCGACCGCGGGTGGCCAATCCGCGCACGACCTCGGAGTGCACGCGCTCGTCGGCAGCAATCTGCTCGGAGGCGTCCGCGTCTTGCACGTACGGGGTCCGCGCCTCCGCGGACTGCATCAACGCCAGCGTGAACACCGACCCGAAGTGCTTGGCCAAAAAGCCCATGAACTGCGTGTTCAGATCCGGTTTCCGTGGCATGCCCACGTAGGGGCCTAATTTCTCGCGCCAGTACTGCTCGTGGCGCGACTCCGAGTCCGCCAGACGCATGAGGATATCGCGCTCCTCGCCGGACTTCTTCGCGGCAAGCTCGCGGTACACCGCGGCCTCCGCACGCTCGTTGGCCAAGTACTTTCGCCAACGGTTAATTTGCGCGCGGGTGGGCTGGTACTCAGGCACGGCCTCGCTCGTAGGCACTACTTCTTCACTCCTCCGAAGCGCCGGTCGCGCTTGGCGTATTCTTCCACCGCGTCAAAGAGGTCCTGCGGTGTGTAGTCCGGAAACAGCTTGTCCTGGTAGACCATCTCCGCGTAGGCGGACTGCCACAGCATGAAGTTGGAGGTGCGCTTCTCTCCCGACGGGCGCAGGAACAAGTCCACGTCCGGCATCGTCGGGTCATACATGTGCGAGGTGATGAGGTCCTCGGTGATGTGGCTCGGCTTGAGCTCGCCGCGCTCGATCTTTTTGGCGATCGCCTTCACGCCGTCGGTGATTTCAGCACGGCCGCCGTAGTTCACACACATCGCCAGGGTCATCGTGGTGTTGTTCTTGGTCAGCTCCTCGGCCGCCTCCAATTCCTTGATGACCGCGCGCCACAGGCGCGGGCGTCGGCCTACCCACACCACGCGCACACCGCGCTCATTGAGCCACTCGCGCTGACGGCGCAGCACGTCGCGGTTAAAGCCCATGAGGAAGCGGACCTCCTCGGGGCTGCGGCGCCAATTCTCCGTGGAAAACGCGTAGGCGGACAAGTACGGAATGCCCATAGCCAGGCAGGCGTCTACGACGTCGAGAAGCACTGCCTCGCCGCGCTTGTGGCCCTCCGTGCGCTTCAGCCCACGGTTCTGCGCCCAGCGGCCATTGCCGTCCATCACGATGGCGATGTGTTTGGGCAAGAACTCCGCCGGGATCTCCGGCGGAGTCAGCACTCGGCCCGCCTCCGGCGTAATGCCAGGTTCGGCCGACACAGCGGCCGCGGCGGAGTCTTGAACTGAAGCAGAATTGTTGTGGGGCATAGTCACCCCGCCTACCTTACCGGCCGCTGCGCGCATGAGGAACACACGCTTAAGCGTGGCCGCGCACGTTAAGTGCGGTGACCTTGCGCTCCAGGTGCCACTGCAGGTGGGCGGTGGTGAGGCGGTGGGCCTCGGCGGCCAGGTGCGGGGCGCTGCTGAGCACCTGCGCGGCCGCGGCGCGGTGCCCACCGGCCCACAGCCACATCAGGTGCAGCGTCTCCGGATCCACCTCGGCCGCGCCCTGCGGGCGGCAGTGCACACACGACGCCCCGCCCACCGCCGGGTGGAACGCGTGGTGCGGGCCGGGCTCCCCGCACGCCGCGCAGTTGAAAAGGCTCGGCGCCCACCCGGCGTGCGCCATCGCCTGTAAGCAGAACATGTCCAGCTCCGCCGTGGGCTGGAACGCCGGGCCGTCCGGGTTCTTCTGCGCGGCCAGCGACCCACTCTGCAGCTGCGCGAAGGTGGCCACCACCGCGTCGTACAGGTACGTCTCGTTCTCGCCCACTGCGGTGTCCTCATAAGCGAGGCGCTGCGCGGTCTCCAGCACCGCGCACCCGGCGGTGTACGTCTCGTAGTCGTCGATGATGCCGGAACCGTAGAAGGCAACGGTGTCGGCAGACGTGATCGTCGATAAGCCCCGGCCCGGGTAAATCTGGACGTCTAAAGCCACGAACTGTTGCAGCCGGGAACCGAAGCGAGACTTCGCACGGCGCACGCCCTTGGCCACGCCACGCACCAGGCCGTGGTGGCGGGTCAGCAGCACGATGACGCGATCGGCCTCGCCGAAATCGTAGGTGCGAACCACCACCGCCCTATCGCGGTATGACTCCCTAGGCACAGCGGGTGCGTGACCTTTCGTTAGACACTGACTTTGGAGGCGGAATCAACGAACTAAAAACCGAGGCGCGACAAGGACTTCGGATCGGACTGCCAGTTTTTTAGCACCTTGATACGCAGGTCCAGGTAGATGTTCTGGCCCAGCAAGGCAATGATGTCTTTGCGTGCCGTGCCCATGATGCGGGTGAGGCGGCGACCTTCCTTGCCCTCGATGATGAGCTTCTGGCCTGGGCGCTCCACGTAAATGATGGCGTGCACGTCGAGGACGCCCTCGCGGTGCTCGTTGGGCAGAATCTCGTCCACCTCCACGGCCACGGAGTGCGGTAGCTCGTCCTTGAGGCCCGCCAGCGCGGCCTCGCGGATGAGCTCGGAGATGCGCTTGTTGGTGTCATCGTCGGTGATGTGATCGTCCGGGTAGAACTTCGGGCCCTCCGGCAGGTGATCACGGATAACACCCACGAGCTCCTCCAGCTGCACACCGTCCTTGGCAGAGACGGGAATGACCACGGCGTCCTTGTCGTGCTCCGCGAGCATCTCGTGCAGGGCCAGCAGCTGCGCGCCGACCTGATCCTTGGAGGCCTTGTCCAGCTTGGTGACGATGCCGATGATGCGGGTATTCGGCGCCACCGAACGCACGTTGTCCAAGATCCAGCGATCGCCGGGGCCGATCTTCTCGTCCGCGGGGATGGTCAATCCGATGACGTCGACGTCCGAGTAGGTCTCCTTCACCACCTCGTTGAGCCGCTCGCCCAGCAGGGTGCGCGGGCGGTGCAGACCCGGGGTGTCCACCACGACGATCTGCGCGTCCGGGCGGTGCACCAGGCCGCGAATGGGGTGGCGGGTCGTCTCCGGCTGGTTGGCAGTGATGGCAATCTTCTGTCCCACCAGCGCATTCGTCAGCGTGGACTTGCCCGTATTGGGCCGGCCCACGAAGCTCACGAAACCGGAACGAAAACCCTCGGGTACGTCACCAAACAAAGAATCCACGTTAAGCAATCTCCTCGGCGGTAAACTGCATGCGCGGCTGGGCGAACGCATCCTGGGACTGGATGAGCTGCAGCTCGTGAGTCTCCGCCTCATAAGTGTTGTGCAACACATCGTACACGCTGGACGCGGTGCGCTCGAGGGCGTCCTTGGCGTCGTGGGTCGCGGTGTAGTGGCCGGTGAACAGTGCGGCGGTCACGTCGCCGGAGCCGTTGCGCTTGAACGGCAGGTACGGGGTGGACACCAAGTAAGCCTTGTCGCCGTCCACGGCGAGCATCTCGATGGTGTCCGCCGGGGTCTCCGGGCGGCGCACCGAGGTCACCAACACCACGCGCGGGCCGATGTCCTGGGCGGCGCGCACCGCGGCCATCGTCTGTTCCAGGGTGCCGGTCTCCATGCCGGTGAGGTAGCCCAGCTCGAACTGGTTGGGCACGATGATGTCCGCGACCGGAACGACCTTGTCCCGCAGCAGTGGCGGGATCTCGTCGGAGACGAAGCAACCGGACTTCTCATTGCCCATCACCGGGTCGCAGGCGTAGAGGGCCTGCGGGTTCACGCGCTTGATGCGGTGCACGGCGTCCACGATGGCGCCCGCGATGTCGGGGCCGCCCTGGTAGCCGGACAAGATAGCGTCCACCTGGCCGAACGCCTCGCGGCGCTCGATGCCGTCGATGATGTCGGTGACCTGGTCCGCCGGGATGAGCGGGCCGCCCCAGTCCCCGTAACCGGTGTGGTTGGAGAAGTTCACGGTGTGGACTGGCCACACCTCAAACCCCGCGCGCTGCAGGGGGAAGACGGCGGCGGAATTTCCCACGTGGCCATAAGTGACGTGGGACTGGATCGACAAAATGTTCATAGTCTTCCATTGTGCTCCCTGACAGGCCCGCCTGACAACACCGACCCGGCTCTAGTTCTCCGGAGCCGGCTCCCCGATGGCGGGGATACCGCCGCCTGGGACCTCGCGGTCGAGCGCCTCGCGCTCCGCTGCCGAAGGAAAGGCCTTCGGGCCAGTCGGCTTGGGGTGGAAGGTCACGCCGCGCTTTTTAATGTCGTCGTACCAGTCCGCCAGCAGCTCGTTCTGCAGGGCGAACATTTCCTTCTCCTCCGCCGGGGTGCCGTGGTCATAGCCCAAAAGGTGCAGGCAGCCATGCACGGTGAGCAAAGCGAGCTCGTGGCCGATGGAGTGGCCGGCCGCGTCCGCCTGGCGCTGCGCGAACTCCGGGCACAGCACGATATCACCCAACATGCCCGGCAGCTCCGGCGCGGGTGCATCCGGGCGCCCACCCTGGTGGCCGGGGGTGAGCTCGTCCATGGGGAAGCTCATGACGTCCGTCGGGCCCTCCAGATCCATCCAGCGCACGTGGAGGTCCGCGATGGTGTCCAGGTCCACACAGGTGATCGTGCACTCGGCGTCCGGGTTGACGTCCATTTGGCCGAAGGCGAACGACGCGACATCGATAAGCATCTCCTCGTTGACGCCCTCGTAGCCGGATTCGTTGAGGAACTCGATACTCATTGGCCTAGCTCTCCTTCTTCTTATCCGCGGCCGGGTTGCTGTGAGCGGCGCGCGCGTCATAGGCATCGTAGGCGTCCACGATGCGGCCCACCAGCTGGTGGCGCACCACGTCCGCGCTGCCCAGCTGCGCGAAGTGCACATCCGGGACGCCGTCCAAAATGCGGCGCACCAGGCGCAGGCCGGAGGTCTCCCCGCGGGGGAGGTCCACCTGGCTGATATCGCCGGTGACCACCATTTTCGCGCCGAAGCCCAGGCGGGTGAGGAACATTTTCATTTGCGCCGCGGTGGTGTTTTGCGCCTCATCGAGAATGACGAAGGCGTCGTTGAGCGTGCGGCCGCGCATGTACGCCAGCGGCGCCACCTCGATGATGCCGGCCTCCATGAGTTTCGGGATCATCTCCGGGTCCATCATGTCCCGCAGGGCGTCATAGAGCGGGCGTAGGTATGGGTCAATCTTGTCGTTGAGCGTGCCGGGCAGAAAGCCCAGCTTCTCCCCTGCTTCCACGGCGGGGCGGGTGAGGATGATGCGCTGGACCTGCTTGGACTGCAGGGCCTGCACGGCTTTGGCCACCGCGAGGTAGGTCTTGCCGGAACCGGCGGGGCCGATGCCGAAGACGATGGTGTTGTCATTGATCGCGCGCACGTAGTCCGCCTGGCCCACGGTCTTCGGCCGCACGGCCTTGCCGCGGCGGGACACGATTTCCTCCGCGATGACCTCGCTCACCGCTTTGGGTGCGTCCACAGCGACCAGATCCAGGGTGTGCTTGACGGTGTCCGGGCTCACGGGGTGGCCCCGGCGCGCGATGGCCTCGAGCTCCTCGAGTACCTTCTTCGCGCGCGCGACCTCGTGGGCGGGCCCGGTGACGGTGACCTGGTGCCCGCGGGCGAAGATGTCCACGTCCACGAGGTTGGTGAGCACGCGCAGATTCTCGTCCGCCGTGCCGAGCACGGTGGACACGTAGGCGGTGTCCAGCTCGAATTTCCCTGTCGTTATAGCCACGCTTAAACCCTACCAGCGGGAGGTGAGCACGCCGATGGCGCTCAGGCCCACCATGGCTGCCGACGCCGTCCGGTAGACCTCCGGGCCCAGCGTCACGGCGCGCGCGCCTGTGGCCTCCAGCTGCGCGAGCTCAGAGGCGCCGATGCCGCCCTCGGGGCCGACAATGAGGTAGACCGTGCCGGTGAGTTCGGCGTCGCGTATCGACGTCGTGGCGTCCTCGTGCAGGACGTACGCGTGCGCTTCGTTATGGCTGCGGAGCTCGCTTGCGAGTTCCGCGGTGGTGAGGGGGCCGCGCACCTGCGGGATGCGGGCGCGGCGGGACTGCTTCGCGGCGGCGCGGGCGGCCTGCTGCCACTTGGCCAGGGCTTTGGGTGCCTTCTTCGCGTCCCACTTGGCCACGCAGCGCTCAGCCTGCCAGGCGATGATCTCGTCGGCCCCGGCCTGGGTGGCCAGGTCCACGGCCAGCTCCGCGCGCTCGGACTTGGGGATCGCCTGGACCACCACCACGCGGGGTTCGGGCTGCGGGTGCTCACCAACCTCGTCCACGTGCGCGTGGAGGGTGTCCTTGCCCTCCGTGGCCGTGACGGTGACGGTGACGAAGCGCCCCGCGCCGTCGGCAAGCATGACCTGCTCGCCGGCCTGGATGCGCTTGACCGTCACCGCATGACGCCCCTCCGCGCCACTGAGGGTGACCTGGTGGCCTACCGCGGCGTCGGCCAGCTCCTCGGCGATAAACGTTGGCAAAGACATGTCCAGTCCCCCTATGTACGGCTTTGTCCTGAGTCCGGATGTGTGGCGCTAGCGGCGGAAGCGGTCGCGCAGCTTGTGGAAGAAGGACTCGCCCTCGCCGTCGCCGTCCTCACGGACCTTGGTGGCATCGGAGCGGTGATCGCGCAGCTCAGTGAGCAGCTGGCGGGTGCGGTTGTCCAGCTCCGTGGGCACGGTGACGTCCACGTGGGCGTACAAGGAGCCGTAGCCGTCCGTGCGCAGGCGCGGCATGCCCTTGCCCTGCAGGCGCACCTCCTGCCCCGGCTGAGTGCCCGGCTCGATGTCGATGCCGATGGTCTCGCCTGCCAAATCTTGGACCTCGAACGTGGTGCCCAAGGCGGCGTCTACCATGGGCACCCGCACGGTAAAGTGCAGGTCGTCGGCTTCGCGCTCGAATACCGGGTGCGGCTCCACGCGGACTTCCACGTACAGATCGCCGGCCGGTCCGCCGCCGTGGCCCACCTCGCCCTGGCCCGCCATGCGGATGCGCATGCCGTCGGCGATGCCCTGCGGGATGTTCACGGTGAGATCGCGGCGCTTCTTCATGCGGCCGTCGCCGCCGCAGTCGGCGCAGGGGTTCTTAATGACCTCACCGTAGCCCTCACACACCGGGCACGGACGCGTGGTCATCACGTTGCCCAGGAAGGACTGCTGGACTTCCTGCACCTCGCCCATGCCATGGCAGTGCCCACAGGTGGTGGGCTTCTCGCCGTTGGCAGAACCCTTGCCCTGGCAGGTCTCGCACAGCACCGCGGTGTCTACGGTGACCGTCTTCTTCATACCCTTATATGCGTCCTCCAGCGAAATGCGGGTGCGCAACAAGGCGTCGTTGCCCGGTTGCACGCGCGAGCGCGGGCCGCGGGAACCGGCCGCGCCGCCACCGAAGAACTCCGCGAAGATATCGCCCAAGCCACCGCCACCATAGCCACCGTAGCCGCCACCACCCATGCCGGGGCCCTGCTCCATAGGGTCGCCGCCCTGATCCACGATCTGACGCTTCTGCGGATCTAACAAGACCTCCTGGGCCAGCGCGGCCTCACGGAACTTCTCCGCCGCTTCCTCGGACGGGTTCACGTCCGGGTGATACTTGCGCGCCAGCTTGCGATAGGCCTTCTTAATCTCACCGTCCGTCGCGTCTCGATCCACACCGAGGATGCCGTAGTAGTCACGTGCCATATCTTCTTAATCAGTTCCTTGCTCGTTATTTTTCGTTCTTGCGGTTTGAGGTTTGTGTCATCGGTTTTATTCGCCAGCCAAAATCCGGCTGACATAGGTAGAAACAGCGGACACCTTGGAAATTGTTCCCGGGTAATCCATGTACGTCGGCCCCACCACGCCCATGCCGCCCAGCGGGGTCTGGCTACCGCCGTACGAGGTGGTGACCACCGAGGCACTGCGCAGCTCGGCTTCCGTGTTTTCCTCGCCGATGACCACGGAAACGTTGCCATAATCCGGCACGTTGCCCAACAGCTTGAGCACCACGACTTGTTCCTCCAGGGCCTCGATGAGCGCAGGCAGACCCGAGGGGAACTGCCCCGCCGCGCGGGTGAGGTTGGAGGTGCCCGCCATCATCAACCGCTCACTCGGCTGCTCCACCAGGGTCTCCAGCAAGGTGGTGGCGGCCGGGAGGACGTGATGACGGATGTCCACCGGGGCGTCGGTGAGCAAGGCACCCAGGCTTTCCGACGCCGCGGCCATCGTCTTTCCCACCAGCGCCCGGTTGAGGAGATCGCGCAGGCGCGGGACGTCGTCCGGCTCGATGACGGCATGCAACTCTACATTGCGTTGATCCACGCGCCCGGTGTCCGTGATGAGCACCAGCAACAGTCGCGCCGGGGTGAGCGCCACGACCTCGCAGTGCTTCACGCGGCTGGCCTCCAGGGTGGGCATCTGGATGATGGCCGCCTGCTTGGTGAGCTGCGCGAGCAGCTGCACGGAACGCCGCAGTACGTCCTCGAGGTCCACGCCCTCTTCGAGGAAGCCGACGATGGCGCGCTTTTCCGCGGCGCTCAGCGGCTTGACCTCGTGGAGGGTGTCCACGAACTGCCGGTAGCCCTTCTGCGTCGGGATGCGTCCCGAGGAAGCGTGGGTCTGCGCGATGAGCCCCTCGGACTCGAGCACCGCCATGTCGTTGCGGATGGTGGCGCTGGAGACGTTGAGCTGGTGGCGCTCCAGCAGCGCCTTGGAACCCACGGGCTCCTGGGACGCGATATAGTCCGCCACAATGGCGCGCAGCACCTGCCGCCGCCGCTCCTGAGTACTCATGGTTCACCTCCGCGCTAAGCCATTCTGGCACTCGGTTGTTCCGATTGCTAATTCGCCACTATACCGCCTGTGTGTTACTCGCGTTCTTCCGCGACGAGGATGTCCGTGATGATGCCGTCCGCCAACAGGCGACCGGCATCAGTAACGCGCACGCGCGGGCCCGAGACGTCGCGCCCGGGCACCAGGGCGGTCGACGACGCGACCGCCGCCGCGTCCAGCTCGCCCACTTCCACCAGGCCGCGGCTGACAAAGCCATCCACCACCGGCCGGGCCGCCGGGTTCAGCCACGCCAGCGGCACGCCGTCGCGCAGGCGCAGCCCGAGCATGAGCGCTTCCGTATGGCGCTCGGAGCTGCTGAGTGCCTCGGTGTCCGCGATGGGGAGGGACGGCGCGGCGTCGAGAAGCGCCGCGGAGTAGCGCGCGGGATGTTTGACGTTATAGAAGCGTTCGCCGTCGAGGTGGCTGTGCGCTCCGGGGCCCGCGCCCCACCAGTTGCCGTCCACCCAGTAGATGGTGTTGTGCTGGCACTCCCCGCCCGGGCGCGCCCAGTTGGACACCTCGTACCACCCCATACCCGCGGCCTCAAGCTCCGCGGCGATGAGCTCGTAGCGGCGCGCCAGCACGTCGTCCTCGGTCTCCTGGAATTCGCCGCTGCGCACCTTGCGCGCCATGCGCGTGCCATCCTCGATGATGAGCGAGTACGCCGAGAGGTGATCGATGCCGGTGTCCACGGCGCGGCGCACGGTCTCTAGGACGTCCTCGTCCTGCTCGGTGGGCGTGCCATAAATCATGTCCAGGTTGACGTGCTCGAACCCGGCGGCGCGGGCCTCGCGGGCGGCGTCAAAGGCGCGGCCCGGGGTGTGCGCGCGCTCCAAGATGCGCAGCACGCCGGCGGAGGCCGACTGCATACCTAAGGAAACGCGGTTAAAACCGGCGTCGAGAAGCCCGGCGAAGAACTCCGGCGACGTGGACTCCGGGTTGGACTCCGTGGTTACCTCCGCGTCCGGCGCCAGACCGAAAGTATTGCGCGCGGCGTTAAGCACACGGCCCAGCCCGTCCGCGCCGAGCAGCGACGGCGTACCGCCGCCCACGAACACGGTCTGCGCCTGCGGGGCCGCGCCGTGGGTGCGAGCCAAGCGCGCGGCGGCGAGCTCCAGCTCCACCTCTAGCGCGTCCAGGTATGCCGCCTGCGAGTTGGGATTGCCCAGCTCCCCCGGGGTATAGGTGTTGAAGTCGCAGTACCCACACCGCGTGGAACAGAAGGGGACGTGAATATACAGCCCGAAGGGGGCGCGTGCAGCCTGGGTACCTACCATTTCAACCACCCTAGCAATCGCGGCAACGATCCCGGGAACAATCCCGGGAACAAAACTTAACCCTCCGCACGTTATGACTGTAGAATAATCGTCATTTATCACTTGCTTCTACATGAGAAAGGACCCTAGTGGAGCCTCCGAGTCGATTGCCCCGCCTTCTAGCCTGGGGGTGGGGTAGTTAATGGCCTCCTCAATCCTGCTGCTTATCGCAGGTTTCGTGGTCATCGGCATCATCATCGTGGCCAACGGATACTTCGTGGCCCAAGAATTCGCCTACATGTCCGTGGACCGCAACCAGTTGCGTATCCAAGCCGCCGCGGGCGACCAAGCCTCGCAGCGCGCCCTGGACATCACCAAGCGCACGTCCTTCATGCTCTCCGGCGCCCAGCTGGGCATCACCGTCACCGGCCTGCTCATCGGCTACGTGGCAGAGCCGCTGGTCGGAGTCTCCGTGGGTGATTTGCTCGGCGCCGTCGGCGTGCCCGTCTCGGTCGCCGTCGGCATAGGCACGGTGCTCGCCCTGGCGCTGTCCACCGTGGCCACCATGCTCTTTGCCGAGCTCTTCCCGAAGAACTACACCATCGCGGTGCCCATGAAGTCCTCGCTGGCGCTGGCCCGGTCCACGCAGATCTACCTGAAGATCTTCGGCCCGCTCATCCACTTCTTCGAGTTCTCCTCCAACGCGCTGCTGCGAATGTTCCGCATTGACCCAGTGGAAGACGTGGACTCCTCGGCCACTACCGAGGACTTGGAATCCATCGTGGAATCCTCCCGCGAGACCGGCGATCTAGACCCGGAGACCTACATGGTCTTGGACCGCTTGCTGGACTTCCCCGAGCACACCGTGGACCACGCCATGATCCCGCGCTCGCGCGTAGACGTGGTGGAGCCGTCCACCACGATCGGCGAGGTCCGCGAGCTCATGGCACACAACCACACCCGCTACCCCGTCATCGACGACGAGCACAACCCGGTGGGCGTGGTGCAGCTTATCGACGTCCTGGCATCCGACGAGCCCCTGGACACCCCGGTGGCCACGCTCATGCGTGAGCCGGTGGTCATCCCCGAGTTCATGCCGCTGCCGGACGTGGTGAGCGAGCTGCGCGAGGTGGATTCCAAGATGGCGTGCGTCATCGACGAATACGGCGGCTTCGTGGGCGTGGTGACCATGGAGGACCTGGCCGAGGAGATCCTCGGCGACGTCACCGACGAACACGACCTGGAAGAGACCGAGGAAATTACCGAGCAGGACGAGACCCACTGGATCGTGGACGGCGACACCCCCATCGACGAGATGGAGCGCGCCATCGGACACCCGCTGCCCGAAGGCGACTACGAGACCATCGCCGGCCTGCTCATGTCCCAGGTGGGCAACTTGGTCGAGGAAGGCGAGGAGCACACCATCGTGCTCGAGGCCGAACCCGAGGACTACGTGGAAGACGAGGTGCCGGTGCGCCAGCTCAACATCAAGGTGGAAGAGGTAGACCGCCACGTGCCCAGCTCCCTGTCCGTGGAGCTAGTAGAGGAATACCGCGAGCAGGACGACGAGGAGGAGAACTAACCATGGACGAATGGCTTTCTAAACTTTTGCTCACGCTGCTCATCCTGGTGCTCTCCGCGTTCTTCGTAGTCATCGAGTTTAGCGTGATGGGCGCTCGGCGCCACCGCCTGGAGGAAGAAGCAGAAACCTCCCGCGCGGCACGCGCCGGGGTGCGCAGCCTCAACGAGCTGACCATCATGCTCGCGGCCGCGCAGCTGGGCATCACCGCGGCCACCTTCGCGCTCGGCGCGATCACCAAGCCGTGGGTGCACCACCTGCTCACTCCCCTGCTGGTCAAGCTCTCCCTGCCGATCGCGGTGGCGGACGTGCTGGCGTTCGTCCTCGCGCTGTTCATCGTGACGTTCATCCACTTGGTCGTGGGTGAGATGGCCCCGAAGTCGTGGGCGATCTCCCACCCGGAGCAGGCGCTCAAGGCCATCGCGCTACCGGCCCGCGGCTGCGCGTGGCTGTTCCGCCCGCTGCTGACGTGGATCAACAACATGGCTAACAAGATGGTGCGCTGGACCGGCGAAGAGCCAGTGGACCGTGCCGGCGCGGCGGGATACGACGTGGAAACGCTGCGCACGCTCATTGAGCATTCCCGCGCCACCGGCGCGATGGACGACGCCGACGCGGACCAACTCACCGGCGTCATCGAGCTCGAGTCCTCCTCCGTGGCGGACCTGGCGCGCGAGCACGGCTCGGAGATCGTGCCGCTGCCCGCGGATGCCACCGTCGGCGACCTCCAGGACCTCGTGGTGCGCAAGAACATCATGCGCGCGCTGGTCTTTGCCAAGAACTCGCGCATGCCGCGTATCGTGCACGTGCGCGACACACTGTTGGCGGATCGCGACGCCCCGGTCCAGGAGTTCTCCCGCCCCGCGCTCTCCGTGGCCGGCTCCACGACGGTGCAGCACACCCTGGACCACATGCGCGCCCGCAACGAGCAGCTCGTGGTCGTGGGCAAGGCCGACAAGGACAACGCGGTGTGGATCCTCACCTGGGACGACATCATGAACCAGCTCTGGCCGCAGATCGAGGACCAGCTGGAGGCCGCAAGTTAGGCACAGCCAGGCTGCATTAACCAAAGGTCGGGACACAAAGGTCGGATACGCCCCTTAATTGAGCCCTCCCCGACCTTTGTGTCCCGACATTAAGTACGAGAGCGTACAGAAACCGCTCAGCGAGGCCACACAAAGGCAGAATGCTCCTTTGCCGCTACATTCGCTAAGCGGTGATGTTGGCAGCCTTCTGGGCGGCGCGCTTGGCGGCGACGCGGGCGACCACGGCGTTGATGCGGGCGCGCTCCTCGAGGAAGGCGGGTGGGTTGTGGCCGCGCATGGTGCGCACGTAGGCGGGGTGATCGAGCACGACGGTGTGCTTCCAGCCGTTGTAGGCGTCAGAGACCTTCGCGCCCACCGAGTTATACAGGTGCGGCAGCGAGACCATGTCCAAGTTGCGGGCCACGGCGTCCGTCTGGTCGAGGGTATAGTCCACCAGCTCGCGCAGGTACTCGATGACGCGGGCGGTGCGTCCCTGCAGGGAGCGCACCATCTCGTGCACCACCACCGGGTGGCGTGAGATGGGGAAATCTTCGTCGAGGGTCCGGGCGTCGACACGCTCCGGGGGCTCGATGCTGGTGGACGCGGAGGCCGAGGCCGAGATGGTGCCCGCGCGCACCCCGGAGATGAGCGCCTGGCGCAGGCCGATGAGCTCGCCGACGACCTTGCCGGAGTCCACGCGCGCGTCGGCGATGATTTCCGCCAGTTCGGCCAGGCAGTCATAAGCCAGCTCGTCGTCCCAGTCCTCGAGCGCCTCAATGAGGTGCTCGATGTACTCGGCAACCTCGTCGCCGATGTTGTAGATCTCCTGGGTCAGCTCACGGTGGCGCAGCTCTGCGGCTAGCTTATTTAAACCCACTCGGCTGCTCCTTCCTGCGCTTGCTCGGTCTCGGGCGGGGACTCCCCCAATAATTCGCGGTTCTCAAGTTGAGGTTGAGAGTTACGCTAACGGTTCAAAACTCTATGTCACGATCTGAAAATCTTCTGTGCGACGCGCCGGGCGATTCACAGTCAACGTTGTCAAGCCAGATTCTTGTAGCGCTCGCCTACGAGCGCTACTTGCGCTTGTAGATGTGAGCGATGGCGTCGCCGTAGCGTTCGTAGACCACGTTGCGCTTGACCTTCATGGTTGGCGTGAGCTCGTTTTCCTCCTCGGTGAGGTCGCGGTCCAAGATGTAGAACTTCTTGATCGCCTCCGCGTGCGAGACAGTGGTGTTGACTTCGTTGATGGCGTCCTGGAGCTCCGCGCGCAGCGTCGGGTTGGTGGCAATCTCGGAGATCGTGCGCCCCTCCGGGATGTTGTGGTCCAGCTTCCAGCGACGCAGCGCTTCGTCGTCAAGCGCCAGCAGCGCGCCC
Source organism: Corynebacterium incognita (assembly GCF_014217255.1). Lineage (NCBI taxonomy): Bacteria > Bacillati > Actinomycetota > Actinomycetes > Mycobacteriales > Corynebacteriaceae > Corynebacterium > Corynebacterium incognitum. Next base: position 611,925 of record NZ_CP059404.1, read on the forward strand.
ACGAATGGTTTGCCGTCGCCCACCACCATCGCCTGGGAAATCAGCGGGTGCGCGCGCAGCATGTCCTCCATCGGTCCCGGGGAGACGTTCTTGCCGCCCGCGGTGACGATGAGATCCTTCTTCCGGCCGGTAATCACCACGTGGCCGGTCTCCAGGATCTCGCCCAGGTCGCCGGTGTTGTACCAGCCGTCGTGCAGTGCCTCCGCGGTGGCCTCGTCGTTGTTCCAGTAGCCGTCAAAGACGATGTCGCCCTTGATGCACACCTCGCCCTCGTCGTTGATGCGGATGGACACGCCACCCAGCGGCGGGCCCACGGTGCCGATGCGCTGGTTGGCAAAGTCCACCGTGGCACACGCGGTCACCTCGGTCAGGCCGTAGCCCTCATACACGGTCACGCCCATGCCGCGGAAGAAGTGCAGCAGGTCATGGCTCATCGCGGAACCGCCGGTGATGGCGTAGCGCACGTCGCCGCCGATGCCGGCGCGGATCTTGGAGTACACCAGGCGGTCAAACATCTTGTGCCGCGCCTTCTGGATGCGGGTGGGGCCTTCCGGGGTATCCAGGGCCTTGGAATAATCGATGGCGGTCTTCTCCGCCTGGGCGAAGACCGCGCCGCGAATCCCGGAGCCGGACTGCGCCTGCGTGGCCGCGCCGTTGCGCACCTTCTCAAAGACACGCGGCACGCCCAGGATAAGGTTGGGGCGCGAGCGCGCGAACTCCATCTGCAGGGTGGAGAAGTCAGACCAGTGGCTCTGCGTCGCGCCGGACATCGCCACCGCCAGGGACACCGCGCGGGAGAGCACGTGCGCCAGCGGCAGGAAGGTCAGTACCCGGGAGCCGGGCACGGCGATGCCGCCGATCGGGTTGGTGAGCAGGCCGCGGGTCTGGGCCAACCAGTTGCGGTGGGTCAGGCGGCAGCCCTTCGGCCGGCCGGTGGTGCCGGAGGTGTAGACCAGGGACGCCAGGTCGTCGGTACGCGTCGCCGTAATGCGCTCGCGGACCTCGTCCTTGGCCACCCCGCGGCCTTCAAACTTGAGGGTGTCCACGGCGGAGGAGTTGAACTCCAGCACGCGGCGCAGCTGGGAGGTGGAGTCGCGGAAGCCGGGCAGGCCGTCGTCACCCAGCACCAGGTGGCCGAGCAGCTCGGACTGTTCGCGGGTCTCTGACAGCGCGAGCACCGCGCCGGAGTCCTCGATGATCCACTGCACCTGGCTCAGCGAGGACGACGGGTAGATGGGTACGCTCACCGCGCCGGCAGCCCAGATGGCGAAGTCCAGCAACGTCCACTCGTAGCGGGTGGTGGACATCAGTGCCACGCGATCGCCGTGCTCCACGCCGCAGGCGATGAGGCCACCGGCGACCTCAAAGACCTCGTCCACAAAATCCTTGGCGGTCACATTCACCCACTCGTAGTTGGCGGGGCGGGTAAACAGCACGCCGTGTGGCCGGGCCTTGGCCTGGTCCATGAGCGCGGTGAGGCAGGATTCGCCCTCGGCAATCTCGTACTCAGCTGGTGTGTGGACTTCCTGCACGACTATTTCTCCCTTAGTACCCTACAATGACCGGTTCCAAACATGACGAAACCCTCATACTTTGTGTGTGCACCTACCCTATCAACGAATGACGGGCGGCCCGAGGTTTAACGTGGCACAATTTGCCAGTGTGAGCATCAGAAGCCTTTTGGAAGAACTGTCCGCCCGCAACGGGGTCTCCACCTCCTACCGCACCCAGGCCGGGGAACTACTGACGGTGTCCGACGACACCCTGATTTACACCCTCCGCGCCCTCGGCGTGGACATCGACGTGGAGCCGAACGAAGACGAGCTGACGTTCGCCCTCTACAAGGACTACGTGGACCGCGCCTCCCGGCCGCTCCCGCCCGCGGTGGTGTCCGTGGAGGGCCGCGAGGCAGGTTTCGTGGTCCACGTCCCAGCTGGCTCCCCCGCCGAAGTGCGCATCGTCTTGGAGTCCGGCGAGGAGCGCGAAGTCTACCAGGACGACAACCACTCCCCGGACGTCGAGGTGGACGGCCAGATGTGGGGCGAGGCTTCTTTCCACATCCCGGGCGACCTCCCGCTGGGCTACCACCGCCTAGTGTTGGAGGAACCCGCGGCGGAGTGCGCGCTGATCATTACCCCGGCGCGCCTGTCCACGTCGGACGAGTGGCTGGCCAGCCCGCAGGCGGGCGTGATGGCACAGCTGTATTCCGTGCGTTCTCGTCATTCCTGGGGCATGGGCGACTTCGCCGATCTGGGCTTGTTAGCGGAAACCCTGCACCGCGAGGCCGGTGCCAGCTTCCTGCTCATCAACCCGTTGCATGCCGCGGAGCCGGTACCGCCGGTGGAGGAATCGCCATACTTGCCGACGTCGCGCCGCTTCATCAATCCGCTGTACCTCAACGTGGAGTCCGTGCCGGAGCTGGAGCGTCTCGACGCCGCGGCGCGCGCCGACGTCGCAGAGCTTTCCGAGGAGCTGCGGGTGCTCAACACGTCCGCGGAGGCGATTGACCGCAACCCCATCTACGCCCTGAAGCTGCAGGTTTTGCACGCGATGTTCACGGCCCGCGATACCGCGGGCGACCGCGAGTTCGCGTTCCGCAATTACTGCCGCAGCCAAGGCAAGGCACTCGTGGACTTCGCGCGCTGGTGCGCCCGCGAGGAACTCAAGACTTACGCCGGCAAGCGCCACGCGCTGGAGCCGACTGAGGAGGAGCTGTCCGAGTTTTATATGTGGCTGCAATTCCTGTGCCACGAGCAGCTGGCCGCCGCGCAGCAGCGCGCCCGCCAGGCGGGCATGCCGATTGGCATCATCACGGATCTGGCCGTGGGTGTGCACCCGGGCGGTGCGGACGCGGAGATCATGGCGGACTACCTGGCGCCGCAGTGCTCCGTGGGCGCCCCGCCGGACGAGTACAACCAGCAGGGCCAAGACTGGTCGCAGCCGCCGCTGCACCCGATCCTCCTGGCGGAAGCAGCGTACGAGCCGTGGCGCGAGATGCTGGGCACCATCCTGGACGGTTCGGGCGGCCTGCGCATCGACCACGTTTTAGGTCTGTTCCGCCTGTACTGGATCCCCCGCATGTCCGCCCCGGACAAGGGCACGTACGTGGCCTATGACTTTGAGGCCATGCTAGGCATCGCACTGCTGGAGGCCCAGCGCCACGGCGCGGTCCTCATCGGCGAGGACCTGGGCACGCTGGAGCCGTGGGTGCAGGACGTGCTGGCCTCCCGCGGCGTGCTGGGCACGTCGATCTTGTGGTTCGAGCAGGGCGACGACGGCAACCCGATGCCGCAGAACGGCTACCGCCCGCTGGCGCTGTCCTCGGTGGGCACCCATGACCTACCACCGACGGCCGCGTACCTGCGCGGCGATCACATCACCTTGCGCGAGCGCCTGGGCGTACTGGCCCAGGACCCGGAATCCGAGAACGCCGAGGATCTGCAGTGGCAGGCGGGCGTGCTGCGCCGCGTCGCGGAAGCCGGTTATCTCCCGGAAGCGGACTACGCTGCGATGGCGCGCGAGGAGCGCGGCAGCCTCACCGATCTCATGAGCGCGCTACACGCGTTTATTGCGGGTACACCGTCCGCGCTGACGTGCACGTCCCTAGTGGATCTGGTGGGTGACGTCCGCGCCCAGAACCAGCCGGGCACCACGCACGACATGTACCCCAACTGGTGCATGCCGCTGTGCGACGGCGACGGCCGCCCGGTACTCATTGAGGAGCTGGCGGACCAGCCACTGTTCCGCCCGGTTGCAGACGCCTCGCGCCGCTAGGCTCCCCCGCTAGACTCCCGCCGTTACAGCAGCGTGCCGACGATCCCGGCGACGATCACCAGGGCGATGAGCAGCCACAGGGTGAGGCTGACCCGCGAGCGCGGGAGCGCACGCTTGCGGGGCACGGGTTGCCCGCCGTCGGCGGAATCACGCCCGGTGGCACCGCGCGACGCCGCCGGGGCGTCAGGGTTCCACAGGCCCTCGCGGGGGTCTACTTCTTCAGTCATGGCTCATCATTCTACTGCAGGGTCCCCGGCGGCTGGCCCCTCGGCGCCCCCGCCGCCGCGTACTCACCGCCGCCCACATGCGGTCAATGGCCCACATCAGCCCCCACGCCACTGCGGTGGCCAGCGGCAGCACGACGAGGAGCACCAATAGCATTTGCAGGAAGGACGGCAGCATGACCACGAACTCAATGACCTGGTTGGTCACGTCCTGTATTGCCTGGCTCATCCCGTTCACCCTCGCAGATTGTAGTCTGTAAACCATGGCACCTGCACGTACCGTCACCGTGGACTCCCCTGTGGGGCGCATCACCGGCACCGCCACCGACGGGGTGGCCACCTTCTACTCCATCCCCTTTGCGGAGTTTCCCGATCCCTTTGGGCCCGCCGCGGCGGGCCCGAAGGCGACGCCCGACCGGGACATTGACGCGACGTCGCCACGCCCTGACGACGTCGCACTGACCGTCACTGCCCCGGAAGGCACGCGCTTCGGCGCGGACCTGCCGGTGCTGGTGTACATCCACGGCGGGCGCTTTGAGCACGGCAGCCACATCGACGAGATGGTCACCGGCGAACACGCGGCGCGCGCCGGTTTCATCCAGGTCAACCTGGGCTACCGCCTGGGGCTTTCCGGCTTCTTACCTTTTGAGAAAGACACCCCGGGCACCTACCGCGGTACCGACGATCTGCAGCTGGGACTGGAATGGGTGCAGCGCACCATCGAATCCTTCGGTGGCGATCCCACGAACGTGACGCTGGTGGGCCAGTCCGCCGGCGCGGCCGCGGCCCTATGGCTGGCGCGCAAGGACCACTACCGCGGCAGTTTCCGGCGGGTGTGGGCGGCCTCGCCGTGTTTCCCGCGCGGCGACATCGCCCGCCGCAAGTCCACGCTGCGCACGCTGCTGTCGGCGCCGGTGACCCGGGCGTCGCTGGGCACACTGCACGCCACCAAGCCGGAGAAGCTGCGCCGTGCCTATGACCGCGCCCGGAAGATCTACGGCACCGACTTGTTCCTCGGCCCCTGGCCCTACGACCCGGAGGAGCTTGCCGACGTCCCGCTGGTGGTCACCGCCACGAGGGAGGAGTTCCACAACCTGCCCACCGCGCGCGCCTGGGACGCCAAGCCCGCGCCGCCGACACTGCGCCTGAAAGCACTGGCGCGTTTCATGGGCATGGGCAAGGACCGCTTCGGGTTCTGGCGCGATCGCGCCTCCCGCCCACAGCTGGCCGGCCAGCTCATCACGGACGCGGTGTGCCGCCGCTTCGTGGTGGACACCGCGAACGCCCGGCCACAGGCCCACGTGGCCACCTTCGTGCGCAGCGCGGGCACCAAGGAGGCGCTACACTGCGACGATCTGCCGTTCCTCTTCGGGCGCTCTTCCGACGAGCAGGCGGTCCACGCCATCTCGGGGCTGCTGCTGGGCTTCGCACGCGGGCAGGCCCTGCCCTGGCCGGAGTACGGCGAGGAGCACGTCATCGCCGACGTCGACGTGAGTACAGGGGATCTGGAAATCAATCCACGCAGCCTCGATCACGTGGCCGCCGCGATGCGGCCGTTGCGCGCGTCTGCCGATGCCGCGGGGCGGGGTTTGGGTGAGCGCTAAAAACGCTCGGGAAAACTAGGCCTTTCCGGCGACAATGGCACGCAGGCGCGGGTCCGCGAGCTCTTCGACGAGCCACGGGCTGAACGCGAAAGGCGTGGCGTCCGCGGCGGCGATGAGACCCGCGGCGGCGACCCAGCGATAGGAGTCCACCTCGTCCGGGTTGGGCGTGAAGCTATCGTCGCGGCGCAGGCGCGCCACGAACACCGGGCAGATCTCGTTTTCTACGATGCCGGAAGAGTCCACCGCGCGGTAAGCGAAGTCTGGGAGCACGCACTGAAGGTCTTGCAGGTGCTCCGGGTCGAGGCCGAGTTCGAAAGCGCTGCGGCGGCGCACAGCGTCCGCGTTGTCCTCGCCCGGGCCGGGGTGACCGCAGAACGCGTTGGTCCACACTCCGGGCCAGGTCTTTTTGCTCAGCGCGCGGCGCGTGAGGAGTACCTCTACACCCGCCGAGTCGACACTGTCGGCCGACGTGGCCTTGGCGGCGTCGGCCGGGCGCAGCAGCCACGTGGAGAACGCGAAGTGCAGCGGGGTGTCCGCGGTGTGCACCACGGCCTTGTCGGCGGTGCCACTGGGGTTGCCCGCGGCGTCGGCAAGCACGACGAGCTCGGAGGCTGAAGAGTTAGATATTGAGATCGCCTACCCACGTCACGTTGCCGATGGTAAAGCGCGCGTTCCACAGGTTCGCCGGCTGGGTATCAAACAGGTACTGCAGGTTCGCCGAGGACTTCGCGCCCAGCGGCAAGTCCAGCCCAGGCGCCTGCATGGAGGTGTTGACCTCCGGGTTGTAGTCCAGCTGCTTGACCTCAGTGGAACCGCCCGCACCGTCGGAGACCTCCAGCGTCGGCGGGTCCAGTGCCTCCGCCGGGATCTTGGTATCGCCCAAGTTCTTCATCAATACGGTGACCACGGTGCCCCCGGCGTTTTCGTTGTAGACCCCCTGGAACGTCCACTCCACGCCCAGGCCCTCGTCCTTGGTGGTGACGGTGAGATCCCCGGTGACCTCCTGCGAAGGGACTTCCTTGGGCGCGAACTCCGGCGTGGTGGAGCTGGTGACCTCGATGTCCTCCGCACCGTTGCCGCCAGCCACCGAACCCGGGGCCTGCTCCCCCTTGAGCAGGCTGCACGAGCTGGCCAGCACCGCGGTGGCGCAGCACGCGGCGACGACGGCCGCGCGGGTGGTGCTGCGGCGGGTCACGTTTCGGGTGGTTTTCACTACGAATTCTCCCCAAGTCATGTGGTTTGACGGGTACTCAATGGGCAAAGCTTAGCTTATTGGAGTTACGAGGTGTTACCGCCACCGCCGTGATGTGCTGCGAAAGCTGTCATCTCACCTACCTAGGTGGCATAATCGCCCGGTGTGAACTCTCTGCTCCGCATCGTTAAAAGCGCCTCCGCCCTCTGGCCGTTCTACCTGGGAATTATCCTCGCCGCGACAGTGACCGCGGCGCTGAGCATGATTTCTCCCTTCCTCATGAAGCACGCCACCGATGCCATCGTCGGAGCGGTCTCTGGGGAGACCACCACCGCGGACGTCGCGGGCACCGTGCTGTGGTTGGTCGTGGGCTTGTTCCTCGCTGACGGCGTGCGCTCCTTGGTCAATAACGTGGGCGGCTACCTGGGCGACGTCATGGTCGCCCGGCTACGGCAGATTCTGTCCACCCGCTACTTCGCCAAGCTCCTCGCGCTACCACAGGGCTACTTTGATAACCAGGTCACCGGTACCATCATCGCGCGCCTGGACCGCTCGATTATGGGCGTGAGCCAGTTCGTGCAGTCGTTTTCCAATAACTTCTTCTCCATGATCATTCAGGTCGTCGGCATCCTGGCCGTGACCACCTATTACTACTGGCCGCTGACCATCCTGCTGGCGTCGCTGTTCCCCATCTATATGTGGTTGACCACGCTAACCTCCAAGCGCTGGCAGAAGCTAGAGGCGGAGAAGAACGAGCAGGTGGACATCGCCAACGGCCGCTTCGCCGAGGTCGTCGGCCAGGTCAAGGTGACCAAGTCTTTCGTGGCGGAATCCCGCGAGCTGTCTAAGTTTGGCAACCACTACCGCAAGATCGTGGACATCACCAAGCCCCAGTCCTCCTGGTGGCACTTCATGGACTCCCTGCGCGGCTTCGCGCTGGCGGCTATTTTCCTGGGCATCTATGGCCTCATCTTCTGGCGCACGCTGCACGGCCACTTCACCATCGGTGACATGGTCATGCTGCTGCAGCTGGTGAACATGGCCAAGCAGCCGGTGTTCATGATGAGCTGGATGGTGGACATCTCACAGCGCGCCATCGCCGGATCGAAGGACTACTTCAAGGTCATGGAGGAGGAATTCGAGCCCACGGCCAACGCCGGCATCGTGGCGGCCACCACCGCCTCGGACACCCCGCAGATCGACACCGCCCCGGTCCCACCGCTAGAACCCACCGCGGGCACCCCGGTCATCTCCTTCGACAACGTGGACTTCGCCTACGAGGCGGACAAGCCGGTCATCGCGGACATCACCTTCACCGCCCGCGAGGGCGAGAAGGTCGCGCTCGTTGGCGAGTCCGGCGGCGGCAAGTCCACCATCGTCAACCTGCTGCTGGGCCTGTACCGCCCTGGCGCCGGTTCCCTGTCCGTGCTGGGCCACGACGTCAGGGATCTGACGGCCGAGCGGCTGCGGGCGTCGATAGGCGTGGTCTTCCAGGAGCCGGCGCTGTTTTCTGGGACCATCGAGAACAACATCGCCTACGGCAAGCCGGGCGCCACCCACGAGGAGATCGTGGCCGTGGCCAAGCGCGCCAACGCCCACGACTTCATCGAGGCCTTCCCGGACGGCTACCAGACCGTCATCGGCGAGCGCGGCCTCAAGCTTTCCGGCGGGCAGAAGCAGCGTGTGGCCGTGGCGCGCGCCATGCTGAAGGACGCCCCGGTCCTACTTCTCGACGAGGCGACCTCCGCCCTGGACACCAAGTCCGAGCGCGCCGTGCAGGCGGGCCTCGATGAGCTCATGAAGGACCGCACCACCTTGATCATCGCCCACCGCTTGTCGACGATCGCGAACGTCGACACCATCATCACCCTCGACGCCGGGCGGATTGCCGAGATCGGCTCGCCCGATGAGCTGGCACAATCCGGCGGCATCTACGCCGAGCTGCTCAAGCTCACCGCCTCCACCTCCGCAGCCGACCGCCAGCGGTTGAAGAAGTACGGCTTCATCGGCGACGCCCGCATCAGTGAGCACGAGGAGCAGGACGAGCATGCGGCGGAGAGCGAGCCCGGCGCGGAGGCTGCGGAGCAATAGCCTTTCAGGTGCCCCGCCCACCGCGCTAAGCTGGCGGCTATGAAGCAGCTTGGCTTAGAACAACTCCGCGCCCGCCAGACCGCGAAGTGGACGGTGTTCGAGGACGACGTCCTGCCGTTGTGGATCGCGGAATCGGACTTCCCTATCGCCCCGGAGGTCAAGTCCGCGGTGGCGGCGGCGGTGGAGGCCGACACGGTGGGCTACCCGCCCGCGCCCGCGGCGACCAACTTTGGGCTGGCCGTGGCTGATTTCTACGAGGTCCGCTACGGCTGGCGCCCCAACCCGGATAACGTCATGTGGATCGGCGACGTGGTCCGCGGGCTGAACCTTGCCATTACGTATTTCACCCGCCCGGACTCCGCGGTGGTGGCCCCCGCCCCGGCCTACCCGCCGTTCCTGGCGCTGCCGGAGGCCACGGGCCGGGAGATGATCACCGTCTCCGCCGAGGGAGGTCTGGACTTGGGACAGATCGAGGAAGCCTTCGCCCGCGGCGCGGGCAGCATCTTGTTGTGCTCCCCGCACAACCCGCTGGGCTACAACCACGACGAAGTCACACTGTTCCACTTGGTGGAACTGGCGGAGCGCTACGACGCCCGCGTGCTCGTGGACGAGATCCACGCCCCGCTCGTTCTGGACGGCCAGCACATCCCGGTAGCCAGCCTGGGAGAGAAGGCGGCGCGGCGCTGTATCACGGTGACCTCCACGTCCAAGGCGTGGAATGTGGCCGGACTCAAGTGCGCGCAGATGATCTTCTCCAACCCCGAGGACGTCACGCGCTGGGCGCAGCTGCCGCACATCATCAAAGACGGCACGTCCCCCCTGGGCATCGTCGCGGCGGAGGCGGCCTATTCCCGGGCACGGCGCCACGTGGACGAGCAGGTGGAGGAGCTGCGCCGTCTGCGGGACCAGGCCTATGATCTGCTGACCGCGCAGATCCCCGGCATCGTGGCCACGCGCCCGAGCGCGACATACCTGATGTGGCTGGATTTTTCCGGCACCGCGATTGGCGATGAGGAGCACCCGGCCCGGTGGTTGCGTCAGCACGCGCGCGTGGCGTTGAACGAGGGCACGGACTTCGGCCCCGGCGGGGCGCATCACGCGCGCCTCAACTTCGCTACCACCCCGGAAATCCTGGAGAAGGCCATCACTCGCATGGCCGCCGCCATCGAGCGCGCCTAGGAGTTCCTCGCCACTTCACCCCCATTCGGGTGAAGTGGCACCCCGGCAGTTCCTATTCCCATTCCGTGCAACTAACATCCCACACAATGAAAATTGCTGATGTGTGCGCATAGCTTAAGGAACGGAGACCACCATGACTGCAACGCCACAGGGGGCGTCGACAAGCTCCCCCAGTAACGCCACCGGCCGGGGAGGCCTGGATACCAAGGCCATCATTATTACCTCCCTCATGGTCTTTTCCATGTTCTTCGGCGCGGGCAACCTCATCTTCCCGCCCGAGGTCGGCGTGGGCGCCGGCACCAACTTCTGGCCAGGCATCGTCGGCTTCCTTATCGCCGGCGTGGCCCTGCCGGTCATCGCCATCATCGCCGTGGCCATCTCCGGCTTTGGCGTGCGCGACCTCGCCAACCGCGGCGGCGCACTGTTCGGCGTGGTGTTCTCCGCGTTGGTGTACCTGTCCATCGGCGTGTTCTACGCCCTGCCCCGCACCGGCGCGGTGTCGATGGAAATCGCCATCACCCCGCTGACCGGGCTGGACTCCACCCTGGCCAGCTTCATCTTTAACCTGCTGTTCTTCGGCGTCTCTCTGGCGCTGTGCTGGGCGCCCAACGCCATCCCGGATACCCTGGGCAAGTTCCTCACCCCGGCGCTCGTGGCACTGCTGGCCATCCTCATTACGCTGACGATGTTCCGCTTCGAGCGCGTCCCCGCCGCCCCCGCCGAGGACTACGCCGAGTCCCCCGCGGTCACCGGCCTGCTCAACGGCTACCTCACCATGGATGCGCTGGCCGGCCTGGCCTTCGGCATCGTGATCATCTCCTCGCTGCGCTCCAAGGGCTTCAAGCCGGGCCCCACCCTGGTCCGCTCGACCATCATCACCGGCACCATCGCCGGCGTGCTGTTGGCGGCCATCTATCTGGGCCTGGCACTCATTGGCCAGACCATCCCGGACGCCGGGCGTTTCGACGGCGGCGCGGCCCTGTTGGCGGAAGCCGCTCATCGCGCCCTGGGCACCCCGGGCCAGCTGGCCCTGGCCGCCATCGTTATCCTGGCCTGCCTCACCACCGCCGTGGGCCTCATCTCCGCCACCAGCGAGTTCTTCCACGAGCTCGTCCCGGCCGTGAGCTACCACGCGTGGGCCACCATCTTCGCCGTGGGTTCTATCGCCATGGCCACCCAGGGCCTGTCCCAGGTGCTGGCCATCGCCGCGCCGGTGATTTCCTTCCTGTACCCTCCGGCCATCACGCTGATGATTCTGTCCATCATCGAGCCGCTCTTCCGCCGCCAGTTCTCCTTCCACTGGACCTACCGGGTGGCCATCTGGGTCGCGGTGGTCTGGTCCGCTATCTCCGTCACGGTCTCCCTCGGCGCGGAAGCGCTGGCCCCGGTGGTCGCGTGGGCGCCGGGTCAGTCCAACGACGTCGGCTGGGCTCTGCCCACCATTGCCGCGGCTCTCGTGGGCCTGGCGCTGGACTTTGCCACCCGCAACTCCCGTCCGCTCGAACTCAGCGCCGCGGCACAGGCCGCTCGGCGCGAGCACGACAACGCTGACGCACACGAAGAAGTTAATGCCACGGTAAGGCGCTAACTGCACGGAATAGTGATGCCTTCGCTCCTGTTGTAGGGGACGGTACCTGATGTAAAAGGGGCCGTCCCCTACAACTTTTTAGACGAGGATTTTATGACTTCCGCAACTTCCGAGACTTCCCCAGCGCCCACAAACGCAAACGATATCCCACTGTCCATCGTGGACTTTTGCACCGTGTACGAGGGCGAGGACGCGCACCAATCCATGCGCAACTCGGTGGAGCTCGCCCAGCACGCGGAGAAGCTAGGCATCAAGCGCATCTGGTACTCCGAGCACCACAACATGAAGACCATTACCTCTTCTTCCCCGGCGGTGCTCATCTCCCATATCGGCGCACACACCTCTACTATCCGGCTAGGTTCCGGCGGTGTGATGCTCCCCAACCACGCCCCCTACGTAGTGGCGGAGCAGTTTGGCACGCTGGCCTCGCTGTACCCCAACCGCATTGATCTTGGCCTCGGTCGCGCTCCTGGCACGGACATGAACACCTTGGGCCGCGCCCTACGGCGGGACGCCCACTCGGCCGAGCGTTTCCCGGAGGACATCAAAGAACTGCAGGGGTTCTTGTCCAACTCCTCACCAATCCCTGGGGTGCAGGCCGTGCCGGGCACCGGGACGAACGTGCCCATCTACATCCTCGGCTCCTCAATGTACGGCGCGTCCCTGGCCGCGAAGTTCGGGCTGCCCTACTCCTTTGCCTCCCACTTCGCTCCGCAGCACCTGGAGGCCGCCACCACGTACTACCGCGACAACTTCACCCCGTCCGAATACTTGGACGAGCCCTATGTCATCGCGGCGGTCAACGTGGTGGGCGCGGAGACACCCGCAGCCGCGGACGAGCTGTGGGAGCGCGTGAAGCGCAAACAAGTCAAGGCCTTCTTCGGCCGGGATCGCTACCTCACCGACGAACAGGTGGAGCAGATCTTGAACTCTTTCCAGGGACAGCAGGCCATTGATATGCTGCGCTACTCCGCCATCGGCGACGCCGAGACCATCCGCCAGGAGCTGCTCGATTTCAAGGAGACTGCCAACGCGGACGAGCTTATGGTGTCCCTACAAGCCACCAACCACCAGGAAACGATGACTAGTCTTGACGTTCTGGCGCAGGGCTGGGGCCTGGGCGCGGACTAGGCGTGCCCCGGCGTGCGCGAGGGGGATACTGGCTCCCCCTCGCGGGGCCCTCTCCCTTCCCGGGGGTAGAGGGCATAACATGCAGTGCACAACTCATCAATAAATTGTCAACAATGCACAGTGTTAATAACCTGAAGGATTCTCAGCTTTTCCCACCAATGAAGCCTTATACCCCTGTGCGGCACCTGCACAAACTCCGGTAGTAAACTATTGAAACCCACATAAACAGCTGTTTTAAACGTGAGACACCCTCATATCTGGCCACAAACGGTTTTATGCAGGGAAGTTATATTTCATAAATTCTTAGACAACTCGGCCTACCCCCACCGTTTCAAAGTTCTGACTGTCTAACACTTTCATCTAATATGTGGGAGTCTATACCGGCTAAGAAACGGTTCTGAAGGGAATTACTGTGCCACCAAAGAAATCTACGCAGCAGCACCTGAAGATCATGGAGCATCTTCGTGCGCAGATCGACAGCGGGGAGCTCAAGCCCGGCGATCAGCTGCCTAGTGAGGCGGAGATGTGCGCGGAGTTCAACACCTCTCGCGGTCCCGTCCGCCAAGCGATCGCCGCGTTGCGCGCCGAGGGAGCCATTTCCTCCGGCCGTGGCCGTCGTTCCGTCGTCCTGTCCGCAAACAAGGCCGAAAGCTTCGAAGCCATCCTCTCCACCACTTCCTGGTTGGAAGAGATCGGCCTCGAGCCCGGCGCGGAAACCCAGTGGATGGCGCGACGCCCCGCTCCCGCCAACGTTGCTCAGGGCCTGTCCCTCAACGAGGGCGACCCCATTATCTTCGTCTACCGCAAGCGCCTTGCTGACGGCCAGGCCATCGCACTCGAGCGCCTCTACTTCCCGCTCGAAGTTGGCCAGAAGATCCTCAACTTCGACGCCGACAACGGCTCTATTCATGCTCACCTGCGCGAAGAGGGCGTAGAATTCGACAACGTTCGCCGCACTTTGGTCTTTAGCCAGGCCACCGCTGAGGACGCACCGCTGCTCGAAGTCGAGCCCAACGCACCGCTCATCAAGGTGTACCTGGAAGCCTCCGACCACGTGGGAACCCCGATGGAATACGCCGAGGTTCTATACCGCCCGGACTACCTGAAGTTCGCCACCTCCAACGTACGCGGCGGCTTCTCCCCCATCGAGATCACCGTCGATCTCCCGCCGGAGCCCCTGGCTCTCATCGAGGAAGAAGGCGACAACTAGGCCGCCACCGCCGCGGTCCACTGATTCGCATACTTCGCACCGTTTACCCACCCCGCCCACACCTGGACACGGTTGTGGCGGGGTGGGTTTTGTCCACTATTATTCCGGTATGCGCAAGCACTCTCTCTCCGCCAAACTAATAGGGTTCGGCGCCGCTCTCGGCGTGATGTCGGTGTTGTCCGGGTGCAGCGCCGGGCACACCGCCGTTAGCGTTCCCAGTGGCGCCGAGTCCCACGCAGTGACTGTGGCGTCCACGTCCAGTGCCGCCTCCCTGGACTTCACCACCACCGGCGGCGCGGCCATCCCTGCGGCGCTCGTCAGCAACGTCTACGAAACGCTGGTGGTCATCGATCCCGATACCGGCGGCATCACGCCCCACCTGGCCACCTCGTGGGACGTCAATGACCGCGGCACCGAATACACCTTCCACCTGCGCGAAGGCGTGAAGTTCTCCAACGGTGACGAGTTCACCGCGGACACCGCCGCTTTCTCCATCAACTACGTCAAGGACGCCTGGTCCAACGGCCGTAAGGCGCAGATGGACGTCGTCAAGCACGCCGAGGTCGCAGACAAGCACACGCTGAAGGTCACCCTGGAACGCCCCTCCCAGTCCTGGCTGTGGTCCATGTCCACGGCCACCGGCGCCATGATGTCCCCGGCCTCCGTAAAAACCCTGACCACCGACCCCGTGGGCACCGGGCCTTTCGACGTCTCCGGCTTCAGCCCCGGCGAATTCATCGCGCTGTCCGCGCGCGAGGACTACTGGGGTGAGAAGGCGGCCTCCGATGTAACCATCCGCTACTTCGCCGACGCGATGGGCTCCATTAACGCCCTGCAGTCCGGCGACGTGGACCTGGTCTGGGCGATGCAGGCGCCCGAGCTGCTGGGCAACCTCCCGGACACCTACCCGGTGACCGTGGGCACCACCAACGGTGAGGTCCTGCTGTCGCTGAACAACGACGCCGCGCCTTTCGACGACCCGCGGGTGCGTCAGGCCGTCGGCTACGCCATCGACCGTCAGGCGGCCAACGACATCGTCTTCGACGGCCTGGCCACCGACACCGGCGGTGCGCCCGTGCCGCCCACGGATCCCTGGGCCAGCGACAAGGACTACTTCCCGCACGACAAAGACAAGGCGCGGGCGCTACTGCGCGAGGCCGGTGCGGAGGGCGCGACGGTCACCATCACCTCGCCGACCCTGCCCTATACCCAGGCGCTCAGCGAATTCCTCTACTCCGAGCTGACCCAGGTGGGCTTCAACGTCGAGCTCACATCCGCCGAGTTCCCCGCCGTGTGGCTGGGCACCGTGATGGGCGCCAAGGACTACCAGGCCTCACTCGTCGCGCACGTAGAACCCCGGGACATCCCCGCGCTGTTTGGCAACCCGGACTACTACCTCAACTACGACAACGCGAAGGTCCGGGACCTGCTGGCGCGGGCCGACGCCACCGCCGACGAGGATCAGTCCACCGCGCTGATGCGCCAAGCCATCGACCAGATTATGGCCGACGCCGGCGCGCTCACCCTGGCGAATATGCCGAATATCGTGCTCACCCAACCCGGTCTTCAGGGCGTGCACCCGGACCAAGTCTCCGATCACATCGACCTCTCCGACCTCACACGCAAGGAGGACAGCAATGGCTAAGTCGATGCTGACCAAGATCGCGGACCTCATCGGCCGCTTCCTGCTTACTTTGTTCGTGGCCTCCGTGGTCATCTTCCTGCTCATGCGCGCCGTGCCGGGCAACCCGGCGCGCGTGGCCCTGGGCGTTAACGCCACCGACGAGGCCGTCGCCGAGCTCACCGAGTCCCTCGGCCTCAACCGGCCGCTGCTCACCCAATACTGGGAGTGGCTCAGCGGGCTGCTCCGCGGGGACTTCGGCACCTCCCTGGCCTCACAGACCGACATCACCCCGCTGGTGCTCGACCGCGCCCAGGTCTCCTTCATTCTTATTGGGCTGTCGCTGCTGCTGGCCCTGGCCATCGCGTTGCCGATGGGCACGTGGCTGGCCGCGCGCAACGGCACCCCGGCCGCAGGCGTGGTTTCCGCGCTGGTGCAGGTGGGCATCGCGGTGCCTAGCTTCCTCGTCGGCATCGTGCTGGTGGCCCTCTTCGCCATCGGCGCGGGCTGGGTCCCCGCGAACGGCTGGGTGCCGCCGAACCAAGACTTCGGTGGTTTCGTGGCGCGCCTTATTCTCCCCGTCATCGCCTTGGCCATGGTGCAGGCCGCCATTCTCACCCGCTATACTCGCTCCGCGGTGTTAGACGTGCTCGGCCAAGATTACCTGCGCACCGCCCGCGCGCTGGGCCAGTCCCGCCGCGAGGCGCTCCTGCGCCACGGCCTGCGCAACGCGGCGTTGCCCATCATCACGGTGGCCGGCGTGCAGCTGACCACGCTGGTGGTGGGATCCGTGGTCATCGAGAATGTCTTTGTCATCCCCGGCCTCGGCTCCATGCTTCTCGACGCCGTGGGCACCCGTGACCTCACCACCGTCCAGACCCTCGTCATGATGCTCGTGGCCTTCACCCTGGTGGTGAACCTGGTCGTGGACGTGGCCTACCGCATCGTCGACCCGCGCCTGCGCCCCGGCGCGGCGCCCGCACGGAAGGGGGCTTAAGCCATGACTTCGCTTCTTCGCCGTCTCCCCGCCACCGGTTGGGTGGGGCTCGTGCTCGTCGCCCTCACGTTGTTGACCGCGCTGGTGTCGCTGGTGTGGACTCCTTATGATCCCACCTATGCCGACGCCGCCGCCCGCCTGCAGGGCCCTGGCGCCGAACACCTTTTGGGCACGGACCGCTACGGCCGGGATACCCTCTCACGCATCATGGCCGGCGCGCAGATCACCGTCTTCGTGGGCCTGGTGGCCGTGGGCATCTCCGCGCTCGTCGGCGTGCCCTTGGGCATGCTCGCGGGCATGCGCCGCGGCGGCTTCGTCGACGCGCTGGTGGGCCGCACCAACGATCTCCTGCTCGCGTTCCCGGCGCTGCTCACCGCCATCATGGCCGGCGCCGTATTCGGCGCCTCCACCCTCACCGCGATGGCGGCCATCGGTATCGCGGGTATCCCGGCGTTCGCGCGCCTGACCCGCTCCGGCACCCTGCAGGTCATCAACCAGGACTATATTTCGGCCGCCCGGATCTCGCGCGTGCCCCACCTCATCATCGCGGTGCGCCACGTCCTGCCGAATATCCTGGGCCTTATCATCGTGCAGGCCTCCGTGGCCTTCGCCCTGGCCATCCTGGCCGAGGCCGGCCTGTCCTACCTGGGCCTGGGCACCCCGCCGCCGACGCCGTCGTGGGGGCGCATGCTCCAAGACTCCCAGACCATGCTGGGCACCGACCCCTTGCTGGCGGTATTCCCGGGTGTGGCCATCGCGCTCACCGTTCTAGGATTTAATCTGCTGGGCGACGGCCTGCGCGACATCTTCGATCCCCGCATGAAAGGACGCCGCTGATGCTTCTCGACGTCTCCGACCTCACCGTCACCACTCGCCCCCGCGCCCGCTCCCGCTCCCGCTCGCGCTCCAACCTGGTGGAGCGCGTAAGTTTCAGCCTTGACAAGGGCGAGCGCCTGGGACTTATCGGCGAGTCTGGCTCCGGCAAGTCGCTCACCGCGCTCTCCCTCATGGGCCTGCTCCCCGACACTCTTGAGGCCTCCGGCTCCGCGCGCCTCGACGGTACGGAACTGCTCGGCGCGGCAGAAAAGGCGCTGCGCCCGCTGCGCGGCAAGCGCATCGCGATGGTCTTCCAGGAGCCCATGAACGCCCTGGATCCGCTCATGCGGGTGGGCCGCCAGCTGGATTACACGGGTCGCCCGGCGGCCGAGCTCCTCGAGCTGGTCGGGCTCCCCGCCTCCTTTGCGCAGCGCTTCCCGCACGAGCTGTCCGGCGGCCAGCGCCAGCGCGTGCTCATCGCCATGGCCATGGCCGCGCGGCCGGACGTTCTCATCTGCGACGAGCCCACCACCGCCTTGGACGCCACCTCCGAGGACGAGGTCTTGGGTGTCATCGAGAACCTCACCGCGGAATTCGGCACCGCCGTGCTGTTCATCAGCCACGACCTCGCCGTCGTGCGGCGGATGAGCGACAACGTCGCGGTCATGCAGCGCGGCCACATCGTCGAGCACGGCACCGTGCGACAAGTTTTTGATAGCCCCGCGCACGACTACACCCGCAGACTCATTAATGCCTCTCGCCCGGCGGCCCCCGCCACGGTCACCGCCACCGGCGACACGCTCATCGCGCTAGATAAAGTGAGCAAGCGTTACCGCGACGTCGCGGCCGTGGACGAGGTATCACTGACCATCCAGCGCGGCGACCGCATCGGCGTTGTGGGCGGCTCCGGTTCCGGCAAGACCACGCTGGTCAAGATGATCGCCGGGCTCATCGAGCCCACCTCGGGAACGGTCACCGTCAACGGCCGTGTACAAATGGTCTTCCAAGACCCGCAGGGCTCGCTCAACCCGCGGCTGAAGGTCGGCGACTCCATCGCGGAGGGGCTGCTGTCCCACGAGCGCAAACGGCTGGGCAAGGCCGCGGTGCGCGCCAAGGTGGGCGCCGCGCTAGAGGAGGTCGGCCTCAGCGCCGCCGACGCAGATCGCTACCCACACGAGTTCTCCGGCGGCCAGCGGCAGCGCATCTCCATCGCCCGGGCGTTGATCGGTGATCCGGACATCGTGCTTGCCGACGAAGCCGTCTCCGCCCTCGACGTCTCCGTGCGCAATCAGGTCCTGGAGCTGCTGAAACGGGCCGTCGATAAGCATGGTGCCACCTTGATGTTTATCTCCCACGACCTCGCCGTGGTGCGCGGGCTGTGCCCGGAAGTGGCCGTGATGAATCAGGGCCGCCTGGTGGACTCCGGGCTCACGGAAGAAATCTGGGTCAACCCGGCCGCTGCCTACACCTCCGCGCTCATCGCGGCGGAGGAGAAGAACACGCTGGAGCCCAGCACCTACCCCGAGTAGGGCTCCAGCAAGAGGCTGAAATCCAGGAGGTGTTCCTCGGGGCGCTCGAACACCTCGAGGGCCGCGAGTACGTCGTACTCCACATCAAATTCAGACGAATGCATGCTCATTTCCTGCCACTTTCAACCTCGGTGATAGCCGGATGTCCTTCATAGTAGGCCATCGCCGATCAAATAGGCCGTACGCCGACCAAAATGTTGCTCGTCCCGGGGTATCTCTGCAGATTTTGGGCTCTCCAGGGAGATTGTGGTCGTGGCCTAGCCCTTCACCACCGTGACGTGCCAGCCGGCGTCGTCCTTGCGCTGGAAGTCGGTGATGGTGTGGCCGTCGTCGGCGGCCCAGGCGGGGATGGAGTCGGTGGCCTGGGTGCAGGCTTCAGCCACAGCTTGGCGCCAGCGAAGACGCCGAAAGCAAAGAACAACAGCGCGATCCAGCCCGGGAAGGTAAACAGGGAGGTCTCCACCATGCCGTTGCCGACGGTGCAGCCGCCTGCCCACGCGGCACCGATGCCCATCAGCACGCCGCCCCAGATTCCCGCAACCATGCAGACTGAGGCATAATTGGTCGTTAATCGACGAAAGGGCACCCCACCGAGGCGGCGCCCGCCAAAGGAAAACGTGACTTCACGGCCTCACAACCCGTCCGAATCCGACCGACCACTCACCCACGAGGAGATGGCGAACTACATGTCCTCCTCCGAGGTGACCGGCAGCGTGGGTCTGTACCCACACGACATGCACCCGGGCCTCGTACCCGGCATCGGCGTAGAGGACCAGCGCAACCGCTTCCGCATCGACCCAGTGGTCACCGGTATTACCGGTGTCTTCATCATCGCGTTCATCGTCTGGGGTGTGGTGTCACCGGCGAGCGTGTCTGCGGCGTCGGCAAGCGCCTTCTCCTGGGCGCTGACCAACGGGGGCTGGCTGCTCAACCTCGTCATGACGCTCTCCATCTTCGTCATGCTGTACATCGGCTACTCCAAGCTGGGCCGCATTAAGCTGGGCCGCGACGACGAAGAGCCGGAGTTCTCCCGGTTCTCCTGGGTGGCCATGATGTTCGGCGCGGGCATCGGCGTGGGCATCTTCTTCTACGGCCCGTCCGAGCCGCTGTCCTATTACCTTTCCCCGCCGCCACACACCGTGGACGGCAACACGGTGGAGGCGCTGCACTACGCGATGGCGCAGGCACACTTCCACTGGGGCATCGCCCCCTGGGCCGCCTACGCGCTGGTAGGCGGCGCGATTGCGTATTCGTCGTACCGCCGCGGCCGCGTGCCGCTGGTGTCGTCCGTGTTCAAGTCTTTGTTTGGCTCCCGAGACACCGACGGCCCGGTGGGCAAGCTCATTGATATCTTCGCGCTGATCGCCACGCTGTTCGGCACCGCCGCAACGCTGGGGCTATCCGCCATCCAGATCGGCGAAGGCATCACGATCATCTCCGGGGTCGACCAAGCCACCAACACGATGCTGATCATCATCATTGCGCTGCTGTCCATCGGGTTCATCGTCTCTGCTGTCTCGGGCGTCTCCCGCGGCATCCGCTATCTCTCCAACACGAACATCACCATCACGCTGGGCCTCATCCTCTTCGCCTTCATCACCGGCCCCACCCTGTTGCTGCTCAACCTCATCCCGTCCGGCATCATCACCTACCTAGATCAGATGCTGCCGATGATGGCCAAGTCCCTGTCGTGGGGCGAGGAGACCGTAGAGTTCCAGTCTTACTGGACCGCGTTCTACTGGGCCTGGTGGATTGCCTGGACCCCGTTCGTGGGCCTCTTCCTGGCGCGCATCTCCCGCGGCCGCACCCTGCGCGAGTTCGTCACCGTCACCGTCCTGGCGCCGACCGCCATCATGATTTTGGCGTTCACCGTCTTCGGCGGCACCGCGATCACGTTCCACCAGCAGGGCGTGCCGGGCCTCGACGGCGAGGCCTCCAGCGAAGCCGTGCTCTTCAGCCTGTTCGATAACCTGCCGCTGGCGGAGATCACCCCGTTCATCATCATCTTTGTCCTCGCGGTCTTCTTCATCACCTCCGCCGACTCCGCGTCCGTGGTGATGGGCACCATGTCCTCGCAGGGCGACCCCGCCCCGAACAAGCTCCTGGTCACCTTCTGGGGCCTGTGCATGATGGGCATCGCGATCGTCATGCTGCTCACCGGCGGCGAAGAAGTCCTCTCCGGCCTCCAGAACCTCACCATCTTGTCCGCGCTTCCCTTCTCCATGGTGCTACTGGCCCTGATGGTGGCGTTCATCAAGGACCTGCACGCTGACCCGATGTTCATTCGCCGCACCTACGCCCGCGCCGCCGTGGAAAACGCGGTGGTGCGCGGCCTGGAGCAGCACGGCGATGACTTCGAACTCACCGTCACCCACGCCGAAGACGGCCGCGGCGCGGGCTCGGACTTCGATTCCACCGCCGAGCGCTACACCGAGTGGTACCAGCGCACCGACGAAGAGGGGCACGAGGTGGACTACGACTTCGAGTCGGATACCTGGGCCGACGGCTGGGAGCCGGAGGAGAAGGGCGAGTAGCGAGCTAGCCGCGCAGTCGCGCCTCGTACACGACCCGGGCGATATGCACCCGGTTGCTCACCTCTAGCTTGTCCAAAATGCGCGCGACGTGCGTCTTCACCGTAGACAGCGACACGAAAAGCGCCGCGGCGATCTCCGCGTTGCTCGCCCCATCTGCGATGAGCTCGGCGATTTCCCTCTCCCGGACGCTGAGCCGATCCGCGGCCCGCTCCCCCGGCTTATCGACGCCCGCTCCCGGAACTGCGGTGCGATCCGGCGCAGCGTCGGCGATGGGCGGCCGCTCCGCCGCGGTCAGCAAGCGGGCGAGCACCTCGGGGCTCAACAGCGGCTGGCCCTGCGCCGCCGCCTTCACCGCCGCCACGAGCTTCGGCGGTGGCGTGGTCTTGAGCAAGAAGCCCACCGCCCCGGCGCTCAAGGCGTCCATGACGAACTCTTGAGTATCGAAGGCCGTGAGCATCACCATCGGTACGAGCGGGCGGCCGGCATAAAGTTCCGCGAGGCGGCGCACCGCCGCGATGCCGTCCATGACCGGCATGCGGATGTCCATCAGTACTACGTCGGGCTGCGCGTGTTGTACCAGGGCCACCGCCTCTTTGCCGTTGCTGGCCTGGCCCACCACCTCGATGTCATTATCGCCTTCCAACAGCATGGCGATACCCTCGCGCATGAGGTCCTCGTCGTCCACCACCACGACCCGCACCAAGCCGCCCATCACATACCCTCCTGCAGCGGGATACGGCCGCGCACGCGGAACGGTCCGCTGGGGTCAACGTCCAGCGAGCCGCCGACGAGGCGGAACCGCTCCGCCAACCCCGTCAGCCCAAACCCGGGCTCGCCGGCCGAACGAGTGCGAGGTGCGGGGGTCAGGACGTCGACAAGCAGGGCGCCTTCGCCCACCGCCAGCGCGACGGTGACGGTGTCCCCGGGGACGTGCTTGCGGGCGTTGGTGAGCCCCTCCTGGACGAGCCGGGCGACGGCATGACGCTCGATGGTCGGCAGCCCCTCCAGCGCCTGCTCCGCGGCGGCGGGAAGCTCCAGGGTGACGTCTTGGCCGGTGGCGCGAGCGGTGTCCACGAGCTGGCTCACGCTCACCGACGCGTCCGAATCGTCCGGGGTGCGCAAGACCTGGAGGATGGCGCGCAGGTCCTCGACGGCCTCCTCGGCCTGCTGCCGGATCGTCTCCGTCTCCCGGCGGGTAGTCTCCGCATCCAGGTTGTCGCGGTAGGACAACACCCCGGCATGCAATGCGATGAGGCTGAGGCGGTGCGACATGGCGTCGTGCATGTCGCGGGCGATCGCGGTGCGCTCGTCGTGGCGCGCCTGGGCCTCGCGCAGCCGCAGCTCCTGGTCTTTCATGGTGGCGGTGGCCACGAGTTTCCAATGCTGCGCTTGGCGACGCCCCCGTGCGACGCCCAGGCCAATCACCACCGCGACGATGGCGGCGATAAGCGCCCACATGCCCCAGTCGGCGAGCGACGTGTCAATGCCGGGATAGAGCCGGTTGTCCACGAACACAGCGGCGACCACAGCGAAAATACCGGCGGTGTTCCAACCCCAGGAGCGTCGCGACGCCAAAGCCGTCAGCCCCACGAACATCGCAGCAAACCCGCAGATGGACACGGTCATAAAGCACAGGGCGACCTCCACGCAGCGCACCGCGGCAGAATCGGTGTGCCCGCGGCGCACCGCGAAGGCCACGAGCACCAGGCTGAGGATGCCGACGGCGAACTGGACGAGCATATAGGCCCCAACGGCCGGGTCATTCATGAACCGCTGCTCCCCCACCTCGTCGATGAGCAGGGCCGTCACGGCGGCGAGCCCCACCGCACCGACGAGGGCGCAGGTGATCACGGTGACGGCCACCTTGATCCATGGCGCAGGCCGCGGCTCCAGGCGGGCCGCCGGCATAACGGGAGAATTATTCATAACGGTTGCTCAGTCTAGGCGCTCGAACGTGCTGGCTTTGTCATCCTTTCGGGCGACACGCACGGACTCTACTCTTGATTTTTCGCCCTTCCGGCCGATACCCGCAGCTCATGGCACCGAGCAGAGTTACAGACATGGTTACTGATACCCACTTTCACAGACTGTTCCACGCCCAACCCAACTACCGCTGGTGGCGCCCACTGCTCGAGTTGTTGCTCTTCACCCTCCTCAGCGTCGTGTTCCTGATGCTCGCTTTTGGCGGGGTCTACCTCGTCGGCCACCTAGTGGGCGCGGACCTGTCAGCCATGGATGAGTTGATGGACATGTACGACCCCTGGGTGCTCACCAGCAGCATGCTCACCCTCATCATCTTGCTCCCAGCGGCGTTGCTGGCGGCGCGCTGGGGCGGGCGGCGGCCGGCGGGCCTGCTGTGGTCGGTGGCCGGGCGCATCCGGTGGCGCGTCCTTGGCACGGCGCTGCTGCCGGCGTTCATTGTCTTGCTGCTCACCTACATTCTCAACGCGGCGCTGGTCGCGGACTTCTCCGCATTCACCCTTGACCGCCGCGCCCTGGTGCTGCTCGCTCTCACTGTAGTGCTCGTCCCCCTCCAGGCCACGGCGGAGGAACTGGTGTTCCGCGGGGTCGTCCCGCAACTTCTCGGCGCGTGGGTCAAGCACCCTGCCGTGGCGTACCTGGCGTCGGTGCCGCTGTTTGTCATCGGCCATACTTACGACGCCGTGGGACTCATCGACATCGCTATCTTTGCGGTGTGCGCCTCCCTGCTCACGTACTACACCGGCGGGCTGGAGGCGGCGATGGCATTGCATATCGTCAACAACCTACTGGCCCTCAGCACGGGCGCGGTAGGTCTGAGCGACCTCAACGCCGAATCCTTCCCGCCGATCACGGTGCTGGTGACCATTACCGGCACCGTGGTGCTCACCGCCTGGTTGCTCTACGACCGCCGGGTGAAAGACGCCATCGCGCGCTCCCCACTCCCCGAGCGCTAGAACCAACCACAAAGTTCCTCGACCCGGGGTATCTCTGCAGATTTTCGGCGCTCGAGGAAGATCTTGGTCGCTTCTTGCCGCGACACTAGTCCTTGCTGGCCTTCCGGGCGGCGACGGCCGCGTCGCTCGCGGCCTGAGTGGCGGCGGAGGGGTGCTGGCACTCGGTGGCTAAGCGCTCGAAGGCGATCGTCGCCAGGGCCGCGGCGTGAGTATCCAGAACGTTGTCATCAAAACGCGCCAGCGGCGAGTGGTTCCACTCGCGCTGGTGCTGCGGCGTCTCCGGGTTGGCGGTGCCCAACCAGATAAAAGTGCCCGGAATCTGCCCCAGGACGTAACCGAAGTCCTCCGAGGCCATCATCGGGGCATCAAACGGCACCACGTTATCCACGCCGAAGGCCTGGCTCCACACGCCGACCGCGAACTGCGTCTCGCGGGCATTGGTCTTGGTGGTCGGGTACAGCACGTCAAAGTCGATGTCCACACCGCAACGGTGGGATGCTGCCACGCGGCCGGCGACCTCCGTGATCATCTGGCGCACGGCGTTGACCTGTTCATCCCGCAGGATGCGCACCGTCGCGCCCAGCGCCGCGCGATCCGGGATGGCGTTGTACGCGCCGTCGCCGGCCCACAGGTTGGTGACGGTAATGACGACGGGGTCGAGGGCGTCGAAGCGCCGGGTGATGGCGGTCTGCAGGGCCAGCTGGATCTCCGCGAGCGCCATGACGGGATCGATGGCGTCGTGCGGGCGGGAGCCGTGGCCGCCCTTGCCCTGGACGGTGATGGTGAGGTTGGAGGAGGACGCCATCATCGGCCCGGAAATATAGTGAAAGGTCCCGCGATCCTGCGGGCCCACGTGAATGCCGTAGGCGGCGACCGGGCGGCGCCCCGCGGCATCCAGCACGCCTTCCTCAATCATGGGCTGCGCGCCACCAGGCCCCTCCTCGCCGGGCTGGAACATGAAGATCACGTCGCCGGCCAGTTCCGCACGGTGCTCGCACAGCAGCTTCGCCGCGCCCACCAATCCCGCAGTGTGCAGGTCGTGACCGCAAGCGTGCATGTACTCGTTGACGGAGGAGAAGGGCTCGCCGGTGCGCTCGCGGATCTCCAAAGCATCCATGTCCGCGCGCAACAGCACCGCCGGGGCCATGTCCCCGCGCTTGCCGCCGCGCAGCACCACCACGATGGACGACAGATCCTGGCCGAGGGTAATTTCCAGCGGCAGGCCGTCCAGGGCCTCCAGTACCTTCTGCTGGGTGCGCGGCATGTGCAGGCCGATCTCCGGGTTGCGGTGCAAGTCCCGGCGCAGCTCCTGCAGCTCCAAGAGGAGATCCGCAGACTCCTCCGCGAAGACCTCGGCGGCGCGGCGCTCCCCGATCGTGCCGCCCACCACCGGCAGCGGCGGCAGTTGCACCTGCTTGCGCGCCTTGTCCACCGGCGCGGGCTGCCCGGCGCGCGGCGCCTGGCCCAGCTTGCCCGGGCCCGCGGTGCGCAGGCCAGAAGTCGGATTAGGTCGGTTCACGGGAGTAGTCATGGTTACATTCTTACCTTGTGACCCGTCACGGGTTCTACTCCTCGTCGGTGGACAGCGCAGCCACGAATGCCTCCTGCGGCACGTTGACCGAGCCCAGGGTCTTCATGCGCTTCTTACCTTCCTTCTGCTTTTCCAGCAGCTTGCGCTTACGGGAGATATCGCCGCCGTAGCACTTGGCCAGCACGTCCTTGCGCATGGCGCGGATGTTTTCACGCGAGATAATCTTCGCGCCGATGGCCGCCTGCACCGGCACCTCGAACTGCTGGCGCGGGATGAGCTCCTTGAGCTTCTTGGTCATCTTGTTGCCGTAGGTGTGCGCGTGCTCGCGGTGCACGATGGCGGAGAAGGCGTCCACTGGGTCGCCCTGCAACAGGATATCCACCTTGACCAGGTCCGCGAGCTGTTCGCCGGCCTCTTCGTAGTTCAGCGAGGCGTAGCCCTTGGTGCGGGACTTGAGCATGTCAAAGAAGTCGAAGATGATCTCGCCCAGCGGCATGGTGTAGCGCAGTTCCACGCGGTCCTCGGACAGGTAGTCCATGCCACCCATCTGGCCGCGCTTCTGCTGGCACAGTTCCATCGTCGGGCCCACGAAGTCCGAGGGCACGATGATGGTCATCTTCACGATCGGCTCGTAGACCTCTTGCAGCTTGCCTTCCGGCCAGTCCGCCGGGTTGTGCACGTACTGTTCGGTGCCGTCCTCGCGGACCACGCGGTAGGTCACCGACGGTGCGGTGGAAATCAGATCCAGGTCGAATTCGCGCTGCAGGCGGTCGCGGGTGATCTCCATGTGCAGCAGGCCCAGGAAGCCGCAGCGGAAGCCGAAGCCGAGCGCCACGGAAGTCTCGGGCTCAAACGTCAGCGAAGCGTCGTTGAGTTGCAGCTTCTCCAGGGCGTCGCGCAGGTCGGGGAAGTCGGCCTGGGAGATCGGGAACAGGCCCGAGTACACCATGGGCTTCGGGTCGGCGTAGCCCTCGAGCTGCTCGGTGGCGCCCTTGTTGGCCCAGGTGACGGTGTCGCCCACCTTGGTTTCGCGGACGTCCTTCACGCCGGTGATGAGGTAGCCCACCTCGCCGGGGCCGAGCCCGTCGCACTTCTGCGGGGTCGGCGAGACGATGCCGATCTCCAAGATTTCGTGGTCCACGCCGGTGGCCATCATGCGTACCTTCTGCCGCGGAGTCAGCTTGCCGTCCACCATACGGATATAGGTGACCACGCCGCGGTAGGTGTCGTAGACGGAGTCAAAGATCATGGCGCGCGCTGGTGCGTCGTCGGGGGCGTCGGTGCTGGGCGGCGGCACCAGTTCCACCACGCGGTCGAGGAGCTCTTCGACGCCCTCGCCGGTCTTGCCGGAGACCCGCAGCACGTCCTCAGGCTCGCAGCCGATGATGTTCGCGATCTCAGCGGCGTACTTCTCCGGGTCCGCGGCGGGCAGGTCGATCTTGTTGAGGACCGGAATAATTTCCAGGTCGTTTTCCATAGCCAGGTACAGGTTGGCCAGGGTTTGGGCCTCGATGCCCTGCGCGGCGTCGACAAGCAGGATAGCGCCCTCACATGCGTCCAGCGCGCGGGAGACCTCGTAGGTGAAGTCCACGTGGCCCGGGGTGTCGATCATCTGCAGGACCATCTCCTGGCCCTCGAACTCGCCGGAGCGCGGGACCCACGGTAGGCGCACGTTCTGCGCTTTGATGGTGATGCCGCGCTCGCGCTCAATGTCCATGTTGTCCAGGTATTGATCGCGCATGTCGCGCGCCTCGACGACCTGGCTGAGCTGCAGGATGCGGTCGGCCAGCGTGGACTTGCCGTGGTCAATGTGCGCGATGATGCAGAAGTTCCGGATCCGGGTGGGTTCCGTGAACGTGGTGGCCGCGAAGTTCTTGGGCAAAGGTCACTCCTACATCTTGTCTATCAACTTCTAAAAACACTGCTAGAAACTATCAACACACTACCGCACTCGCCCGCGCTGCCCTAGTTTCTCCCCTCAGCTCTTTCTGCCGCATGTGCTTGCCGACGCCCCCTCAGCCCTCCCGCAGGCCGTGGGTTAACCTGGGTGGGCGCAAGTTTGAAGAGCAGACGACTAACGGGATACAAAGGAGGCAGCAGCGGGCATGGCGGAGACAACTGGTGCACGAATCGCGCCGGAGCCCATGCCGCAGCGCCCCAACCCGTGGCAGCTGCTCACCGCCATGCACTCCACGGATATTCGGTGGCCGGGCGCGCTGCGCGCCGCTCTGGCGTTGTTCATCCCCGGCGCCCTGAGTCTGCTGACGGGCCACGAGCACGAGATGTTGTTGGTGGCCGCGGGGTCCTGCGCGGTGATTTACGGCGAGGGCTATCCCTACCGCAAGCGCTGGCAGGTCATCGCGATCGTCGGCACGCTGCTTACCTTGGGCACGCTGTTGGGGTCCACGCTGGGCCACGGGGTGTTTTCCCATCTGAACGCCGGGGGCTCGCGGTGGTGGTTCCTGCTCATCGGGGCCTATACCACCGCCCTGGCGACGGTGGGTGTCTTCGTGCAAAACGCGCTGCGGCTGCCGCCTCCCGGGGTGTTCTTCATCATCATGGCCTCCGGCGGGGCGACGATGTCCTCGCGGCTGGGCATTAGCCCGTGGGAGGTAGCCGCGTGGACTTCCGCGGGCGCGCTCTCCGCGCTGGTGGTCGGCATGTTCGGGTGGCTGGTGCACCCGCACAACCCGGAGGCTAAGGCGGTGGCGGCGCTGGATGTGGCTGTGGCCGCAGCACTGCGCGATAGCGACGAGGCCTCCGTGATCGCGCGTACGCACCGGGCGCAGACGGCACTGGCGAATGCGTGGGCGGCGCTGACTGACGCGGGCATCGTCAGCGGCGGCAAGGTACGCAAGCCCGCGTTCGCGCACCTGGTGACACATGTGCGCGCGGCCCACCTCAAGCTGGCGGCGGCCGGCCCCGCGGGGAATGCCGCGGAGGGACTAGATGACGCCACCCGCCTTTTTGACGTCCACCGCACCGCCATCCCGCATACGCGGCCGACGGTGGCGTATCGCATCTTCCGGGCGATGCACCCGTATTCGCACGCGACAATGTCCGCGGCTCGCGTTGCCGTGGCGAGTGTGGTGGCCGCCGCGGTGGGCATCGCGCTCGGCTTCGATCGTCCGGACTGGGCGGTGGTCTCCGTGGTGCTGATCGCGCAGTGGGGCCCGGACCGCATCCCGGGAACCATCCGGGCCGCGCAGCGCTTCGGAGGCACCATCATTGGAATTGGGTTATTCGCGGCGCTGCATGCGGCGGGCATCGCGCAGTGGTCACTGCTCATTGCACTGGCCGCGGTGCAGTTTCTGGCGGAAATATTTGTCACCCGCAACTACGCGCTCACGGTCATCGTGACCACCCCGCTGGCGCTGTATCTAGGCGGCGCGGTGAGCAAGCCGCTGGGTGAGATGGTGGTGGCCCGGTTCGTGGAGACGGTCATCGCGGTGGTCTGCGCTCTCATCGCGTTGTGGGCGGTGCCGCGGGTGTTCAGCCTGCGGCACTACCGCCGCCTGGTGCGCCGCTCACTGCTGTCCATGGGCGCGCTGTTGGGCGCGCTGCTCACGGCCACGCCCGCGGAGGCGATCCGGCAGCGCCGCGATCTGCAGTACGAGCTGCTCAGCGAGCGCCGCGCCATCCAGTCCCTGGCCGCAGACTTTCCTGACGCCGCGGCGCCGCTATGGGATGACCACCTAGTGTTGCAGCGCACCGGCTACGCGCTGTTGGACTACTGCACCGCGCACGTCGACGATGAAGTGAGTTTGCAGGACATCGAGGCTCTGGCAGCCACGGTCAGGAAGGCCCAGAAAGCGCTTTAAAAAGACCTGCCCGCGGAGTATGGTGTGATCTATGTCCGCCATACTCCCCAGCAGGTCACGCACCACTCGCCCCACCGGCAGTAGGATCCGTGCTCGTCTGGGTGAGGCGCGGCGTGACTTTATGTCCCTTTTCAAGCCACTGCCGGAAGAGCCGGTGGACACCGGCCTCACCCTCATCAACGACCGCCTGGGGCTGCACGGCGAGCACACCGCGCACCACGCCAACCGGGTGGCCAGCATCCACGTGGAGAACACGAGGGATCATCCGCGCACGGTCTGCTTCGCCCCGGACATGGACGGCCAGGCCGACTCTGGCGAGGTCGTGTGGGTGTGCACCCCGGGTAATACGCCGACCTGTTCGCCGCGCGAGCGCGCCATCCTCATCATCGCGCGCACCCGGACCACGGTCATGGGACTGCTCATCTCCCCTAACCCGACGCACGCGGATGCCGACAACTGGGTAGGCATCGGCACCGGCGAGTGGGACGAGGACGGCAAAGAGTGCTGGGTCCGCCTGGACCGGGTGCTCGAGGTGCCGGAGACCCAGATCCGCCGCCAGGGCACGCTGTTCCCGCCGCGGCGTTTTGAGCGCATCGCCAACCAACTGCGTATCGATTACAACTGGGCATAACCACCCGCCGCCCCATCCTTAAGAGCTTCTTCCTTTTACTGCCTCGGCCCTTAGCTTCAGCCCGCGAAAGTTAACGCCCGCACCCCCTCCAGCACACCAAAAATCCCCCTTTATGCCGCTTAAGGCGGACATTAACCCGGAAAAAGTCGCAATTGCCGAGACGCAGGTCACCCAAAAATTAAGCGAAAGACAATACCTCACCCAGCTTAAAGTTAGGATCTCTAAGGAAGTTGATATATCCACGTAATCTAAAATAAATCTAAGCGCCCTAATGTTTCGTCTGGCTTTTTGACATTTGCCTACGACGCTATGAATAGAGACAGACGAGATTCCCGAACACGGTGGCCCAGAGCGGCAGCGCTCCTGGTTGCCATCTCCCTAGTAGGCCTAACGTTGTACTTTTGTGATACAGCTCGCACTCCCCGTTTGCCACAGGCGACATCACCGTGCAGCACCCCTGGTGAGGTATCAGCACCGACGACGTCGTTTATCTCCACCCCGAATGCCCAAGCCACCGAGGCCGGCTGCGCGGTCCTCGCCCAAGGCGGCACCGCCGCGGACGCGGTCGTCGCGGCGCAATACGCCCTGGGTTTGACCGAACCGCAATTCTCCGGCCCGGGTGGCGGCGGCATCGCGCTGTACTTCGACGCCCGCAAGGACAAACTGTCCACCTTCGACGGCACGGTCCCCGTCCCCGACAAGGACGTCCCCGGCATCGGCCCCATCACGAGCGTGGGCGTGCCGCAGACCGATCGCCTCATGCGCACCCTGCACAAGCGCCACGGTGCGCTGCCCTTCGAGGACACCACGGCCCCCGCACAGCGCCTGGCCACCGACGGTTTCCTGGCCACCGACAGCCTGATCAAGGCCATCGGCTACCACGAAGAGCTGTTCCAGCCCGGCGCGGCCGGTGCCTTCCTGCTCAACGACGCCGGGGAGATCCCCGCCGAAGGCGATGTCCTGCGCAATCCCGACTACGCCCAGCACCTCGCCGACCTCGCCGAGCGGAAGTTCACGCCCCAGCTGGCCGAAGGGGACGTCGAGAAGCAGCTGCGCAAGAGCTGGCGCAAGGATCGCCGCTCCCAGATCAAGCCTGACGACGCCCTGTGCGTGCCCTACCGCGACATCACTGCCTGCGGTTCCAGCTCGCCCAGCACCGGTTTCATGGTGGTCGCGCACACGCTCGGCATCCTGGGCCACCACGACCTCGCGTCCCTGGATCCCTACCGCACGGACGAGGACACCCCCGTGGCGCGCGCCACCGCCGCGCACCTCATGACGGAGGCAGAGCGCATCGCCTTCGCCAACGCGAACACCTGGATGGCCGACGCGGAAGCCAACAAGTCCCGCGCAGAGTCCTATATCAAGGACATCGTCACCAACCCCGACCACCACCGCGCGGCCGCGGAGAGCATCGAGCGAGAGAGCGCCACAGACGACGTGGAGCCCCTGCCGCTCAATGGCTACAGCTCGCAGTACTTCGACAGCACCGAGGAGGGCACCTCGCAGATCAGTGTCCGCGACGCCGCAGGCAATTGGGCGTCGGTGACCACGACGCTGCAGCGCAGCTTCGGCAGCGGCATCGCCACCAATGGCTTCTTCCTCAACAACTCGCTGGACAACTTCAGCAAGGACGCGCTACCCGGCCAGCCAAACTCCCGGGAACCCGGCATCAAGCCACGCACCATGATGGCGCCGGTCATGCTCATGCACAATGATGCCCCCGTTGCCGCCCTCGGCTCCCCCGGCGGCCGCAAGATCCCTGCCTTCGTGCTCAAGGGCATCGTCGGCCTGCAGGACTGGGCATTGCCCACGCAGTCCGTGGTCAACATGCCCAACTTCGGCGCCGACAACCGCAACAGCGTGTTCGTGGAGAAGTCCTCGCTACATCGCCAGGAAAAGATGTCCGAGTTATTCGAGCGTTGGGACCAGCCCGTAGACACCACCACCGCGCGCAGTGGCCTATCCATCATCACCGCCGACCAGACCGGCGCCGACGACCGCCGGGGCGGCATCGCCCAAGGCGTGCCCATTCCGGTGGTTCCACCTTAGAGCGTTACGTGCCGACCCGGCACGTTCCCGCAAGCACCCGGAAGAACTCAGGAAACCCCTGCGTAAATACCCCACGTAAAGACCATAAGGAGTAACCATGCTCGCCTTCATGACCCTCGCTGGTGGCGCCGCCGCCGTATCCATGGCCGGTTTCTACAGCAAAGAACAAGCGCATAGATCCCGAATGGCCGGATTAGACATCAACGTGCACATCAACGGCATCCGCGGCAAGTCCACCATCACCCGCATGGTGGGCGGCGTGCTGCGCGAGGCCAATTACAACACCATTTCCAAAACCACCGGCACCTACGCCTGCGTCATCGACACGGACGCCTCCGAGCACCCCATTAAGCGCACCGGCCCGGCCAACATCAACGAGCAATACCGCTTCCTCAAGGAGTGGATCCAGCCTCAGACCGAGGCGCTCGTGGTCGAGTGCATGGCTGTGAAGCCGAAGTACCAGGTGCTGTGCCAGGACGTCATCCTGCGCTCCCCTCTCTCTGTCATCACCAACGTGCGCCTGGACCACCAGGAGGACATGGGTGACACCCGCGAAGAGATCGCGGCGTCGCTGTGCAGCACTGTGCCTATGGGCGGCACCCTGGTCACGGGCGAGCGCGACGAACACATCGTGAAGATCATCCGCGAGCACTGCGAGGCCCGCAACACCAAGCTCGTGGTCGCCCCGCACACGGAGCTCTCGGAGTCCCTGGTAGACAAGTTCAGCTACCACCAGTTCGAAGAAAACGTCGCGGTGGCACTGTCCGTGGCGGAGGAGCTGGGTATCGACGCCGAGACCGCCGCCCGCGGCATGCTGCGCGCGGAGCCGGACCCGGGCACCACCAAGATCACCCCGGTCCAGGTGTCTGAGGGTGACATGTTCTACTGGGTGCCCATGTTCGCCATCAACGACTGGGAGTCCACCACCAAGGTCTACCGCAGCGTTTCTGAGCAGGCACTTCCAGACGGCTGCAAGCGTGTCATCGCGCTGAACAACCGCTCGGACCGCACTGACCGCGCGCAGATGTTCATCGATCTGGTCACTGAGGACCTCATGAATGAGTTCGACCGCGTCATCTTGTACGGCGACATCCAGGAGGCCGTGCGCCAGAAGCTCATCAACAAGGGCGTTCCTGAGGACGCCGTGGTGAGCACCCTGGACATGGACGAGGACGCCTCCGGCCACGACCTCATCGCCCGCGCCCGCGACGGCTTCGGCACCGACCCGGTGGCCATCTTCGGCATGGTCAACATCCACACCGAGCACGTCATCTCCATGAACCGCTTCGTCGACGCCGTGGTCGAGGGCAACCTCGCCCGCACCACCGCCGCCGCCGACCACACCGCACCGATGCCCGTCGTCGAGCCGGCTTACCAGGGAGGTAACTAACCATGCACCATACTCAGCTGGGAAGCCTCGACTTCCTCATCGACTACACGCACCTCACCTTCTTCTTCGGCGTGCTCATTAGCTACCTCTACTTCCGCCGCCGCCAACTTTCCATCGGCGGCACCTTGGCCGCAGGCTACCTCGCGGCATCCCTGAATAACCCGCTCAACGTGCTCATGACCTTCCTGATCTCCCTGGTTGGTTACGTGCTCATCAAGTTCGTCATCCTGAAGATCTTCCTGCCGCGCCCGCGCCAAATCTTCGCCATCGGCCTCGGCGTCGGCGCACTGTGCGGCGCCCTGTGGCTCACGGCCGGCCACTTCTTCTTCAAGGACCCGGCAATGCAGAGCAGTCTCTCGCTCGTGGGCGTTATCGTCCCGGGCATGCTGTGCAACTCGCTCATCAAGCAGGGCGTGGCCAAGACCCTCATCCCGCTGGCGTGGATGGTGCCGCTGACGGCGGCACTGGGCTTTGCGACGACCTTCATCACCTCCACCTACTTCGGTTGGTCGCTCGCCCCGCGCGTCTTCGACCACTCCGAAAGCTTCAACGGCACCTTGCTGTTCGCCCTCTGCGCAGCCTCGGTGGTCATGGCCCTGCTGGTGCAGGAGTCCACCGTCCACAACGCGAAGCTGCGCACCGGCGGCTATGTCACCGTGGGCCTGCTCATCGCGCTGTCCCCTGTCCCCCGCTACCTGGCCATCGTGGGCCTGGCGGTGCTCATCGTGGCGGCCATCTACTTCCCGTACCAGCACAAGGTGCCGCTGTTCGGCAAGGACCGCTTCATCGTCCTGTGCTTCCTGTCATTCTTCACCGTCAGCTCCATTGAGCTGCTGCTGGCTCTTATGTTCAACGTGCCGTTCAACGGCATGTACAACGTGGTCTTCGGCGTGCTCCCCGCGGTGATTGTCAACGACCTCAACCAGTACGGCTTCAAGCGCACTGGCTCCGGCATGGCCCTGTCCGCCGCCGGCAGCGCCGTGGTGGGCGTCCCCGCCCTGCTCATGAGCTAAGCACCAACGCCCGACAGCCAGCACAGGATTTGGGAAAGCCACCATGGACTTGGTAGTTTGTATGAGTTGCTTCTGCGCACGCGGCGCGTGAGTCGAGACGATCAGGACCTTGGGTTCGTCTTCCGAACACTCACGCCGAGCACTCACTGCCAGCACACATGCACACAGTGAGAGCGGGACATGTCCTTAGCGCAGCGGTTTCCACTAAATCATTGTCGATTACCAAGAGGTATTTTTAATCATGGCAAACATCAAGTCCAAGAAGAAGCGCATTCTCACCAACGAGAAGTCCCGCCAGCGTAACAAGGCTGTTCGCTCCGCAGTGCGCACCGAGATCCGTAAGTTCCGCACCGCTGTTGCTGCCGGCGACAAGGCTGCTGCTGAGACCCAGCTGCGCGTTGCTTCCCGCTCCCTGGACAAGGCTGTGTCCAAGGGCGTTCTGCACCGCAACAACGCCGCCAACAAGAAGTCCGGCATGGCTTCCGCCTTCAACAAGATGGCCTAAGCACCACGCCTAAGCTTCACCAGCCCGGCCCCACGCTCACCACGAGCAGCGGCGCCGGGCTTTTGTGATCCCAGCCGCCACTTCCCCGCCAAGCCCAACCGCCCCACATGTCTACCCACTCCACTAACCTCTAAGGCATGCCAGCTACCTCTCAGACTCCTGCAACAATCGCTCCCTCCCCCGCCGCCAGCCACGCGGCACGGAAGAAAGCCGCACAAGACTTCGCTGCCAAATGGGCAGGCCGCGGCTACGAGAAGGGCGATACCTCTAGTTTCTGGCTGGAACTGGCCCGCGATGTTATCGGCATGAAGGACGTGACCACCAACGTCCGCTTTGAGGAGCGCACCTCCAAGCGCGGCTTCATTGACGTCCACATCCCCGATGCCAAAACCTTCGTTGAGCAAAAGTCCCTCGGCGTGGATCTGGATAAGCCCGACACCCGCCAGGGCGAGCTGGTCACGCCGTTCCAGCAGGCGTTCAATTACGCCAACACGTTGCCCAATAACCAGCGCCCGAACTACATCATCGTCTGCGACTTCAACGAGTTCCGCATCCACGACCTCAACAAAGTCGATCCGGACACGAACTACATCTCCTTCACGCTCCAGGATCTGCCCGACCAGCTCCACCTCCTCGACTTCCTCATCGACCCGCAGCGCGCCCGCGCCAAGCGGGAAGAGAAAGTCTCAATGGACGCCGGCACGCTCATCGGCAAGCTCTACGACATGCTGCGCGCCCAGTTCATCGATCCGGACACCGAGGAAAACCAGCACGCCCTCAACGTCCTCTGTGTCCGCCTCGTGTTCTGCCTCTTCGCGGAAGACGCCGGCCTGTTCCCCAAGGACGCGCTGAACCGCTACCTATCTGAGACCCCGGCGCGCAACGTGCGTCCGATGCTCAAGGATCTCTTCCACACGCTCAATACGCCTGTCGACGCTCGCGACCCGTACCTGGACGACAACCTCAAGGCCTTCCCCTACGTCAACGGCGGCATGTTTGCTCAAGAGGAGGAAATCCCGCCCTTCACGGACGAGATCCTCACCACCCTACGCGACGAGGTTTCCCTCAACACCGACTAGTCCTCTATCAGCCCCACCATCTTCGGTGGTGTCTTCGAGTCCACACTCAACCCGGAGACTCGCGCCAAGGGCGGCATGCACTACACCAGCCCGGAGAACATCCACAAGGTCATCGACCCGCTTTTCCTCGACGCCCTCACCCAGGAGCTCGAGGACATCATCAACCAGCCCGGCATCACCGCCAACAAGCGCAATCGCCAGCTCACCCAGTTCCACGACAAGCTGGCCTCCCTCACTTTCTTCGACCCGGCCTGCGGCTCCGGCAACTTCCTCACTGAGACCTACATCAGCCTGCGCCGCCTGGAAAACAAGATCCTGTCCGTCCAAGCCAACAACCAAACCTCCCTCGGCTTCGACAACATCTCGCCGCTCAAGATTTCGCTCGACCAGTTCTACGGCATTGAGATCAACGACTTCGCCGTCTCCGTCGCCTCCACCGCCCTCTGGATCGCCCAGCTGCAGGCCAACATCGAGGCGCAGATGATCATCACCACCGACATCAAGGATCTGCCGCTTAACGACGCCGCCCACATCCACCACGGCAACGCCCTCCGCACCGACTGGGCCGACGTCCTCGCGGCGGAGAAGTGCAACTACATCATCGGCAACCCGCCTTTCTTGGGGTACTCACGACTAACCGCTGAACAAAAGGAAGACCGCGAAGCCCATTTCGGCAAGGTTAAGACCTTGGATTACGTCGCCTGCTGGCATAAGCGCGCAGCCGACTACATGCGCGGCACCGCCATCGAGGCCGCGCTGGTGTCCACCAACTCTATTTGCCAGGGCCAGCAAGTCTCCCCGCTCTGGAAACCGCTTTTCGGAGATGGCATCGTAATCAACTTCGCACACCGGACCTTCGTCTGGGCCAATGAAGCAGCAAACCAAGCACATGTTTTCTGCATTATCGTGGGCTTCTCATACAAGGAACGCAAGGAAAAGTTTGTGTGGGACTACCGGCGTTCGACACCTGAAGAACGAAAGAACGGTGCCGCAACGCAAATAGGTGAGCTCAAAAAGGTGTCGAACATCAACGGCTACTTGGCCGATGCGCCGACTGCCTTCATCGAGCGTCGAAACAAGCCGATTAGTGACGTTCCACCGATGAAAGCCGGAGGCAAACCAACGGAGGGAGGCCATCTCCTCATGACTCCTGCCGAAAGGGAAGTCCTACTCAAAGAAGCTCCAGAACTAGAACCCTACGTCCGCAAGTATTCTATGGGAGAAGAGTTCATTGACGGCACCGACCGATACTGCCTCTGGTTGGTTGATTTTCCACGCCACAAGATTCCGAAAATTCCGGTGCTTTCGGAGAGAGTTCGCAAGGTCAAAGAAATGCGCGAGGCTTCACCAAAAGCTGCAACGCAGAAGAAGGCTGCCACTCCGTGGCTCTTCGACGAAATTCGTTATACGGGACAAGGGTCTTATATCGGTGTCCCCGCAGTGTCTTCCCAGCGCCGTAAGTACCTGCCTATTGCGTTTGAAACTGAAGGCATGATCCCTGGAAACAAGCTTTATTACGTCCTTACTGAGGATAGATACGTATTCGGATTGCTGCTGTCGCAGTTCCATAATGCATGGATGCGCACAGTTACCGGGCGCCTAAAGGCGGACTATAACTATGCGAACACTGTCGTGTACAACAACTTCATCTGGCCGGAAGCAGATGATGCAACGCAGGAACGTATCGCTTCACTAGCGCAGGCGGTGCTGGATGCGCGTGAGTTGTATGAGGGCGCGACGTTGGCGGATTTGTATGACCCGGACAATGACTTCCTGTACCCGGAGCTGTTGAAGGCGCATGCGGAGCTGGATGCTGCGGTGGAGGCGGCGTACGGGGTGGACTTCTCGGACTCGGCGGATGATGCGGAGAGGGAGCAGCGGATTGTGGCGCACTTGTTTGAGCTCTACAACGAGGCGGTCGGTTAGGTCGGTCGGGTCGTAGTGACAAACAGCCGTTCGAGGCCAGGCCCGGCGGTGTCGGGGCGTGGGCTAAGATTTGTCCACGATGACGAACGTGAAACCGATACTCAAGTGGGCCGGGGGCAAACGCCAGCTCCTGCCCCAGATCACCGCGGCGGCGCCGGAGGGCTATGAACGCTACTTTGAGCCCTTCCTCGGCGGCGGTGCGGTGCTGTTCGGTCTCCAGCCGGAGCGCGCCATCGTTAACGACCTCAACGCCGAGCTGATTAATTTGTACGAGGTGGTGCGTGGGGACGTCGAGAGTCTTATTGCGCTGCTGAGCACCTACCCCAACGACGCGGAATTCTTCGCGCAGATGCGGGCCCTGGACCGGGACGCGGAGGTGTTCGCAACGTTGAGTGATGTCGAGCGCGCCGCGCGCACCGTGTACTTGAACAAGACCTGCTACAACGGGCTGTACCGGGTGAATAGTCAGGGGCAGTTCAACGCGCCGTACGGGCGGTACAAGAATCCGACGATCTGTGACGAGGTGACGCTGCGGGCGGTGTCGGAGTATCTGCGGGGGGCAGAGATTGAGTTTCACAACGGCAGCTACGAAGCGGTGCGGGGGGCAGCCACGGGGCGAGCCTTTGTGTTTTTGGACCCGCCGTATGACCCGGTGAATGTGACCAGTTCGTTCGTCGGCTACGCCGCGGGCGGTTTCGGCAGGGGCGAGCAGGTGCGTCTCAAGGAAGCCTGCGACGAGTTGGACGCCCGCGGGGTGAAGTTCATGTTGTCTAATTCCGCCACGGATTTCATCCGCGAGCTGTATGCGGATTACAACGTGGGCATTGTGTCGGCGACCCGCGCGATTAACTCGGTGGCCTCGCGGCGCGGGAAGATCGACGAGGTCCTGGTGACGAACTACGACCGCAGCTAAGAGTGTGGGGATGGGCGACGTGACTGGCGACGTGACGGACGACGTGACTGGCGGCGTGGGCGACGACGAGGCGCAGCTGCGGGCGCGGTTCGGCGTCCCGGATTCGGTGGCCTTAGGCGTCAACGACCTGGGGTGGATGCGGGTGTTGGCGGACGGGGACGTCGATAAGCAACTGGCGCGGGAGGGATCGTTTCGGATTACCGCGAAGCGGTTGAAGGCGCTCTCCCGCCGCGAGCCGCGGTTGATGGCCAAGCATGACTTTTCCTCCGCGCAGCCGTGGATTTTGGCCCAGCGGGGGCTGGCGGTGCTGCCGGTCAGCCGCAGCGAGTACGCGGTGGGGCCGTTCCCGGTGTTTGAGGATTTTCCTGCTGGGGACTCCCCTGGGGTTGGCCCCACGGACGCTCATGGTGCGGCGGTGCGCTACCGGCCGTTCCCGGCGCACTTGCGGTCGTTGGACTATTCCACGATTTCCAGTGAGGCGACGGCGCTCAACGCGGCGTTCGCGGCGGGGATCGTGGAGGATTTCCTGGGCTGTGGGCCGCTGACCCCGACGGTGTCCGGGCGCATGTCCACGCTCTCTTTTAGTGCCCGCTGCGGCGAGGCGGAGATTACGGTGAACAATGCCCAAATGGAGATCGACGGTGGCTACGAATCCGCGGAATTGTTGTGCCTCGTGGAGGCCAAGAATCACCTCTCGCGGGACTTCAACATCCGGCAGGTCTACTTCCCCTACCGGCGCTTTGCGGACGCACTGAACAAGCCGGTGGTGCCGGTGTACGTGGTCTACTCCGACGGGCTGTTTCACCTGTACCGCTACGGTTTTAGGGACCAGGCGGATATGAGCTCCATCGAGCTGGTCGACGCCGCCGTGTACGCGCTCACCGACGAGGCGCTCAGCCTGGACTCGGTGCGCGCCATCCTGGCGGCCACCCCGGCCGAACCGGAGCCCGCAGGGATTCCTTTCCCGCAGGCCAATAGCTTCGCGCGCATCATAAACTTGGCCGAGCGGCTTCTCGACGCCCCGCTGACCAAGGAGGACATTTACACGAGCTTCGACTTCGACAGGCGCCAGGCCGACTACTACGCGACGGCGCTCGAATACATTGGTCTGGCCGAGTACGCCGACGGGGAGCTGCACCTGAGCGCTGCCGGGGAGCAGATAATGGCCGCCGGTTCGCGCGCGGCGCGGCACACGGGGATTCTCGGGCTGCTCGCGCGGCGAAGCGTTCTTCACGACGCCCTCGGGCTCATGGTGCGCGAGGAACGCTGCCCTACCACCGACGAACTCGCGGGTTTCATGGCGGCGGCCGGGCTGGGGCTGAGTGAGTCGACGATGTGGCGCCGGGCGCACAGTATGGTGGCCTGGCTCCGCTGGGTATGGCAGGCGTGTGCTCAGCCGCCGCTGACGCTGCTCTAGTGCCCGCTATCCGCCGATGAAATGGCGCGCACCGTTGACGATGAGCGCGATAGCCACCACGGTGAAGAAGATGCCGGAGCCCACATCGATCCACGGCCCGGCGCGCAACAACGTGCGGCGCACCCGCTCAGTAGACACCACCGTGGCGATGGTGGCGAACACCATGAACGAACACACCACCACCGCGAGGATGACAACAAAGGCGGTGCCCAAGCCGACGTCGGCAGGCAAAAGCGGGGCGATGATGGCGAGGAAGAACAGGATGGCTTTGGCGTTGGCCAGATTGGTGGCTAAGCCGGTGCGAAAAGCGTTGCCGGTGCTGCCGAGGCGCTCCGCGGCCTCATCCACGGTTGATGGTGGGTTGGCGAACGTGGCGCGGGCGCTGCGCACCATGCCGATGCCCATGTAAACCAAGACGAAACCGCCGATGACCTGCACCGCGTTGAGCGCGTCGGGGAAGGCGGCGATGACCGCCGCGGCACCGAAGACGGTCAGTGAGCACCACCAGGCCACCCCCAGGGTGATGCCAGCGACGGCGGCGAGGGCGTGGCGGCGGGACTTCGTGGCCAGGCGGGTAATGAGGACGATGTCTGGGCCAGGTGTCACTGCACCGGCGATGTTGAGGGCGACGATCGTCGCGAGCTGCGACCAGGTCACGCGGTGGCGTCCTTGTCCCAGCGCGTGACGAGGTCCTCGCGGCCGAACATGCGCGCGGAGTCGATGGCGCTGGGCTGCCCAGCGTGCGGGTCCGCGCCGGCGGCGAGCAGGGCCTCGATGACGTCGTCGTTCTTTTTAAACACCGCGCCGGCGAGTGGCGACTGCGCGCGATCGTTGAGCAGGTTCACGTCCGCGCCTGCCTCCGCGAGCTGGCTCACGAGCTCGGCGTGGCCGTTGTAGGCGGCGAGCATGACGAAGGACTGGCCCTCGTGGTTCACCAGGTTCGGGTCCACGCCGTGGCTAAGGTATTCCACCAGCGTGGCGTCGCCCTGGCGGGCCATATCGAACAGCCGACCTGCCAGCTCGTGAACGTCCTCGGGGATCTGGCTCTCGCTCATGGTTGCTCCTTGTTTTCCTGGTGCTCCTGCGTCATGCCGCTACGATGGCGGCGATTCTATTTGGCCAACATGGCGATGGTACGCACGGCGTCTTCGATGGCGAACTCGGGATCGCCGCCGCGGCCCTTGACCTGCGCGTCGGTTTCGGCCATGAGGATGACGGCCTTGCTCACGTTGTCCGCGGACCAGCGCCGGGCTACCGGCAGCGCCTTTTTGAGGCGGAAGGGGGCCATGCCCAGCTGGCCGGCCAGTTGATTCGTGTTGCCGCCGGAAACGTTGTACAGCCGGGCGATGTCGCCGACTTTGGAGGCGAGCGCCATGGACAGCACCACCGGGGACACGCCAAGTTGCAGGGCGCGACGGCAGGAGGCCACGGCGGCGGAGACGTTGCCCGCCACGGCGGCGTCCGCGATGTCCCAACCTTCGACCTCGGCGGTGCCGACGTAGTAGGTATGCACGGCCTGCGCGGTGACGTTGCCGTTGGTGTCCGCCACCAGCTGCGACACGGCGGAGGCCAGCTCCCGCAGATCGGAGCCGACCCCCTCGAGCAAAGCATTGATCACGTCTGGGGTGGGACGCACGCCGTGGGACGCGAACTCCCGGGTCAGCCACGGTCCGCGCTCGTTGGGCCACAGTTCATAGACCTCGTGCACGGTGGCGACCTTCTGCAGCTTGGCCAGCAGCTCCGGGGCCTTCTTGCGCTTCTTGAGTGCTTGCTGCGACGTGGCGAACAGCACCACCATGGTCATGCCGGGCATCGGGTCCACGCAGGCTTTGAGCAGCTGCGCGACGGCGTCCTTGCCGGCTTTCTCTGCCTCCTGGAAGACGATGACCCGGTTATCGCCGAACAGCGAGGGGCTGGTGGCCTCCACGATTTCGCCCTCGGTACAGCGTGCCGTGGACAGGAACGTCACCTCCGGTGCCGCCCCAGCTTCGTCGGCGACGGCCTTCTGGACCGACAGGCGCGCACGCTCCGCGAGGAACTCGTCATCGCCAACAATCAGGTGCACAGGAGGTACGGACATGCTGTTCATCTTAGAACCTCACCCCGCCCCCACGCACCCGGGCCTTGCGCACCTGCGCTCCCAGCCGCCGGGGCCGGTGCCGCGGACGGCCACGCATCCTCTACCGCTATGCGGAAGCCAGCTTCTGGTTGATGTAGGCGTTCAGCAAGACCCCCTCTGCTCGCGCAGCCAGTCACTCCGCACGGCACCAGTGGTACTAAAATTAGTACCACTTCCTCGTTGATTGTGAACGCGTTTGACATTCAGTTGCCCTCACCGCAAAAGTAAGCGGATGCGGCGTGAGTGCAAAGAGAATGCCGACCATCCAGGCATATGCGAGGAGCGCGGTAATGGGGTGCGCTGGAACGCTGGCAAGCGGCAGGCTGGACAAAACGGTGGCCACGGTGTGGATCCATTGCGCGAGCGGCTCCACGACGGCCAGCAGCGCGTTGGCCGCCAGCGTGGCGGCTGGGGCGAGCAGTGGGATGGGCAGCCCAGCCCCGACGACGCAACACACCACCGCGACCAGGCCCAGCACCGTCATCGGTGCAACCACCGGCGCCACGGCAAGGTTGGCCACCACGCCCACGAGAGAAACCTTTCCGCTCATCAACGCCACGATGGGCATCGTGGCCATGTCGGCCGCGATGGTGACCGCCGCCGCGCGGACTATCACGTCCGGAATGTGTACGTTCGCAGTACCACACAGAGTTGGGGCGTGCGCGGCGAGCCGCCCCAGCGCCTGGTGCAGCAGCGGGAACAGGACCACAATCCCAGCCGTCGCCACGACAGAGAGGGCGAAGGCAAAGTCAGTGGCCAGCTCACTGCGCCACAACACCAGCGCGATAATCGCCAGGCTGAGGGCATGCAATGGTGGTACCCGGCGTGAGCCGACCACCGCCACCAACCCCACGGCGCCCATCACGCCGGCGCGGGCTACTGACGGCTCCAGGCCTACGAGGAACACGTAGATTGCCAGCGCACTGAGCGCGGCAGCAAAGGTGATGCGCGGCCCCATCCCACACAGACGGCAGATGACCACCACGGTCACCGTCACCGTGGAAACGTTAGCCCCGGAAACAGCCGACAGATGCGCCAGGCCCGTGTCCACGTACATGTGTTTGTCCGCCGGGGTCTGGAGCGAGGTTTCCCCCAGCACCATCGCGGGAATAAGCCCCTCCGCGCCGGGCCCGGTGGCGGCGGCCACATGCTCGCTGAAGGTCTGACTTACCCACGCCGCGAACGCGGCGAGCCCCTCCGGACCCGAGGCACCGACTACGTCACCGCTCATGGGGCTGGCGCTACTGGCGCTCTCCGCGCCAGCAGGCTCGTGGAGACGCACCGCGAGGCGGGTGCCCGGTGGGCAGGGCTCGGGCACATCGCGTATGAACACTCCGAGGGTGTCCGGATTGCCGGGCGCGCGGGCGCGGAGGAACCAGCCGCCAGTGACCGTCTCAGTTGGTGCTTCGGCGACCACGAGGCTGGTCACGCCGCCGGGCGGCCGAATGTCGGCGAACGCCTCGGCTCTCCGGGCGCGGGCTGCCGCGCTGACAAGCCCGGCCACCCCACACGCGGCCGCGACGATCGC
Organism: Corynebacterium incognita; assembly: GCF_014217255.1. NCBI lineage: Bacteria > Bacillati > Actinomycetota > Actinomycetes > Mycobacteriales > Corynebacteriaceae > Corynebacterium > Corynebacterium incognitum. Next base: position 656,276 of record NZ_CP059404.1, read on the forward strand.
CTGCCCGCCGTGACGCAAGCCCGCGAGCGCCAGGACGGTGACAACGAGCAGGACCATGCCGGCAAGCGGGTGACCGGTACGCGCGCACCACGCGAGCGCCCACGTTGCCAGCGCCGGAACCACCAGTCGCGCCTCGCTCATACGGTGACCTCGCCCTCGAGTTTCTTGAACTTTGCGGGGCCAATGCCAGAGATATCCAACAACTCGTCGGCCGCACTAAACCCGCCTTTCTCCTCCCGGTGGGCGACGATGGCGTCCGCGGTCACCTCCCCCACGCCGGGCAGCGCCATGAGTTCCTCACGCGTCGCGCTGTTCAGGTTGACCTTGCCGTCTGTGCTGCCACTGCTGGCGGCGCTGCCGTTGGGCGCCCGCGGCGGTGGCGCGGGCGCCTCGCCGCGGGCGTAGACGCGGATTTGTTCACCGTCGTTGAGCTTCTGGGCGAGGTTGAGGCTGAGCGTGTCGGCCTTCTTGGTCGGCTGGGCCATGTCCAAGGCGTCGGCCACACGCGAGTTGGGTGCCAGGGTGTAGACCCCGGGGCGGTGGACCTCACCCACGACCGCGACGACGACTTCCGCGGTGGCGCTAGTGAGCTCGGGGGCACCGGTATTGGCATCGCCCGGCGCGGCCGCAGGGTGGGAGGGCTTGGTCCGTGCTGCCGAGGGCCGTGATGGCGGCGGGGTGGCCGGCACCCGCGGCGTCGTCACGCGCGCCCCACCATCCCCAGGCACCGAGGGCGACGGCCACGCAGACCGCCACGGCGATCGCCTGCGGGATCGGGATGTGCAGACGCGGGCGTGGGTAGCGCACGGCCAGCAGCTCCTCCTCACCCGTGGGTTGTGCCAGCGCGCGGAGGCGGTCACGCGCGACACCGATCACTTTGTCTCCCATGGCGTTGACACTAGGAGCAGGCCGCGTTAAAGCCGAGGTCAAAGTGAGGCGCCTGTGGAGAAGTCGGGGTTCAGGCTCCGGTTTGTAGCACGCCTGTGGAAAACTCCAGGATGGCCCTTGACTCCCCCGCCGCAGTGGTCTAGGGCGTTGTGTGGCGGTGACCTAGCGCCCTTGAGCGCGGGGTCTAGGACTCGTCGAGGGAGCTGAACACTACGGACACGCCAATGGCGCCGGTGCCGGCGTGGACGGCGAGCACGTCCACCATCTCCACCATCATGAATGACGAACCGGGAGGCAGTGCGCCCTTCAGCAGCTTCTGCAGGCGCACGGCGTCAGCCTCGGCGCCGCAGTGCTGGAGCGCGACGAAGACCGGCTGGCCGTCGCAACGCTCGGCGATGAACTCCACCAGCTTGGTAAAGGCCTTGGTCTGGGTGCGGGTCTTGCCCACCAGCTCCAGCTTGCCCCCGGCCACGCGCATGATGGGTTTGGTGGCCAGCAGCGCGGTGGAGAGCATGTCCGAGGGCGAGGACATGCGCCCCGACTTGCGGATGGCGTCCGTGTGGTCCAGGTAGACCCAGGTCAGCGCGCGTTCCAGGGTGTCCTTTGCGGTGTCGTAGCACTCGTCCAGATCCGCGCCGTCGAGCGCCAGGCGCGCGGCCGCCATCGCGGCGGCGCCTAAGTTCATGCCCACCGTGCCCGAGTCAATGACCCGCACGGTGCCGGGGAACACGCCGGAGGCACTCACGGCAGCGGACCAGGTGGAGGACAGTTCGCGGGAAAGGTGCAGCGCCAGCACGCCGTCATCACCGCCGGTGTTGCTGTCAATGCTGGAGCGCTCCAATTGACGGCCGTATTCCGCGGCTAGCTCCAAAGCGGTCACGCCCGAGGTGGTCTTGCCCTTCGCGTCCGCCTCCATGACGTGCAGGTCCACCACGGTGATACCCAGCTCGTCGATGATGTTGCGGGGCAGGCCCGCCGTGGAATCGGTGACGATCCTAACGCTCATTTCTGCCCCCTTTCCTTACACGTCAGCGCCGGCGCCGCCGGTGACCTTGGCGCCCATGTTCCAGCCGTCCAGGTACCACTGCGCGGCAGCGATCTGCTCGGCGTCGGTGGCGTCGAAGGCCAATGATGCCACAGGTTTGTCAGGGTTGAAGGAAGGCCGGGCGGTCAGCTGCGCCCAGTGGGTGTTCTTCAGCCCGGACAGCAGCCCGTACTGCGAGTACTCCAGGCCCAGGAGGTGGCAGGTCAACGCCGCGATGGCGCCGCCGTGGGCGACGATGAGCACGGCACCGTCCTCCCACTCAGCGAAATCCTGCATCGCCTCGTCGACGACAGGCCGGGCGCGCTGGGCGACGTCCACGCGGGACTCGCCCGCCGGGGGCGCCCAGGTGGGATCATGCCGCCAAATGGCGCGCAGCCCGGGGAACTGCTCATCCACTTCCGCGCTGCTCATGCCCTGCCACTGCCCCAGATCGGTCTCCCGCAGGCGAGCATCCACGGTGACGTCCAGGCCCAGGTGCTGGCCGACCAGTTCAGCGGTGTCGACGGCGCGGATGAGGTCGGAGGAAAGGATCTTGCGGATGCCCTTGTCCTCCAGGCGCTCGCCCACGGCCGCTGCCTGTGCGCGGCCCTCGGCGGACAGCTCGGTGTCCAGGTGACCCTGCATGCGCCCAGTCGCGTTATAGGTGGTCTGCCCGTGGCGGATCAGAAATAGCCGACGTGCCATGCGCGGTATTAGATCTCGTCCTCGTCGCCGGGGGCCTCATCGGCCAGCGGGATGTCGTCGATGGACTCCACGGAGTGGGTGTCCACGTCCGCGTCGGTGCCCCACTTGCCCGGGCGGGTGGGCGGCTCGATGCCCTCGATGTCTACGAGCGGGCAGTCGCGGTACAGGCGGTCCAGCCCGTAGAACTCGCGCTCGTCGTCGCGCTGGACGTGGATGACAATGTTGCCGTAATCAAGCAGCACCCAGCGGTTTTCGCGGTTACCCTCGCGGCGTTTGGGTTCGTGGCCTGCCTGGGTGAGCTCGTCTTCAATCTCTTCCACGATGGCGCGCACCTGACGCTCGTTATCCGCGGAGGCGACGACGAAGAGCTCGGAGATCGCCAAAACATCAGAGACGTCGAAGACCGCGATGTTGGTCGCGCCCTTTTCGTCAGCGGCATGCGCCGCGGTGGTGGCCATGGTGGCGGAGAGTTCAGCGTAGGACAATATCGTCTCTTCCTGTTTTGCGGGGTAACTTTCCTAGTTAACTCCCCTAGTCTTCCACGAACGCCCCTATTTTAGCTACTTTGCAGCCGTTTCGTTATCGGCGACGCTCTCGCGCGCGTACAGGGAATTCTTGGTGATGTACTGGACCACGCCGTCGGGGACGAGGTACCAAACCGGGCGACCTTCCTGGGCGCGCTCGCGGCAGTCGGTGGACGAGATGGCCATGGCCGGGACGTCGAGAAGCTCGACTTTATCCTGATGCACCTCGGGAAGCATGTCTTCGGTGAGCACGTAGCCGGGGCGGGTGACACCGATGAAGTTGGCCATCTCAAACATTTCTTCCCACTGGTGCCAGCTCAGGATGGAGCCCAGGGCGTCGGCGCCGGTGATGAAGAACAGCTCGGCGCCCGGGTAGAGCGCGCGGAGGTCTTTGAGGGTGTCGATGGTGTAGGTGGGGCCGCCGCGGTCAATATCCACGCGGGAGGTGGTAAACCGCGGGTTGGACGCGGTGGCAATGACGGTCATGAGGTAACGGTGTTCGGCCGGAGTGACCTGACGGTCCGCCTTTTGCCAGGGCTGTCCTGTGGGCACGAAGATGACCTGGTCCAGGTTGAACCTGTCCGCGACCTCGCTGGCCGCCACCAAGTGGCCGTGGTGGATGGGGTCAAACGTGCCACCCATAATTCCGATTCGCATTGCACTCACAAACGGCCAGTATAAGGCACCGGGCCTTCACGGAAACGGTAATTCCTTGCGGAAGCGGTAATCCGATTTGGAAACGGTAATTCCTTGCGGAAGCGGTAATTCGATTTGGAAACGGTAATTCCCTTGAGGGAATTACCGGGAGCGGTCGACGAAGCGGCCGAAGGCGTCGGAGACGTGGTTGTCCCACGGGGAGGACTGCATGAAGTAGCGGCCGTGGGTGCCGCCGCGGGTCTCGATGGCGTTTTCTACCGTCTGGCCGGTCATGTTGCAGATGGAGTCGTGCGGCAGGCAGTAGTTGACGCGGTTGCGGGTCGCGGCCAGGGACTTGGAGTTGTTCGGCAGCATGCCAATCACGCCGCCGCCAGCGGTGCGGCGGGCGCCCACGTTAGCCGGGTCGTCGCGGTGGGTCATGGGGTTGCCGAAGTACACGGCACCGGCCAGCTGACCGCGGTTGGCCAGCTCCTGCTCGTGTTCCGCGGTGACCATCGCGCCCTGGGAGTAGCCCATGAGGATGTAGTCCGGCTTGCAGCCGGTGCGACGCTCGTAGTTCTCGATGGCGCGCATGGTGCCGGAGCGGCCGGCCTGGACGCTGCGGTTGAACTGCTGCGCGGCGGAGATACCGGAGCGCGCGAGCGGGGCCACGACCTTAGAGATAAGCGCGGAGACCTGCTGCTTGGCCACGGTGCCGGAAATCTGCGGGGTGTCGTATTCCGGGAAGGAGGCCGGGTAGTACTCCGGGGCCAGGCCCATGACGTAGACGTCCTTCATGAGCGAGCGGCCACCGTGGGTGGCCTGGTAGCGGTTTTCCGCGTGGCGGAAGAAGGCGCGGAAGGTGACGGACTCCCAGCCGTTGGAAGCCCGGCCGCCCTGATTGGAGTACCAGGTGGGGTAGATTCCAAAATTCTGGCCGGAGCCGCGGGCCACGACGGCCACCACCGCGGGGCAGTGCCCGGGCTGGGCAGCGGCCTTCGGCGGGGCGACGAGCATGGTGGCTACGGTCAGTGCTGCGACGATGGCGGCGACGAACGCGAGGGCGGAGCGGCGAATGCGATAAGACAGGAACTGCATGAGGGTCAACGGCCTTCCCGGAGAGTGTTCTATAAGCCGCCAGTCAATCTATCCCGTTCCCGCCATCGCCGCAGCACAAACGGCATTTTTGTAAACTACTGTGACTATTGTTTTCAGTGGGGCATATTTCGGGTGTACCCCACTCCCCTTACGGCCGCAGGTGCCCGTTGCCCTGGAGGATCCACTTGGTGGTGGTCAGCTCCGGCAGCGCCATCGGTCCGCGCGCATGGAGCTTCTGCGTGGAGATGCCGATCTCCGCGCCCATGCCGTACACCTCACCGTCCGTAAACGCCGTCGACGCGTTCACCATCACCGCGGCCGCGTCCACCTCCTGGGTAAAGCGCTGCGCCACCGCGATGTCCTGGGCCGCGATCGCCTCCGTGTGCCCGGTGCTCCAGCGCGCAATGTGCGCAATCGCCCCGTCCACGCCGTCGACCTCCGCGGCGCGGATGTCCATGGTCAAAAACTCCTCACCCCAGGACTCCGGCGTGGCGTGCGCAATGCCGTCCACCCCGAGGTGCACAAGCTTGTCGACGTCCCCGTGCACCCGCACCCCAGCGTCCTGCAACGCCCGGAGGACGCGAGCCTTGGCGGCCGTGTCCAACGCGGCGTCGAGAAGCACGCACTCGGTGGCATTACACACCGACGGCCGCCGCGTCTTGCCGTTGATAGTCATGGCGATGGCCGCGTCCAGGTCAGCGCTGGCGTCGATGTAGAGGTGGCAGTTGCCGGTCCCGGTCTCAATGGCGGGCACCGTCGCGCCCGTCACCACGGCCGCAATGAGCCGCGCGCCGCCGCGCGGAATGACCACGTCCACCAGCCCGCGGGCGGTGATGAGGTCGGTGACCGAATCGTGGGTGGCACACGGCAGCAACTGCACGCCCTCGCGGGGCAGATCATGCTCCGCGAGCACGCCCTGCAGGACCTTCACGAGCGCGGCGTTGGAATGCTTCGCCGACTTCGAACCGCGCAACAGCGCAACGTTACCGGCTTTGAGAGCCAGCCCAAAGGCGTCCACCGTGACGTTGGGGCGCGCCTCGTACACCATGCCCATAACACCCAGCGGGACGCGCACCTGCTTCATCTCAATGCCGTTGGGCATGGTGGAACCGGTAAGCACCTCCCCCACGGGATCCTGCAGCCCAGCGACCTGACGCAAGCCACCAGCGATGCCGGCGATGCGGGATGCGTCCAAGCGCAGGCGGTCGACCAGATGCTCCTGCATCCCGGCCTCTTCCCCGGCGGCGATGTCCCGCGCGTTGGCGGCGAGGATATCGTCCGCGGCGGCCTCCACCGCGTCGGCGGCGGCACGCAGGATGGCGTTCTTTGCATCGGTGCGCAGCCGCGCGAAGGTCGGCGCAGCCTCCTTGGCGGCGCGAGCCTTGGCCAACACCTCTTCGCGCTCCTGCGCGCGATCCTGAGCGCGGACCGCGCTCGCCTCGGGTTGGTCGGTGGTGGTGTGAGTGGCTGTCATGAAAGGACATACTACTGCGAGCGCCGTGCAGCCGCGGGCGTTTTACGTATGGTCACCCACCGGTGGTGTGCGCTAGTAGCCCTCACCCGGCGCGATCTCGGTGGGCATGGTCTCCCCGCGCAGATAGGCTACTGCGTTGTCCACGAAGACCTGCCCCACATGGAAGCGCGCCACGCGGTGCGAAGCGCCAATATGCGGCGTCATGGTGCAATTGTCCAGGTCCCACAGCGGGTGGTCGTCCGGCAGCGGCTCCGGGTCCATGACCTCCAGCCCGGCGCCCGCGATGGCACCGGAACGCAGCGCCTCGACGAGAGCGTCGGTGTCCACGGTCCGCCCGCGTCCGACGTTGACGAACAGCGACGTCTCCGGCATGGCGGCAAACTGCTCCGCGCCAATGAGCTTCTCAGTCTCCGGGGTAATGGGCAAGACGTTGACCACCACATCAGCCTCCGACCACAGCTGTCGGCCACGGGCGTCGGCTGAGCTGAAGTCCATGGCCTCGTCGATGGTCACGGTCTCGAGCGCGCCAGGCACCGGGCGACCGGACCTATTGACGGCCACGACCTCGGCGCCGAAAGGGTCGAGCATGCGCATGAGCTCCTGGCCGATGCCGCCAGCGCCGAGGATAAGGATGCGGCGGTTCTGGTACAGCCAAAACTGCTTGGCGTCCTGCTCCCAGCGCTCTGAGAATTTCCGGGTACGCGCGATCTCCACGTGGCGATGCCCCTGTGACAAGATAAAGCCCAGCGCCATCTCCGCCACTGGTTGAGCGAAAGCCCCGGCGGTGTTGGCCCACCGCACCGCGGGGGCGTCGGAAGGCGCGGGAGTATGTGTGGCGTCTGCAGGCGCGGTGCCGGCGCTATCCGACGCCGCGTAGCCCGGCATCACCCCAGCCTCGATGAGCGCTTCGACGCCGGTGAAGCAGTGCTGCACCCACTTCACGGAACTGGGCAGCTCGGCGGGGAAATTCTCCGCATTGCCGCCGGTGTAGACGAAGGCCTCGGCGTCCTCGAGGGCATCGACCCGCTCGAGTTCCAGGCCGCTGTCTTTGTGACGCTCGGCGAGCTCGGTGATGTCGGCGATGGTCTCTTCCCACTCAAAAGGTCCCATGAAGTACTTCATGGCACCCCAGTGTATCCAGAGCGCTACAGGCGCGAGGCGTAGTTGGACAAGTAATCCGCGTGCACCACCGGGCGGCGGTGTTGCTCGTCCAGCTCCGCGGTGGAGCGGCCGATGATGGTGCGCAAGGTGGAGGAATCGAACTTCACCTCGCCGCGGCCCACGATGTGGGAATCCGGGCCGACAATGTCCACGATCTCGCCCGCGCGGAACTCGCCGGTCACGTCCACGATGCCCACAGCCAGCAGGGACTTGCCACGCTGGGTCACCGCCTCCACGGCGCCGGCGTCGAGGTGCAGGGTGCCGCCGGAATCCGCGGCGTAGAGTGCCCAAAACTTCCAGGCGGACAGGCGCTTGTCTGGGCGCGGGTGGAAGACGGTGCCCACGGCGGCGTCGGCAAGCGCGGCATCGACCTTGGCGGCCGAGGTCAGCAGCACCGGGACGCCCGAGCGCGCCGCCAAACGCGCCGCGGAGACCTTCGACGCCATGCCGCCGGTGCCCACGCGGCCGCCGCCGCCCGCCGCAACGCCGTCTAAATCCTTGCCCGTGACGACCTCCGGGATGAACTGCGCACCCGGGTCGACCGGGTTGCGGTCGTAGAGCCCGTCGACGTCGGAGAGCAGCACGAGTGCGTCCGCGCTGGTGAGAGTGGCCACGATGGCTGAGAGGCGATCATTGTCACCAAAGTGCATCTCCGAGGTGGCCACGGTGTCGTTCTCGTTAACAATCGGCACCACGCCCAGCTGGCGCAGCCGGTCCACGGTGCGCTGGATATTGCGTGTACGGTCGCGGTGCCCCGCGTCCGCGGCGGTGAGCAACACCTGCGCGGTGGCGCGGCCGTAACGCGCGAAAGAACGCGCCCACTCCTGGGCCAGGTGCACCTGGCCGACGGCCGCGGCGGCCTGCTTCGTGGCCAGATCCTGCGGCCGGCTGGACAGACCCAGCGGCTTGAGCGCGGCCGCCACCGCGCCGGAAGACACCACAATGACGTCTGAGGTGGCCATGCGGGCCTGCACGGCGTCCACGATGGCATCGATCTTCTCCGGCGCCACCGCCAGATCCTCACCGGTCAAGGACGAGGAACCAATCTTCACCACGATTTTCTTCGCAGTGGCAATGCGGGCCCGCATGTCCGGGGTCTGCTGCGTGGACATGTTTAACCCTGCCAGCGTTCCTTATTCGCACCCTCGCGGGAGACGTCCTCATCCTGGCCAAAGTCAAACTCATCCACCAAGCCGCGGCGGGCCTGGGAGGCACGCTTGCGCTCGGCGGCGGAGACACGGTCGCTGCCCAGCAGGCGGGCGTCGTTGCCGCGGCCTGCCAGGGTCGGATCACCGGCGGTCATCGGCTCCCACTCGAAGGTGATGTCGCCGATCGTCACCGGGCAGCCCTCCTGGGCGCCCTGGCGGCGCAACTGATCCTCCACACCCGCCTTGGCCAGTCGGTCCGCGAGGTAGCCCACGGCCTCGTCGTTCTCGAAGTCCGTCTGCACGATCCAGCGCTCGATCTTCTCGCCGGTCACGATGAAACCGCCAGGAACCTCCGGGTCCGGCGCGACGGTGAAGTCCGCGCCCTTCTTCGGCTGTGCCTTGGTGCCCACCGAACGCGGGCGGATGATGGTGTGCTCCTTGTCCACCTTGGCGCGCGGGCGCTCCTTGCGGCCCTTCTCCACCAACTCCAGCAGCTTGTACTTCAGCGGGTCCAGCCCCTTGCGGGCCACGGCGGAGATGATAAAGATGGGCCAGCCGTACTTTTCTTCCAGGTCGGCCTTGACGAATTCCGCGAGTTCCTCCGCCTCCGGGACATCAGACTTGTTGAGCACGATAACGCGCGGGCGCTCGCGCAGATCCCCCAGACCAGTGTCCTCGTCCAACGCAGACTGATAATTGGCCAGCTCAGCTTCTAGGGCGTCGATATCCGACATGGGATCGCGCCCCGGCTCAATGCTGGCGGTGTCCACCACGTGCACGAGCACCGAGGTGCGCTCGATGTGGCGCAGGAAGTCCAGGCCTAAGCCCTTGCCCTCGGCGGCGCCCGGGATAAGCCCCGGGACGTCGGCGATGGTGAAGGACTTGTCCCCCATGTTCACGACGCCGAGGTTCGGGGCGAGCGTGGTAAACGGGTAGTCACCAATCTTCGGCTTTGCGGCCGAGAGCACCGAGATCAAGGAGGACTTGCCCGCGGACGGGAAGCCCACGAGTCCGACGTCCGCCATGGACTTCAGCTCGAGCACGAGCTCTTTCTGCTCGCCCGGCTCGCCCTGCAGCGCGAAGCCCGGCGCCTTGCGCTGCGCGGACGCGAGCGCCGCATTGCCCAGGCCGCCGAAGCCGCCCTGCGCCGCAATAAACCGGGTGCCTGGCACCGTCAGATCCGCCAGGGTCTCCCCCTTCGCGGTATGGACGACCGTGCCCACCGGCACCTCCAGGATGAGGTCCTTGCCGCGCGCGCCGTTGCGGTGATCACCGGCGCCGTTGCCGCCGCGCTCGGACTTGATGTGCGGGCGGAAGTGGAAGTCCATCAGCGTATGGACCTGGTTGGACACCTCGAGGATGATGTCACCGCCGTGGCCGCCGTTGCCGCCATCCGGCCCGCCGAGGGGCTTGAATTTTTCGCGGTGCACGGAAACGCAGCCGTGCCCGCCATCGCCCGCCTGCAGGTGCAGTACTACGCGGTCAACAAAACGTGCCATGAAACGTTGTTTCCTTCACTGTTGTCGAGGTGTGCTCGAAGTTGATGAATAGGTATTTCTAGCGATTGTAGTGGCTTCGCTGCCCGCGGTACTAAGCACGGGGGACGCAGGGAACACAAAACCCTGCCTGCACACTGGCAGACAGGGTGGATGTGGAAACGAAAGTTTCTAGGCGGTAGCCTCAGCGGCCTCAGCCGGAGCTGCGGACTCAGCGATAGGCTCGATGTTCACCATGCGACGACCGCGCTTGATGGAGAACTGCACGGAGCCGGACTCGAGAGCGAACAGAGTATCGTCGCCGCCACGGCCAACGTTCTCACCTGGGTGGAACTTGGTGCCACGCTGACGGACCAGAATCTCGCCGGCGTTGACCTTCTGACCACCGAAGCGCTTCACACCGAGGCGCTTGGACTCGGAGTCACGACCGTTGCTGGAGCTGGATGCACCCTTCTTGTGTGCCATTGGATTTCCCTCCTTTTAAGGGGTGTAAAGGCGAAGCGTAATGCTTACTTGATGCCGTTGATTTTCAGGACAGTGACTGGCTGACGGTGGCCCATACGCTTCTTGTAGCCGGTCTTGTTCTTGTACTTCAGGATGTCGATCTTCGGGCCCTTGCCGTGCTCGACGATCTCGGCGTCGACCTTGACGTTAGCCAGGTCATCGGCCTTGGACTTGATGTTGGAACCATCGACGAGCAGAACCGGGGTGAGAGCCACGGCGCTGCCTGGCTCACCCTCGATCTTCTCGACCTTGACGAGGTCGCCTTCGGCAACCTTGTACTGCTTGCCGCCGGTCTTGACGATCGCGTACATAGAGGGTTACCCCTTATCTATACTCGGCTCAGGGCCAGCGGGTGAGCTGAAGCCCTGATACATGGACTGTTACTTCAAAATTTATTGCGTTTAGGTTGCGCGTTACCTGCGCCCGCTAAGGCAGCGTCGCGGCGCGCGCAATGATCCCTAAACAGCGACTGTCAAAGACTACCCCGTTTGGCCTGCAAAAGGCAAAACGCGTGGGTGGGCGCCGCTTAGCAGCACCCGTCCGCTTCTCCAGTTAGCCCCGACGGCGAGTGCTCCGGCGACGGCCCCGGCCGCGCTTCGCGCTTGACGATGCCCCGTGGCCCGCACCGTCCGCCTTATCCGCGGCGTTGCCTCCGCTGCTCTCTCCGCCACGGCCGGACTGTTCGGAACGCTTGACCTGTGCCACGTGCTCGGAGGCAGCGCCCCCGGCCACGCGGCGGCGCACGGCACGGCGACGACCGCGGCCGGTGACCACGACCTTCTTCTCCACGCCCGCCTCGGCGGCAGACTCTGCGGCTGGCGCATCCTGCTTCGCGGGCTGCGTCTTTGTCCGCTTAGCCGCCTGCGGCGCCGCAGCCTTCGCGTTGGACCTGCGCACGCGACGGCGGCGACGGCGCGCGCTCGCGCTCTCGTTGCGTTCCCCGCGCTGCGGCTCCTGCTTCGGCTCCTGTTGCGGCTCCTGTTGCGGCTCAGCAGCAGCATCCGCGAAGTCTTCGCGGCGCGGGCGGTGATCCGAACGGGAGTTGCCGCGGGTGCGACGCTTGCGACGCGGCGAGGCTTCAAACTCCGCCACGGCCTCCTCGTAGCTCGGCTGCGCGGGGGCCGCGCCCGGCTCATCCTGCTTGGCCGCTAGGCGCTCCTCTTCCTCGTGGGACAGCGGCGACGGCCACTCCCCGACGTCGTCGGTCGCTTCCGCCTTCTTCACCGCGGCGTAGGCGATGTCCTCAATGGACTGCGTCCCACGATCCGCGGTGTTGTCGGTGTCGTCGGTGACCACCACGCTGGCCGCCAAGCCCTCGTAGTCCGGGGTCTCCCGGCGGCGACGGCGCGAACCCCCCGAACGACGACCGCGGCCCTTGCCCTTGTCCTTGTCTTTGTCCTCGGAACGCACCTCCGCGCCGTCCTTCTCCGCGGCACCCTTCTCTGCGGCGTCGTCACGCTGCGCATTGCCGACGTTGCCACGGCCGGAAGCCTTCGCCGGGGCGTCGGAACGCCCGCCGCGCCCGCGGCGGTTCTGCTTGGAATCGCGCTCCTCCTCCGGAGACTCCTCCACCGGATCGTCGTGCAGGATCAGGCCGCGGCCGCCACAGCATTCACACGGCGTGGAGAAGGTTTCCAGAAGGCCAGTACCCAAACGCTTGCGGGTCATCTGTACCAGGCCCAGCGACGTCACCTCGGAGACCTGGTGGCGGGTGCGATCCCGACCCAGCGCCTCCTTGAGGCGGCGCAGCACCAGGTCGCGGTTTTCCGGCAGAACCATGTCGATGAAGTCCACCACGATCATGCCGCCCAGATCGCGCAGACGCATCTGGCGCACAATCTCCTCGGCAGCCTCGAGGTTGTTCTTAGTCACGGTCTCTTCCAGGTTGCCGCCGGAGCCAGTGAATTTGCCGGTATTGACATCGACGACGGTCATCGCCTCAGTGCGATCGATAACCAAGGTGCCACCAGATGGCAGCCACACCTTGCGCGCCAGGGCCTTCTGAATCTGCTCGTCCACGCGGTAACGCTCGAACGCGTCTTGCCCGCCGTGGCCCTCGCGGTCGTACTTGAGGATGCGACCGAACAGATCCGGCGCCACCGACTGCACGTAATTGGCGATGATGTTGTACGCCTTATCGCCGTCAATGATGAGCTGATCGAAGTCCTCGTTGAACAGATCGCGCACCACCTTGACCAGCAGTGGCGGCTCCTCGTACAGGGTCTGCGGCTTGGCGCCCTTGGACGCCTTGGCCTCCTCGGCGCGGGCCTGGATGTCCTCCCACGCGTCATGCAGGCGGCGCACGTCAAGGCCGATGGCCTCCTCGGACACATTCTCCGCCGCGGTGCGGATGATGGCGCCGCCGTCGCCCGGCACCACGTTGGTGAGAACCTGCTTGAGGCGCTTGCGCTCCGGGGCGGGCAGCTTGCGGGAAATGCCCGCGCTGCGGCCGCCAGGGACGTACACGAGGTAGCGGCCTGCCAGGGAAATCTGGGTGGTCAGGCGCGCACCCTTGTGGCCCACCGGGTCCTTGGACACCTGGACCAACACCTGGTCCCCGGAACGCAGCGCATTCTCGATGCGGCGACCACGCCCGCCCAGACCTGCGGCCTTCCAGTTCACCTCGCCGGCGTACAGCACACCGTTGCGGCCGGTTCCGATGTCAATGAACGCGGCCTCCATGGACGGCAGGACGTTTTGCACACGGCCGAGGTAGATGTTGCCGATGATTGACGCCTGTGCGTCGGAGGTGACGAAGTGCTCGACCAGCAGGTCGTCCTCCAGCACGCCCACCTGCGTGATGCTGCCCAGGTCATCGTGGCGCGCGCGTTCGCGGACCACCATGGTGCGCTCCACGGACTCGCGACGGGCCAGAAACTCCTCCTGGCTGACGATGGGACGACGCTTGCGGCCCTCCTCACGGATCTCCGCGCGGCGGCGTCGCTGGGCCTCCAGGCGCGCCGAACCGCGCAGGGCCTTCGGCTCCTCGACCTGCGCGAAGTCCTCGTCGGTGGAATCGGCGCCCGCCTCCTCGGTGGAGTCCTCACGTTGCTTGCCCTTGCCGCGGGATGCGCCGCGGCGGCCTCGGCGGCGGCGCGACGCCCCTCGGCCCTCATCCTTGTCGCCCTTGCGGTCCGCGTCGCTCTCGCTGTCGTCCTCGCTGCTGAGCTCCTCGACGTCGAAGCCGTCCTCGTCGTCAGCGTGCTCCCCCACGCCCGGCGCGATAAACACCGGCGCGTACTGCATGGTCAGGGTCGGGTTCTCCGGTTTCGGGGTGATCTCCGGGACGTAGTCGCCGAAGTCGTCGTCTGATTCATCCCCGACGGCTTCCTCAACCTCCGGGCTCTCCGGATCGGTGGCTTCAGGTTCCTCGGCCTCTGGGGCGTCTTCCTCGGGCGCGGCGTCGGCAAGCTCCTTGTCCACCTTCTCCACGATCTGGTGGATCTCGTTGTCCACGTTCTTGCGTACGCGGTAGCGCAACTTCTCATCCTCGGCCTCCGGTACCGCGGCGGCCTCCTCGTCGAGCTGCGCCTTCACTGGCTCCTCGGCGACGTCTACCGCGCTCGGGGTCGGCTCCTCGACTGGCGCGGCCTTCTTCACGGCGCGCTTGGTGGATTTCTTGGTCGGCTGCTGTACCGACTGCTCGGTGTCGGTAGTTTCGCTAGGCGCGATGCGCTCGAGGAAAGCAAACACCTCGTCGCGACTCAGGGACGACTGCGCGACCTTGGACTTGCCCATCTCCCCGAACACGGCCACGACGTCGCGGGACTTCAGTCCCACCTGCTTCGCCAGGGCGTGCACGCGAGTCTTCTCCCCCACGGCATCGCGATCCAGGCGCTGCGCCAGCGACGCCGCGGCGCGAAGATCGTCGTCGCTCACGCCGGGCACGGCCGCGTTCGGCGTGGTTGTTTTCTTTGCTGCGGGCGCTTTGCGCGTGGTTTTACGGGTGGTTTTGCGGGTGGTTTTGCGCGCCGCCTTCTTGGTCGACTTCGCTGCGCGTGGTTCCTTAGCCATGGTGCACGACTCCTACTTGCCTTATAAGGCCACGTCCCGGGCGCAAACGCGCCAATGAAGATACGGAAACCTGGCGCGTCGCC